>JAGOCP010000426.1 GCA_017998715.1 Thermoanaerobaculia bacterium | reverse complement strand
CCGCCTGCACCGCCGAGAGAATCGCGTAGTCCCCACACCCCGGGCACCAGCGCACCTCCTGGTCGGTCTGAAAGTCCTTCTTCGTCAGCGGCGGCGATGCAATCGTCATGTCAGTTTCTTTCTAGATTCGTATCTCAGGGCGCTCACGAAGCGAGGACCTCCTGGATCTTCGCCAGGACTTCGAAACGGTAGAACGGTTTGCCTTCGACCTTGTTGTAGCTGACGATGTCTTTGAGGTACCTGGCGCGCAGGAGGAGGGCGAGCTGGCCGAGGTTCATCTCCGGGACGAGGACTTTCTCGAATCTGCCGAGGATGTCGCCGAGGTTCTTCGGGAACGGATTGAGGTGATGGAGATGGGCGCGACTGACCTTGGCGCCCTGCTTCCTCGCCAGGTTGACCGCGCCGTGGATGGCGCCTTCGGTCGAGCCCCAGCCGAGCACCAGGAGCTTGCCTTCCGGCTCACCGTCGACCGCGAGATCCGGAATCATGTCGGCGACGCGGGCGACCTTCTCGGCCCGCGTCCGCACCATGTGCTCGTGGTTCTGCGGGTCGTAGGAGATGTTGCCGGTGCCGTCCTGTTTCTCGATGCCGCCGATGCGGTGCTCGAGCCCCGGCGTGCCCGGGATCGCCCACGGCCGCGCCAGCGTCTTCGCGTCGCGCTCGTAGGGCAGGAAGTTCTCGGCGCGGGTATGGAACTCGACACCGAAGTCCGGCAGGTCGGCGCTCTCGGGCAGTTTCCAGGGCTCCGAGCCGTTGGCGATGTAGCCGTCCGACAGCAGCACGACCGGCGTCATGTGGCGAATGGCGATGCGGCAGGCCTCGACGGCGCGGGCGAAGCAGTCGGCCGGCGACGACGCAGCGATCACCGGCAGCGGCGACTCGTTGTTGCGCCCGAACATCGCCTGCAGGAGGTCGGCCTGCTCGGTCTTGGTCGGCAGGCCGGTCGACGGGCCGCCGCGCTGCACGTCGATGACGACGAGCGGCAGCTCGACCATGACCGCGAGGTTCATCGCTTCGCTCTTCAACGCCAGGCCCGGACCCGAGGTCGAGGTGATCGCCAGCGCGCCACCAAAGGAGGCCCCGATCGCCGCGCAGACCGCGGCAATCTCGTCTTCGGCCTGGAACGTGGTGACGCCGAAGTTCTTGAACATCGCCAGCTCGTGCAGCAGGTCCGAAGCCGGCGTGATCGGATAGGCCCCGAGGAAGAGCGGCAGGCCGCACTTGCGCGAAGCAGCGACGAAGCCCAGCGCCATCGCCGTGCCGCCGGTGATGTTGCGGTAGACCCCGGCCGGGAGCTTCGCCGGCTCGATCTCGTAGCGGGTGTGGAAGAGCTCGGTGATGTCGCAGTAATTGAAGCCCGCCTTCATCACCTGGATGTTGGCCGCCGCGAGCTGCGGCTTGGCGGCGAACTTCTTCTCCAGCCACTGGATCGTCCCTTCGATCGGCCGGCTGAACATCCAGTAGGCCATGCCGAGGGCGAAGAAGTTCTTGCAGCGCTCCTGCGACTTGGCGTCGAGCCCGCTGTCTTCGAGCGCCCTCCGCGTGAGCGTCGTGAGCTCGACCTTGAACACCCGGTACTTGGCGAGGCTGTCGTCTTCGAGCGGATTGGCGTCGAAGCCGGCCTTCTTCAGGTTGCGCTCGTCGAACTCGTCGAGATTGACGATCAGCGCACCGTTCGGTTTCAGGTCTTTCAGGTTGACCTTGAGCGCCGCCGGGTTCATCGCCACCAGCACGTCGGGGGCGTCGCCAGGAGTGTGGATGTCGTAGTCGGCGATGCGCACCTGGAAAGCCGAGACGCCGGCGAGGGTCCCTTGCGGAGCGCGGATCTCGGCCGGGAAGTCGGGAAAGGTCGCGAGGTCGTTGCCGAGCAGAGCGGACGTGTTGGTGAACTGCGAGCCGGTGAGCTGCATGCCGTCGCCGGAGTCACCGGCGAAGCGGATCACGACATCGTCGAGCTTCTCGTGAGCAACTGCACGGCCGGAACCGGCCTGGGAATCGAGGATAGGAAGCGCCATGGGGCGGGAATTCTAGCATCCGCCCGCCGGCTCGGGCGGCCTCAGGCCTGGTCGGGCTCCCGCCCGACCAGGAGGCCGGCAAGAGCCGCGACAGGCAGGAAGATCGTCGTCCCGAGGACCATGAACCAGAGCGGGTGCGGGACCATGGCGAACTGGGCGCTGGCGAGCGCCGTTTGAACCGCGCCGACCGCCAGGGCGTGCCAGGCGCGCCGGCGCTCCGAGAGGAGTGCCGCGACCGCCGCGCCGACGAAAGCCCCTCCCGCCCAAGCGACCAGGACCGCAATGAGCATGCCGGCCGGCGCAGCCGCAACGGCCTCCTTGAAGGCTTCGACGTTGGTCGGATCGAGGCCGGCGGGCGGCGGGTAGAACCGGTGCCCGACCGCCTCGAGCAGGAAGATCGTGACGACTCCGGCCAGCAGCCCGACGATAACGGAGAGAATGCTGCGGATCATGGCGCGTCTCCCTCGGAGCGAGGCCATCCCGCTCCCGACAAAAGGTCGAGCAGTGGCTTGCGGACCGTCTCGGGCCGCTTCCAGAGAATGAAGTGATTCTCGCCCGGATAGCGGTCGATTCGCACCTTTCCCGGCGCGAGCCGAAGTTCGGCGAAGTCGGCGTTGCCAGGCGGCACCAGATCGTCCGCGAGCCCCTGCACCACGATCGTCGGGCAGCGCACCCCGGCCCACAGCGGCAACATCGCCTCGAGCTCCTGTTTGAGCGGCCAGAGCTCGCGGTTCGAAACCGTCCAGTCGATGGGCAGGAACCACTGCACGACGACGGTCGCGCCGGCGATGCTGTACCAGCGGTGGCGCTGTTCGGCCGGATCGATCGACGGCGCCACCAGCAGGAGGCCGGCGACGAGGTCGGGCCGGTCTATCGCCAGGCGG
>JAGOCP010000425.1 GCA_017998715.1 Thermoanaerobaculia bacterium | reverse complement strand
GCGGCAAGGCGACGGACGGACAGGAACTTCAGCGGGCTGGGCATCGATCTCTCCTCGGTAGGCGCCGACTCGACGCGAGCTTCAGGAGCGGCGGATTCGGGCGACTAAAGAGCAAGGGCCGTGCCGGTGCCGGCTCGGCCCTTGGCGCCGCCGTCGGTCGGCTTGGGGACCGCCACCCGGAGAGCACGGGCGAGAAGCAGCGCGGCAAGGAGCGGCGCGGCAGCCCGCAGAAGCAGGTAGGTACCGGCACCGGTACCATAGGTGGCGCTGACCAGGACGGGTTGGAGCCAGTCGGCGACCAGGAAGACCTCGGCAAAGATCAGGGTGCCGCGGTAGACCCCCGCCGCCACCAGACCGGAGGCGCGATAGAGGACCGTCGCGCCGATCTCGCGGCCGAGCGCAGTGGCGAGCCCGGCAGCGACGGCCAGCGGCGCGCCGAAGTCGAAGCCGGGTGCGATCGCCGGCAGCGCGAGCGCCGTGCCGCACAGCAGCGTCAGGGCCCAGGCGCCAGGCGCCCCCCAGGTTTCGGCGAGACTGCGGAAGAGCTCGCCGCGCAGGGTGCGCTCGGTGAAGCGGATCGCCACCAGGACGAGCAGCGGCAGCGCCCAGAGAGCCGTCAGCCACTGCGCCGCACCGGGCTGCGTGGCGCCGAAGGCGAAGGTGAGCCAGCCAGCCTCGAAACCGATCGCGAGCGGCGCGAGGTCGATCGCCCAGGCGATGGCGATCCACAACAGCACGGTCGACCAGCGCGAGGTGCGAATCGGCGACGGAGCGGAGCTGGCCCGCGGCGCGGTCGCGATCGGCGCCGGCAGCGGCAGGACCGGCTTTGCCGGCGGCAGCGCGGGCAGCGGAATGCCGGGCAGGCGCAGGCGCGCCGGCGCCGCGCCGGGCCCCTGGGGTCGGCTCTTCTTTTCGCGGGTCAGCACGCCGCAGAGATAGACCAGGCCGGGAAGTGCCCAGAGCAGAAAGAGGCGCTGCTCGGCCGCCTGCTCGGAGCCGTAGCGGCCGGCGAACCAGGTCGCCGCGGCGGCGAGATCCAGCAGGAGCATGGCGAGGAGTGCGGTGCGGACTCTCAAGAGACGGGATTCTATGGCTTTCGATAGTCTCTGCCTTCCCAACGAAGGAGATCCCGCATGACTTTCCGCACTCTCGCTCTCGCCACTCTCGCCCTCGCCGCCACGCTCGGTGCGCCGGGAGCTCCGGTTTCCGCGCAGCCGGGCCAACCGGCTGCCGCTGCCGCCCCACAGGCTGCGGAGGCCGCGGCGCAGGCCGCCGCGAAAGCCGCCGCGCATGCTGCCGACAAAGCCGAACACGCGGCCAGGATGGCCCAAGAGCACCAGCACGACAGCGCTGCGGCCAGCCCGGCGACGATGCCGGCGCCGACCCAGACGGTGGCCGCCGAGGAGATCGTCTACGCGACGCTCGACGGCAAGCCGGTCAAGGGCTATCTCACCCGTCCGGTGCTCTCGGCGCCCGCGACCCAGCCTCTGCCGGCGCTCGTCGTCATCCAGGAGTGGTGGGGGCTCAACGACAATGTCCGCACCATGGCGCGACGCTTCGCCGGCGAGGGCTACCTCGTCCTCGCGGTCGACCTCTACGAGGGCACGGTCGCCACGACGCCCGAAGCCGCCATGGCGGCGATGCAGAGCGCGATGGCGAAGCCAGCGCGCCTGACCGACAACCTCCGTCAGGCCCAGGGTTACCTCGCGAGCCAGTGGGGCGCGACGAAGATCGGCGTCGTCGGCTGGTGCTTCGGCGGCGGCTGGGCGCTCGAGACCGCGCTCGCCAT
The DNA here is from genome assembly GCA_017998715.1 of Thermoanaerobaculia bacterium. Classification (GTDB taxonomy): domain Bacteria; phylum Acidobacteriota; class Thermoanaerobaculia; order Multivoradales; family JAGPDF01; genus JAGPDF01. The sequence goes on along the minus strand of JAGOCP010000425.1, from coordinate 1,127 downwards.
CCCCGACGGCATCGATGCAGCGGTGATGTACTACGGCCGCACGCAGTCCGACCCCAAGGCGCTCGGCGCCCTCAAGGCGCCTCTTCTGGGTCTCTTCGGCGGCAAGGACCAGGGCATCCCGATCGACGGTGTGCGCGCCATGGAGCACGAGCTCGCGAAGCTCGGCAAGAACGCCACGATCGTGGTCTATCCGGAGGCTGATCACGCCTTCGCCAATCCGACCGGCAACAACTATCAGGCCGGTCCCGCCGAAGACGCCTGGGGCAAGACGATCGCCTTCTTTGCCCAGCACCTGAAGAACTGACGAGCCACTGCAGATCGGCCCCACCGTGACCCGCGCGCCTTCCGGCAGGCTTGTCTACTCCACCGACTCCGGCACGGTCTGCGCGCGCTGCGGCTGGCCGAAGGCGGACTGCCGCTGCGCCGCGAACCTCGAGCAGCCGGTGCCGGAGAAGATCGTCGCCAAGCTGCGGCTGGAGAAATCGGGGCGCGGCGGCAAGAGCGTCACGGTCGTCGACGGTCTGCCGAGAAACAGCGACTTCCTGCGCGAGCTGGCCGGGCACCTGAAGCGTGCCTGCGGCACCGGTGGCACGGTGGGAGAAGGCTGCGTCGAGATCCAGGGCGACCGCCGCGAAGCGCTGCGGCCGCTGCTCGCGGCGCGCGGTTTCACCGTCAAGGGCTGACGCGCTCCGTCGGCGACGCGGTCGAGATCAGAAGTAGCCGAGCGCGCGCAGGCTCTTCTCGAGCTCCGGATCGATCACCGCATCCTCCGCCGCCGCCTGACCGCCGTGGCGCGCCAGGGCGAAGGCGAGCTTGCCTTCGAGCCAGAGTTCGCGCAGCGAGCGCCGCTCGGCGAGATCGAGCTGACTCGTCCGCTCGCCGGGATCGCGAGCGAGATCGTAGAGCGAGCGCGCCGGCGTCTCGCGCGGCCCGAACTGCGGCAGGCGTGCCGCCTCGCCCGCTCCGCGCTTGCTGGGATCGCCGGCGAAGCGGATGAGCTTGAAGCCGCCCGCCGTGACCGCGAACGACTCGGCGCCCGGCCGTTCGAGCCAGGCGAACGACGCCGGCACTGGCGAGCCGTCCGGGTGAGCCTCGTCGGCCAGAGCCCGGAGGTCGCGGCCGGGCAG
>JAGOCP010000424.1 GCA_017998715.1 Thermoanaerobaculia bacterium | reverse complement strand
CGAGAAGCTCCGGGAGTTCGCGAACGACTATGCGATCTCGTGGGCCGGTGAGGACCCGATGAAGGTCGCCTCCCGCTTCGCGCCGAACGGATCGCTGGCGATCAACGCCGCGGCGCCGCTCGTCGGGCGCGAGGCGATCGCCGCCCGGGCGAAACAGGTCATGACCGATTACCCGGACGTCGCCATGAAGATGGAGGAGCTCAGCCTCTTCGATGGCAACATCACCTTCTATTGGACGATGACCGGCAGGAACACCGGCCCCGGCGGCACCGGCAGGGCGATCAAGCTCAGCGGCTCCGACGAGTGGACGCTCGCCCCCGACGGCCTGATCGCGACCTCCAAGAGCTCCTACGACGAAGCCGAGCTCCAGCGCCAGCTCACCGCCCCCATCCCGCGCGGCCGGTAAGCCCGCAGGTACACCGGGCGGCAACCGGGGACTGCCGGATTCTCTTCAGTTCCCCAGCCAGCCCTCCGCCGAGGCGCGCTCGAAGCCGTCGCGGAAGATGAGGTCGCTCGTCAGCCGGGCGATGCCGTAGCGGTTGACGCCTCCGACCTCGATGCGGCCGATCGCGACGGTCCGGCCACCGGCGAGGTGCAGGGTCTGGATCGCTTCTCCCTGGCCAGCGGGCTGCCCGAAGTCGACCAGGCGCCGGCCGTTGGAGTCGAACGTGCCGTCCAGGGCACCGGCGGAGGTGAGGCGATAGAGCATCCATTCGCGGTCCAGCGTCTGCTGGTCGAAGCGGTATCCGCCAGCGACGATCTTCCCGTCCGTCTGGACGGCGAGACTGTCGATCTGGATTCGTTCCTGGTAGACGAGCTCGACGGTGCCGTCGCCGCCGAACGCCGCGTCCGGCGTCCCATCGGCGGCGAAGCGCTGCACGGTGCTGAAATTCTGGTTCGGTCCCGCGGCCGAGAAGTAGGACCAGTAGATCGCCCCTGAGGAACCGTCGATCGCCAGCCCGTGCGGATTCGAAAGACCCACCGGGCTCGGGAAGGTGGCGACGCCGTCGCCGCCGCCGAAGGAGGTGTCGAGCGCACCCGAAGAAGTGAGGCGCAGCAGGCCATGCTGCCCGCCGCCGACGCCCCCGAGGAGGACGATCCGGCCGGCGCCGTCGAGGGCGATGGCGGAGGGCGAGAAGGTCCCGAGCGTCCCCGTCGCCTCGCGGATCCAGCCGTCGCCCGAGAAGGTCGGATCGGGAGCTCCGTCCGTGCCCACCCGCAGGAGGAGCGTGCTCCGCCCGTCGCCGGGGAGTGGACAGTCGTAGCAGTAGCCGGCATAGATCGCTCTCCCGTCCGGCTGCATCAACGTCAGATCGAGGGAGAAGTCCCCCGTCGCCCAGGGCAGGTCGATGATCGCGACGCCGGCGTCGCCGAACGTCGCTTCGAGGTTCCCGTCCACGTCGAGGCGCGTGAGCGCCGGCCGGTAGGCGGGGAACTCCTCATTCGGGAAGTAGAAGAGGGTGACGCCGGCGGCGATCGCCGAACCGTCGGGCAGGATGGCGAGCGCGCGCACGGAGTCGTCACCGCCGGGCTCGGCGTCGATCGGCACGATTCTCCGCCCGAGGGCGCCCCAGCCGACATCGACGAAGCCCGTGGCGGTGATCTTGACGAAGCCGAGGTCGGGGTTGGCGGAGGCCACCTCGACATCCCCGGCGACCAGGAGCGATCCGTCCGGAAAGGAGTCGACGGCGTAGGCTCGAGCCGGCTGCGTCCCCCCTGACCAGCCGATGAGCAGCAGCCCATCGGTGGAGAAGGTGTCGTCGAGCAGGCCGTCTTCGGCGCCGGCAGGCGTGGCAGGAGCGGCGCAAATCGTGGCGATGAGTGCGATCGCGGCGCTGGCGATCCGGCGTCGGTACGGCATGGTCGGTGGTCCCTCCGTGCTCCAGAACGGAGAAAAACCCCATGCGGCGACATCGAGGTGGAAATCAGCGATCGGACGCTCTGGAACTGCCGGACGGGTCGTTGGGGACTGTCCCCGAGATTTCGGCGCTCTCGTTAGGGCGGGAAGGTCGTCGACCAGCGGTCGCTGTTCTCCTGCTCGAAGCCGTCGGCGAAGAGCGGCAGAGGGTAGGCGAGGAGCGACTGGTGGGTGGCGGTGCCGGTGCGCGGCCAGGCGAGCTGGCCGCCGACCAGCAGGCGGCCGTTGTCGCGCGTCAGCGCCCAGGTGCCGGCGGCGCCGGCGGTGTCGGGATTCCAGGGCAGGAGGGTGCCGTCGGCGACGGTGAGCGCGAAGAGGTCACGCTGCTGCGTGCCGACGAAGAGCGGATCGCTCCCGCACTGCGGCGGATTCGCCTCGACCGGCGTCGTCGAGTCGAGCCAGGCGCGCACGCAGTCGAAATGGCCGCCGACGAACAGCACGCCGAGGTCCGGATCGAGCGCGCAGGCCTGCACGCCGCCGTCGGTGGCGATCCAGAAGCCGGGGTCCACCGCACCTGAAGAGGGTGCGAAGCGGTTCACGTTGCGCTGGTTCTGCTGATCGCCGATCCCTTCGGTCGCCCACCAATCGCCACAAAGGTAGATCCAGTCACGGTCGACCTGGATGTCGTAGACCTGCACCTCGGCATCGTTCGGATTGGTGTCGGTGAGCGCTGGCGCGAAGAGGGTCGCCGTCGTGCCCGTCGCGCTGTCGACCGCGGCGGCGCCGCTGCGCCGAATGGTGTTTACGGTGTCGAACTCGCCGCCGAGATAGAGCGTCTGGCTGTCTTGCGAGAGGGCGACCGCGTAGACGGTGGCGAAGGCGCCGCCGTCCGACTCGATGCTCGGGTCGAAAGTCGCATCGAGCAGGCCTGTCGCCGGCGAGACGGCGGCGAGGTAGGCGTGGCAGGGGGTCGTGTTGCAGCCGCCGACGGCGGTGAAGTTGCCGTCGATGTAGACCCGCGCGCCGTCCGGCGCGACGACGAGACGCTGCACGCGATTGTTGGGC
>JAGOCP010000116.1 GCA_017998715.1 Thermoanaerobaculia bacterium | reverse complement strand
CGCTCAGCCGAGCGGCGGCATGTCGGTGCCGTAGACGTACTTCTCGAAGAACGGCTGCCAGTCCGTGTCGGTCATCTGCCGCAGGATCGCCGGCAGCATGCGGGTCTCGGCGGGCTTGTAGGTGAAGTTGCGCACCAGGGCGCGCAGGAAAGCGAGAAAGAGCGGATCGCCCTGCGCGGCGCCGCCCTTCAAGCGGCCGAGCTCGGCGCGGATCGCATGCAGTACCAGGGGACCCTTGGCGTAGAGCAGGTTCTGCCGGTCCATGCCGTCGGCTTCGTCCTCGAACGCGAGCTCGTCGGCGAGGAAGACGCTCGCCCCCGGCTTGAGCGTGCGGGCGCCGTTCTCCCACTCCCGCAGCGCCAGGTCGAAACGCCGCTGGCCCTCCTTGGCGTTGGGGCTCGTGCGCTGGATACAGGTCGCCGAGACGTAGTCGGCGATGCTCTCGGAGAGCCAGGTGTCCTGATCGCCCGCGAGCTGGACGATGTGCGGGAAGTAGCCGTGTGCCACCTCGTGCGCGAAGCGCTCGTTGATGCCGCGCGAGGTGGCCGCGTTGAGGAACGCCTCGTCTTCGTCGCCGGCGGTGGCGCGCGCCGTCGTGGCGCTGTTGAACGCCTCCTTGGTGATGTAGATGACGCCCGCCGGAGCGACACCGAAGCCCCAGTCGTTGATCTCCAGAATGTCGAGCTCGCGGAACGGGTACGGTACGCCGAACCAGTTCTCGTAGCAGCTCTTGGCGGCGAAGAAGTTCTTGGCGAGGCGGCGGGCGGCGGCCTCTTTGGGCCGGGCGTAGGTGGAGACCACGGCCTTGTAGCCGTTCTGCTCCTCGGTCACCGACTGATACTTCCCGGCGAGCACGACGGGGTAGCGGAAAGAGCCTTCGAGGCGCGAGCGCAGCCAGTTCGTGGAGTCGGTGGAACCTGTCTCGACCGATTCTCCCGAGGCGAAAGGCACGAACGGTTTCGGGACTTCGACGCGGATGTCGTAGGCCGCATAGTCGAGCGCGCCGTCGCCGGCGGCGGGTGAGATCTGCCCGGCGCCGAGATCGAAGTAGTTGTCGCCGCCCGGGCGCTGGGCAAACTCGCCCTCGACGACCGCCTCGACGAGCACCGACTCGCCGACCGCCAGCGGGCGCGGCAGGGCGACCAGAAGGTCGCCGCGGAAGAACCGGTGCGGCGCGGGCTGCCCGTCGACGAGGACGCGGTTCACCTGCACGAGGCGCACGCGGCCGTCCTGGTCGATCACGTACTCGCCGATGCCGAACGACAAGAGTCGGAGCGCGGCACTCGAGGAGACGACCTTGCTCTTCGAGGTCACGACGACGTGCGTGCCACGATCGTTGACGATCTCGGAGCTCACCTGCGGCACCGCGAAGGGAGGCGCGACCGGCTCCCACCAGGTCCGGCCCACCGGCTGGGTGACCAGCTGCCGCTGACGCAGCCGGCCGGCGCGATCGCCCCACGGCGCCGGCAGCGATTCGAGCTCGGTGAGGCTCTCGATGCGGGCGTTCGGCCGCGGATCCACATCGAGCGCGAAATCGCCCTTGTCGCTGCGCAGGAGGGCGTTGACGTAGCCCTTGCCGCCGTTGGCGCGGGCGAGCGAGAGGTCGCGCGCCGGGTTGGCGGTGAACATCTTGCCCAGGACCGAGGTCGCCCAGGGCGAGAAGGGCACCGGGAGCTTCTCGCCCGCTGCGGGCGGGCTCGTCGACAGCAGGTCCCAGCTCCAGACGACCGCCTCCTCGAGCTTCAGGCTCACTTCGAGGACGCCGCCGTCGCGTGTCGCAACGAGGCTGGAGGCCGATTTCAAGTTGCGCGCTGCAACCGGCTCGGAGAAGCGATCCGTAACGCGATAGGTGAACGTCGCCGACCCTTGCAGCCAGAAGCCGCAGGCCACACCATCGGCGGCGAGCAGATAGACCTTGGCACCGGGCTGAACACGGAGCTCGCCATGGCCGATGGCGAGCGCGGCGCCGAGCGGAATCTCGCGCACGACCGTCGGATGCTCGATCGCCGCGCCCAGCGCGGACGGATCGAAGGGAGGCGCCGCCGGCTCGGCGGCAAGAGCGGAAGAAGAGAGAACGAGAGCGAAAAGGGGAGCGAAGACGCGGATTCTCATCGATGCCTCCTGACCTGCCATTCGACTCTAGCCGAACGCGAGGACGCGCCGCGCACGGATCCTGCGGGCGCTACCTGAGCCGCGCCAGGAGCTCGGCCGCGACCAGCGCTTCGGCCGCCTCGCGCAGCGCCGCGGGGGAGATCCCCGAGCGCTCGGCGATGTCGTCGAGAGAGTGGCTGCCGTCGGAGAGGTTCAGCATCCAGAGGATGGCGAGCTCGCGCTCGCGGCCGGCGTCGTCGCCGCCGATCAGGCGGTAGAGGCCGCGGCGGCCGAGCTGCGGCTCGCACTCGGGGGCGAGATTGCGGAAGCACTCGCGGCCCTCGAGCCCATCGACCACCGACTCGAGCGCCGACACCGCTCCGGCGAGCGTCTCCGGGCGGATCAGGTCGAGGTTGTCCGCCGAGGTGTGGTACTCGGGGTAGCGGCCGTACGGCGTACGGGAGAGACAACCCGCGTCGAGGCCGATGCCGGGGGCGTTGTACTGGCGTTCGTCGTAACCGAAGGGGACGAACTCCTCGACGGCCAGGTTCTCTCCCCTGCGGGCAAAGGCACTCGCGACTTCGCGATCGATCGGCGCGTCGCCGCTGCGCGACTTCTTGTAGTGGAAGTCCCCCGGGGCGCCGAGTCCGGCGAGCACGAGGGCGTGGCGGATCCGCGCACGCCGTTCGCGGTTCGTCGCCAGCCAGGCGATGGCGCCGATCGTGCCGGGCAGAAAGAGGAAACGGTAGGAGAGCCGGCGGCTCGGGCGAGCAGCGAGGCGTGCGGCGAGTTCCGTCGCCACCACCATGCCGGAGAGGTTGTCGTTGGCGAGCGACGGATGGCAGCAGTGGGTCGAGAAGAGGACCTCCTCGTCCGTCTCACCCGCGAGCGCGAGCTCGCCGTAGGTCAGGCTGCCGGCGAACAGCTCCGTGTCGACGACCACCTCGTAGTCACCCTCGGGCAGCGCTTCGACCAGGCGGTGAGGCAGGCAGAAGCCCCACTGCTCCTTGTAGTAGCTGGTGCGGTAGGGGACGAGGTCGGGCTGGTCGGGGAGGGTGAAGAGATGGCGCTTCAGCTCGCCGAGATCGATCCTGCCGCGGAACGGTGCGCTGTAGCCGAGGAGCTGCAGGTTGTGCCCCGCGGCGTCGGCGATCCTCCGGCCGTCGGGGGCGGTGATGTGCGCCTCACGCAGGCGCCATTCGCGCGGCACCGTCCAGTCGAAGACCGGCGTACCGGTCGGAATCTCGCGGATCTCGAGCGCGATCTGTTCGCCGAGGATCGCCAGGCTCTGTCGCACGCCATCGCCGGTGAGGCTGCGCGGGATCGGGAAGAGCCGCGCGGCGAGCGCATGCAGCTCGGCGCCGGTCATGGCTGCGGGGAAGCGGGCGGCAGGAGATCGGGATAGCCGGCGTCGCGCTGCGAGATCAGCCGCACCGGCTCGGGCAGCACGATGCCGAAAGCCGGATCGTCCCAGCGCACGCCGCGCGCGGCCTCCGGCGCGAAGAACTCCGACATGGCGTAGTGCACTTCGCAGTCGTCGGTCAGGGTGAGAAAGCCGTGCGCGACGCCCGGCGGAATGTAGACCGCGTTCCTGGCATCGGCCGAAAGCTCGATCGCGAGGTGCTGGCGGAAGATGTGCGAGTCGGGCCGCAGATCGACCAGCAGGTCGTAGATCGTGCCGCGCGCGCAGCGCACCACCTTCGCCTCGCCATGCGGCTCGGCCTGATAGTGGAGGCCGCGCAACGTCCCGCGCCGCGGATTGAACGACAGGCTGGTCTGCACCAGCCGGCTCTCGAGTCCGGCGGCGGCGAACTCGCGGGCGCAGAAGGTGCGGGCGAAGAAGCCGCGGTCGTCAGCGACCGGTTCGATCTCGACGAGGAAGGCGCCCGGAATGCCGAGGCGGACGAGCTTCACAGCAGCTCGACCCCGGGGATCGCCACCAGGAAACGCCCGCCCCAGTCGCGGATCGCCGCCATCTGGCCGGCGATCTCGTGGCGCAGATTCCACGGCAGGATGAGCACGTAGTCGGGGCGGGTCTCGAAGATCGCCTCCGGCGCGCGGATCGGAATCCGCGTGCCCGGGAGGAAGAGGCCCTGTTTGTGCGGGCTGCGATCGACGGTGTAGTCGAGGAAGTCGCCGCGCACGCCGCAGTAGTTGAGCAGCGTGTTGCCCTTGGCCGGCGCGCCGTAGCCGACGATCGACTTGCCGGCGCGTTTCTCGCGGATGAGGAACTCGAGCAGAGCGCGCTTGGTCTCGCGCACGCGCTCGGAGTAGCCGGCGTAATAGGCCAGGCTCTCGACGCCCAGGGCGCGCTCGCGGGCCAGGAGATCCGCGACCCGCGGCGTGCGCGCTCCCGGGACGGTTCCGGCCGCCGCGCGGTGACGGGCGTAGATCCGCAAGCTCCCGCCGTGCGTCGCGAGCTCCTCGACATCGAACAGCTCGAGGCCGTGGCTGGCGAAGACGCGCTCGACGGCGACGAAGGAGAAGTACGAATAGTGCTCGTGGTAGATGGTGTCGAACTGGTTGCCGTCGATCATCTGCACGAGATGGGGGAACTCCATCGTCAGGACGCCCTCGGCCTTGAGCAGGAGGGCGAGTCCGCCGACGAAGTCGTCGAGGTCGGGAACGTGTGCGAGGACGTTGTTGCCGAGCAGCAGATCGGCGGCGAGCCCCCGGGCGACGAGGTCGCGGGCGGCCTCGCGGCCGAAGAAGCGCACCTCGGTGGGAATGCCGAGCTGTCTCGCCGCCTCGGCGACGTTCGCTGCCGGCTCGACGCCGAGTACCGGGATGCCGCGCTCGACGAAATTGCGCAGCAGATAGCCGTCGTTCGAGGCGATCTCGACGACCTGGCTCGAGGCGCCGAGCCCGAAACGCGGCACCATGGCATCGACATAGGCCCTGGCGTGCTCGAGCCAGCTGGTGGAGAAGGACGAAAAGTAGGCGTAGTCGCTGAAGATCTCCTGCGGCGTGGCGCACTCCGGCAGTTGGCAGAGCCAGCAGCGTTCGCAGACGTAGACGCACAGCGGCAGGAAGAGCTCGGCCCGGGCGAGCGCGGCCGGCTGGAGGTACGAGTTGGCGAGCGGCGAGCTCCCGAGGTCGACCATGACTCGGTCGAGGGGCGCGCCGCAGGAACGGCAGGCGAGGTTCTGCTCTGGAATCGTCATGGTCGAGGTCGGGGTATCTCAGCCTGCAGTCGGCAGTCGGGCGAGCCGAGTGAACCGCCGGAGCGGACTCTAGCAAAGCGCGCCCGAAGAGCCGCTTCCGGCGTTCCCGAAGCCGCCTCCGGATCGCGCCAGACCGCCTGCGGCGGCGGGGCCGTGTTATCTTCTGGGCGCTTCGAGCCTCAGAGCCCTCTGCCGATGCCCCTCGATCCCGAACTTCTCGCCATTCTGGTCTGTCCGCATTGCCGCGGCGCGCTCGCGCGCGTGGAGCTGCCGGAGAACGTCCGCCGGACGCTCGTCGAGCGCTACCGCGAGCACTTCCGCGACGAGACCCCGGTGGTCGAGGAGGGGCTGTTCTGCGGCGCTTCGCAGCTCGTCTTCCCGATCGTGTCCGACATCCCCGTCATGCTCGTGGACGAAGCTCTGCCGGCTTCGGTGCTCGCCCGCTAGGGCGCCGGGGCGCCTTCCCTCGTGGGGCTTTCCGCGCCGCTCCGTCTCGTCGCCTGGAACGCGGCGACACGCGAACGCCTGCGCTTCGGGCTCTATGCCTCGCACCTCCTGACGCTCTTCGGCATCGCGCTCTCGAACGTCACGCTCGGCCTCGGCCTGGTGCTGTTCCCGGCTTTGCGTGAGCCTGGAGAGGCCGGTTTCCGCCGCGCCCGCCCCTTGCTCGTTGCTGCCGCGGTCTACGCTGCCCTGCTCGCGGTAGCGGTCCTCTTTTCGCAGGATCCCGCGACCAGCTTCGATGCCCTGCGCGAGCTCTTCACCCTCGCGGCGCTGCCGCTCGCCATCGGTTCGATCGCCGGCGAGCGGCGCCTGCGCGGCATGTTCGACGCCGCGATCCTCGCCGCGGCGCTCGCGGCCGGGGCAGGTCTCGCCCAGTTCTGGATCGGCTTCGGCGATCTCGATCGCCGGATCCGCGGCCCGTTCTCGCACGTCATGACCTTCTCGGGCATTCTGTTGCTGGTCGATCTGGTGCTCATCGCGCGCCTCATGTTCCGGCCGCGAGAGGCGTCGGCGGTCGCCGGCCGGTGGCGCTGGCTCGGCGCCCCCTGGCTCGCCTGGGTAGCGCTGGTGACGATCAACCTGGCGCTCGTCGGTTCGCTGACGCGCAATGCCTGGATCGGGCTCGCGTTCGGCGGCGGCTGGCTCCTCTGGATGCGTCGCCGGCGCCTTCTTCTGTGGATTCTGCCGGCGGCGGCGGCGTTCATCGTCCTGGCGCCGGTGCCGGTGCTGGCGCGCGCCCTCTCGGTCGCCAACCTCTCCGACGAATCGAGCTACGACCGCCTCTGCATGCTCGAGGCCGGGGCGCGGATGGTCGCCGAGCACCCCCTGTTCGGCGTCGGCCCGAACATGGCCGAGCGCCTCTATCCGATCTATCGCCACACCAGCGCAGCGCGCTTGAACGTGCCGCATCTGCACGACAGCTATGCCCAGCTCGCCGCCGAAAGGGGCCTGCCGGCGCTCGCGAGCTACCTGGCGCTGCTCGCGGTGGCGTTGGGCCGCGCCTGGCGCGGGTACCGCGTGGAGCGCGACTCTGGCGACGGTTCACGCGCCGATCTCTGGCTCGGAGTGACCGCGGCGCTGCTCGCTTTCGCGCTCGCCTCCTTTTTCGAGCACAACTGGGGAGACGTCGAAGTGCAGCGCGTCGCACTCCTGCTGCTCGCGGCGCCCTTCTGCCTCGAGATCGGCGCGGGATCGAAGGTGAAGGCAGGGAGCGCGACGTGAGCCCGGGCGAAGCATTCTCGCTCCATCTCGCCGCCGCCCGCGACGCCGTCGAGGCCGAGCTCGATCGTCTGCTGCCCGCTGCCGGGCTCGCGCCGCAGCGCTTGCACGAGGCGATGCGCTACAGCGTCCTGGGCGGTGGAAAGCGGCTCCGCCCGGCGCTGGTGCTGCTCGCCGGGCGTTCGTTCGGCGCGCCGGACGAACGTCTGCTCGCCGGCGCCGCGGCGGTCGAGCTGATCCACACCTACAGCCTGGTGCACGACGACCTGCCGGCGCTGGACAACGACGATCTGCGCCGCGGCCGGCCCACCCTGCACCGGCGTTTCGACGAGGCGACGGCGATCCTGGCGGGAGATGCGCTGCTGACCCTCGGACTGACCGTCCTCGCCGAGCAGCCGGCGGCCGCGCCGGGAGAGATGCGGGCGCGTGCGGTGGCGCTCGTCGGCACAGCGGCGGGCAGCGGCGGGATGATCGGCGGGCAGGTCGAGGACCTCGCCGCCGAGTCGGGCTGGACCGCCAACGCCGCGACAGCGGCGGCGCTCGACCGGATTCACCGCGGCAAGACCGGCGCGCTACTCACCGCCTGCCTGCGCCTGGGCGGCATCTACGCCGCGGTCTCGCCGGCGGAAGATCTGATTCTGCGAGACTTAGGCGAGGCGATCGGGCTCCTGTTCCAGATCCGCGATGATATTCTCGACGTCGAAGGCAGCGCTTCGGCTCTCGGCAAGACGCCTGGAAAGGACGCCGCCGCGAGCAAGCTCACCTATCCTGCGCTTCACGGACTCGCGCGGAGCCGCGAGCGCCTGAAGGAGCTCGGTCAGGAAGCGATGGACCGGATTGCCGATCTGCCGCGCGAGCGCGAAAGCTGGCAACAGCTGATCGCGTTTCTCGACCGTCGCGGCTCCTGAGGCCGTCCACGGCGTCAGGGCGGAGCGCACAGAGTCGATTTCGAGACCCACCCCGGAGATCCCCATGAACCTACTCGATCGTGTCTCCAACCCGCATGAGCTGAGGCAGCTCGCCCGCGAGGACCTGCCGCGGCTCGCCGACGACCTGCGTGACGAGATCGTCAGCGCGGTTTCCGAGACCGGCGGGCACTTCTCGTCGAACCTCGGCACCGTCGAGCTGACCATCGCACTGCACTACCTGTTCGACACCCCGCGCGACCTTCTGGTCTGGGACGTCGGGCACCAGACCTATCCGCACAAGATCCTCACCGGCCGGCGCGACCGCATGTCGACGCTGCGCCAGTACGGCGGACTCTCCGGCTTCTGTCTGCGCAGCGAATCAGAGTACGACGTCGTCGCCGCCGGTCACGCTTCGACTTCGATCTCGGCGGCCCTCGGCCTCGCCGTGGCGCGCGACCTGCGCAAGGAATCGCACGAGGTCGTCGCCATCATCGGCGACGGCTCGATGACCGCCGGTATGGCGTTCGAGGCGATGAACCAGGCCGGCCACCTGGGCACCAAGATGATCGTCATCCTGAACGACAACTCGATGTCGATCTCACCGTCGGTCGGCGCGCTGACCAAGTACCTCGAAGCGCTGATGGCCGGGCGGCACTACGCCAAGCTCAAGGACGACATCAAGAAGGTGCTGCACAAGATCCCCGGCATCGGCGACCCGATGGTCGAGGTGGCGAAGGGGCTCGAGGAGGGGCTGCGGCAGGTCTTCACGCCGGGTACGCTCTTCGAGGAGCTCGGCTTCCGCTACATCGGGCCGGTGAACGGGCACTCGATTCCGGCGCTGCTCGAGGCGCTCGAGAGCGCCAAGGCGATCGACGGTCCGGTGCTGCTGCACGCCATCACCCAGAAGGGCAAGGGATACAAGTACGCCGAGGACGAGCCGGTCGAATACCACGGCCCGTCGCCGTTCGATCCGGTCGCCGGAATCCAGAAGGGGAAGCCGGGCTCGGCACCGTCCTACACCGCGATCTTCGGCAAGACGATCGTCCGCCTCGCCGAGCACGATCCGCGGATCGTCGCGATCACCGCCTCGATGCCCGACGGCACCGGGCTCATCCCCTTCGCCGAGCAGTTCCCGGAGCGCTTCCTGAACACCGGCATCGCCGAGCAGCACTCGGTGACTCTGGCCGGCGGCCTCGCGCTCGGCGGCATGCGGCCGGTGGTGGCGATCTACTCGACCTTCCTGCAACGCGGCTTCGACCAGATCTTCCACGACGTCTGCCTCATGGACTTGCCGGTCACCTTCGCGCTCGATCGCGGCGGCATCGCCGGCAACGACGGCTGGACCCACCACGGTCTCTTCGACTACGCCTATTTCCGCATGTTCCCGAATGCGATCGTGATGGCACCGAAGGACGAGAACGAGCTGCAGCACATGCTCGCCACCGCGGTCGAGCAGCCGCATCCGACGGCGGTGCGCTACCCGCGCGGCAACGGCATCGGCGTGGCGCTCGACGCCGAGTTCCGCCAGTTGCCGATCGGCAAGGCGGAGGTGCTGCGCCGCGGCCGGCACGGTCTCGTCTGGGCGACCGGCTCGACGGTCTATCCGGCGCTCGAAGCGATCGAGCGTCTGGCGAAGGAGGGGGTGGAGCTCACTCTCGTCAACGCCCGCTTCGTCAAGCCGCTCGACCGCGAGCTGCTGGCGCTGCAGATCGAGCAGTTCGGTTCGCTGGAAGGGGGCGCGCGCCTCGCCACGGTCGAGGAACATGCCCTGACTGGCGGTTTCGGCAGCGCGGTCCTCGAGGCGCTCTCGGAGATGGAGCTCGCCAAGGTCGCCACGCTCGCGATCGGCGTCCCGGACAAGTTCGTGCCCCACGGCTCGCAGGAGGTTCTGCGCAAGATGCTGGGGCTCGATGCCGAGGGCCTTTACTTCCGGTTCCGCAGCTTCTTCGCCAAGGCGGCGGGCGCGATCGGAGCTTCGGCAGCGATTGGAGCGATGGGTGCGGCCGGTGCGTCTCGACCAGCTACTGGTTGAGCGCGGCCTCTTCGCGACGCGCGAGAAAGCGCGGCGCGCGGTGATGGCCGGCCAGGTCGGAGTCAACGGCGTGCGGGTGGACAAGCCCGGCAGCCCGATGAAAGAGGATGCGCGCCTGGAGCTCACCGGCGTGGCCGAGCCTTTCGTCTCGCGCGCCGGCGGCAAGCTCGCCGCGGCGCTCGAGCATTTCGCCGTCGACCCGGCGGGTCTGCGCTGTCTCGATGTCGGCGCTTCGACCGGTGGCTTCACCGACTGCCTGTTGCAGCGCGGCGCCGCGCACGTGGCCGCGATCGACGTCGGGTACGGCCTGCTCGATCTCAAGGTGCGCAACGACCCACGCGTCGAAGTTCGCGAACGAATCAACGCCCGCTATCTCGCCGCCGACGCCTTCGATCGGCCGTTCGATCTCGTCGTCGTCGACGTCTCCTTCATTTCGCTGACCAAGGTCGTGCCGGCTTTGATGCCGCACCTCGCTCGCGGCGGACTGCTGCTGCCGCTCATCAAGCCGCAGTTCGAAGTCGGTCGCAGTGGGGTCGGCAAGGGCGGCCTGGTGCGCGACGAAGCGCTGCGCCGGTCGACGATCGAGCTGCGGGCGCACGAGCTCGCGGCCCTCGGTCTCGACCTCGTCGGGACTTACGATTCACCGGTCGCCGGCGCCGAGGGCAACCGCGAGGCTTTCGCCCTGCTGCGCCGGCCGCCTCGGGAGGAGCCGCAATGATCGAGCCGCGCGGAGCACGCCGGGTCGGTGTGGTCGCAAAGGCGGCGAGCGCGGACGCCGCCGGCGTCGCCCGCGAGCTCGTGGAGTGGCTCGGCCGGCGCGGACTCGAAGTGCTCGTCGAGCCGGGCACCGCCCTGGAGAGCGGCAAGACCGG
>JAGOCP010000115.1 GCA_017998715.1 Thermoanaerobaculia bacterium | reverse complement strand
CAGGTCTGGTACAAGTCGAAGGACGGCACCAAGGTCAGCATGTTCGTCGTGCACCGCAAGGGCCTGAAACTCGACGGCGGCAATCCGACGATTCTCACCGGCTATGGCGGCTTCAACGTCTCGGAGACGCCGGCGTTCTCCGCCACCATGTTCCAGTGGTTCGACGCCGGCGGCGTGATGGCGCTGCCCAACCTGCGCGGCGGCGGCGAGTACGGCGACGCCTGGCACGAAGCCGGAATGCTGGCCAAGAAGCAGAACGTCTTCGACGACTTCATCGCCGCCGCCGAGTGGCTGGTGGGCGAGAAGTACACCCGGCCTGCGAAGCTCGCGATCGCCGGCGGCTCGAACGGCGGGCTGCTCACCGGTGCGGCGGTCGTCCAGCGGCCCGACCTGTTTGGCGCGGCGCTCGTGGCGGTGCCGCTCCTCGACATGTTGCGCTACCAGAACTTCCTGATGGCGCGCTATTGGGTGCCCGAGTACGGCTCGGCCGAGGACGCGGCGCAGTTCGCCTTCCTCAACGCCTATTCGCCCTACCAGAAGGTGAAGGCCGGCACCGCTTATCCGGCGGTCCTGCTCACCGCCGGCGAGAACGACATGCGCGTCCATGCGCTGCATGCGCGCAAGATGGCGGCGGCGATGCAGGCGGCGACGGCCGAGGTGCCGGGGGCGAAGCCGGTCCTCCTGTGGGTCGACCGCGAAGCCGGGCACGGCCAGGGCAAACCCCTGAACCTCAAGATCCGCGACGCCGCCGACCAGCGGATCTTCTTCATGTGGCAGTTGGGGATGTTGCCGAATAGCTGACGGAGCCCTCGCCCTAGCGGTTCTGGTCGCTGAGGCCCGTGCTCGGGGTCCTGTCTGGCCCGTATCCCATGGGGTCCTCGCGCTGAAGAGGCGCGCTCCGGGCCCCCTGGGAGCCCTCGGTCCAGCCACCCCTCGTCGGTAGAGAGCTAAGAAAAGCGTTCTGGCCACGCCTGACAGGGGCGCTCCGGCGCTCGGGATTCAAAGTGGGCGACCACGCCTCAAATAGGAGCCAACTTTGAATCCCGAGTGCCGGAGTGACCCAACCAGCGAGGCCGAACCCCGAGTGCCGGAGTGACCCGACCAGCTGCGGTCAAGACTTGCGATGCTGAGTAAGACGCGAACTACTGCAGATATCCCAGCGCGCGCAGGTTCTTGATCTGCTCGTCGGTCAGCGCCTGGTCAGCGGGTGCCGTCCGCAGCTGGTGCGCGTAGCCGCTCGCCAGGCGTGCGAGCAACTCGCGCAGCAAGTCGGAGCGCTCGATCGACAGGTCGTGGGCGGCCAGCGGGTCGGCAGTGAGGTCGAAGAGCTCGCGGCGCTCGAGCGGCGGGCCGTAGAGCTTGAACGACAGGCAGCGGCCGTCGTTGCCGACGCCGAGCGCGAGCGGCGTGTCGCAGCCGGGTGTGGTGAGCGTCACGAGGTGCTTGCGGGCGCCTCCGGGAAGTTCCAGGCGGAAACTCTTCCAGTCGGTCTCGAGCTGCAACGTGGTCGCGGGCTTCCCGTCGACGAGAGCCGCGATCTCGCGTGGCTGGTGAAAGGCCACGGCGCGGAACTCGAGCGCCGGCGGCAGGGCGTCGAAGTGCGTCTCCTTCGAGACCCAGTGGCCGTCGGACTCCATGACCGCCGCGGCGAGCGTCGCCTGCAGGAGCTTGCCGTCGCGTGCCGCGAACAGCGCCTGGCCATCGAACCGCAACACCTTCACTTCTGCATAGGCCTCGCCCGAGAGCGCCCGCTCGGGGCTGCGCAACTGCGGCGTCAGGCTCTTGCCCGAAAGGCCGCCGGGTGGTGTCACGCCGGCGAGGTCGTAGATCGTCGGCGCGAAATCGATCGTCTGCGCCAGCCGCCCGATGCGCAGCCCTTCACGCTGCGCCGGATGCACGACGATGAGCGGAATGTGCAGGCATTCGGGGTAGATCTGCGTATGGACGAGCTTGCCGTGCTCGAGGAACTCCTCGCCGTGGTCGGAGGTGAGAATGACCGTCGTGTCGGCGGCGAGCCCGCTCGCCTCGAGGTCGGCGAAGAGCTGTCGCAGCACGTCGTCGGTATAGCGAATCGAGGCGTCGTAGAGCGCTTTGTAGTACTCGACCGCTGCGGGCGTGACCTCGGCGAGGCCGCCGTTGACCGCAGCGAAGTGCGGCCCGGAGGGCTCGCCGGCGCCGGGCGGCGGCGGCCCCGGCCAGAACATCTGGCGGTACTTCTCGGGCGGCCAGTACGGGTCGTGCACGGTGTAGCTGTGCAGGAAGAGGAAGAAGCGCTCACCCGGTTGGACCGTCTTCAGGAAGGCGACGCCGCGGCCGAAGGTGCGCTCGACGTCGGTGTCGTCGGCGTAGGGGGTGTCGGTCCACTCGCGGAAGCCGCGCGCGAAGCCGTAGCCGCCCTGGACGTAGCCCCCTTCCGTGTGGCCGGCGGTGCGGAAGCCGGCGTGCAGGAGGATCTCGGGCAGCGTGCGGATCTCCGGCGCGAGGACAGAGGAGGGCGGAAAGACACCGTGCTCGCCGGGATAGAGGCCGGTGAACATCGACATGTGCGACGGCAGCGTCGACGGCACCTGGGCAAAGGCGTGATCGAAGACCGTCGCCCGCCGGGCGAGCTCGTCGAGGAACGGTGAGGTCGGTTTCGCGTAGCCGTAGAGCCCGAGGTGGTCGGCGCGCAAGGCGTCGATCGAGATCAGGATGTAGCCGCGCGTCGGCGCCGGCTCGAAGCCGGTCTGTGGCGGGCCGGCGGGGGCGGGCCCAACCGCCGGAACCGCCGGCGGAGCTGGCGCGGGCGCGCCGCAGCCGGCCGCGGCGAAGGCCACGGCACTGGCGAACAAGGCGGGTAGAAGGCGGCCGAGAGGGCGCATGCGAAGGGCAATCTTAGCCCGTGAAGATAGAATCCCACCCGGCAGCTCCGGAAAGGACACCTCCGCCATGCGCGTACTCGTCACCGGCCATCACGGCTACATCGGCTCGCTTCTGATGCCTCTCCTCGCCGAGCGCGGCATCGACGCCTGCGGCCTCGACAGCGATCTGTTCGAGACCTGCACCTTCGGCCCGCCGGTCGTCGAGACCTGGCCCTCGCGGCGCATGGACCTGCGCGACGCGACGGTCGGCGACCTCGAAGGCTTCGACGCGGTGATGCACCTCGCGGCGCTGTCGAACGACCCGCTCGGAGACATCAATCCGAATCTGACCTACGACATCAACCTCGAGGGTTCGCTGCGGCTCGCCCGGCTGGCGAAGCAGGCGGGCGTCAGCCGGTTCCTCTTCTCGTCTTCGTGCAGCAACTACGGGGCGTCGGGTGACGGACTGCTCGACGAGCAGGCGACGCTCGCCCCGCTCACGCCCTACGCGGTTTCCAAGGTGAAGCTCGAAGAGGAGCTGACGCGTCTCGCCGACGACCGGTTCACGCCGGTCTTCCTGCGGAACGCCACCGCCTACGGCATCTCGCCGCGCCTGCGCGTCGACCTGGTGCTCAACAATCTGACCGCCTGGGCGGTGACGACGGGGAAGATCGTGCTGCAGAGCGACGGCACCCCCTGGCGGCCGATCGTGCACGTCGAAGACATCTGTCGCGCCTTTCTCGTGCTGCTCGACGCGCCGCGCGAGAAGGTCCACGCGCAGGCCTTCAACATCGGCGCCTCGGCGGAGAACTACCGCATCCGCGAGCTCGCCGAGATCGTCGGCGAGACGATTCCCGGCTGCGAGGTCACCTTCGCGCAGGGGGCTGGTCCCGACGCGCGCAACTATCGCGTGAGCTGCGACAAGTTCGCCCACGCCTTCCCCGAGTTCCGCTTGAAGTGGAACGCCAGGAGCGGCGCGCGCGAAATCTACGAGGCCTATCTCGCCGCCGGCCTGACCAGACCTGAGTTCGATGGCCCGCGCTACAAGCGGCTGGCGCACATCCGCCAGCTGCTCGACGCCGGGACGCTCTCCTCCGAGCTGCGCTGGACGGAAGCGGCGCAACCGGTCACCCGGTGAAGCTCGCGGCACTGGGCACGGCCGGCTACCTGCCTGCCGCCGGCCGGCAGACGATGTCGTTCCTGCTCGCGACCGGCACGGAGACGCTGCTGCTCGACGCCGGGTCGGGCGTCGCCCGGCTGCTCGAGCCGCAGATCGCGCGCCTGCTTCCCGCCGATCGGCGTCTCGACGTTCTCCTCTCCCACTACCATCTCGACCACGTCGTCGGCCTGTCGTATCTCCTCGGTCTCGCTGCGGACCGGCCGATCCGCATCCACGCGCCGGCGCCGCCGCTCACCGTCGGCGGTCCCGAGGGGATCGCACAGCTGCTCTCGCCGCCGCTCTTCCCGCTGCCGGTCGAACGCTGGCCGATGCCGGTCGAGATCGTGCCGTACTCCCGCCCGGAGCTCGCGATCGGTGGTCTGCACCTGGCACTGCGGCGGCAGAAGCACCCGGGCGGTTCGGTCGGCGTGCGCATCGGCGACGCGCTCGCCTATGTCACCGATACCGTCATCGACGCGGCGACAGCCGACTTCGTGCGCGGCGTGAAGCTCCTGCTGCACGAGGTCTGGTTGACGGAGGAGGAGGCCGCGACGAGCGACCCCTCGGCCTCCGGGCACTCGCACGCCGGCGCGGTCGCCGATCTCGCGCGCAGCGCCGGTGTCGGCAAGCTCTGGATCGTCCACCACCATCCACGGCGCAGCGCCGCCGAGCTCGCGCAGATGGCCGGGGCGATGTCCGCGCGAGCCGGTCTGCCGGTCGAAGTGCCCGTCGAGGGCGAGGTCTACGAGCTCGAGTGAAAGGCGGCCGCGGCCGCGAGTGTCTCGAGGGTGCCGATGTCGAGCACCCGCCCCGATGGCTCGGGCAGGGCGTCGATCTCGAACCCGGCGGAGAGCGCGCCGATGAAGACGTCGGCGGCGTGCGGCTCGCGGCCGAGGCGCAGCGAGCGCGCGTTGAACGTCTCGGTCCACTGGACGAGATAGCGGGTGAAGCGCGGCGTCCAGAGCGCGAACGCCCACGTCCATTTGAGTGTCGTCGATTCCGGCTTGATCTCGAACCGCCGCACCGTGCCGCGCGGCGAGAGGTCGACGAGGTCGGCGCTCTGCGGCCGATCGCACTTGACCAGCGCGAGAGCGAGGTCGCTCTGATGTTGCTCGCGATGGCGCACGAGGCGGGCGAGGAGGTCGCGCGGCTGCACCTGGAGGTCGGGAAATCCCAAGGCCACCATGCGGTCGCCGAGAAAGGGGGCCGCGGCGGCGAGAGTGAACGGGACGCCGCGGGAGGACGCCGCCGGTTCGAGGACGCGGTAGGCGAGATCGACGCCGAACTCGCTGCCGTCGCCGAGCCGTTTCGGGATATCCCACTTGCCCTGGCGCAGCATGAACAAGGCGCGCCCGACGCCGGCCAGGCGGAAGTTGTCGAGCAGGTCCTGGCAGGCGATGCGTGCCGGCACGGGTTCCGCGGCGCTCCCCGGTGGCGATGCGGGCAGAAGCGGGAGGATCTCCTTGCTCGGGCCCTTCCTGCGGTGCCCGCTGGCGTCGCGTTCGAGCCGAGTCGCCTTGCCGGCGGCGGGAACGAGCCCCCAGATCTCGCGCATGCGCCCTCCCTTGGGGTACCCTAACGCATCTTTCCGTCATGTGGGACAACCTTCGCGCCGATACGCGGCGCCTGCGCGAGATCAAGAGCAAGCCGGCCCCCTGGTACGTCCTCGAGTCGCTGCTGTTCGAGAACGGCTACCAGGCGGTGGTGCTGCATCGCCTGGCGCACTGGTTCAAGGCGCATGGAGTGCCGGTCCTGGGTCCGGCGATCGCGCGCTACAACCACTTCCTGACCGGCGTCGACATCGCGCCGGCGGCGAAGATCGGCCCCGGTCTGCGCATCGCCCACGGCACGGGCATCGTGATCGGCAACGCCGTCGAGATCGGTTCCAGCTGCCTGCTGATGCACGGTGTCACCCTCGGCGCGCCGACGCTCTCGCGCATCGGTGACATGCCGAAGCTGGGCGACCGCGTCACCGTCGGCGCCCAGGCGAGCCTCATCGGACCGGTCGAGGTCGGCGATGACGTGTTCGTCGGCGCCCATGCGCTGGTGACCCGGGATATCCCGGCCGGCAGCCGCGTGACGGTGAAGGTCGAGCTCGAGATCCGCAGCCGGGGCGAGGCTTCCTCCTCCTCCTGACCGATGTCTGCTCCCGACGTCACGACGCTGCTCGAGGCTTCGCGGCGCGGCGACGCCGCCGCCGGCGACGCTCTTTTCGCCCTGCTCTATGCCGAGCTCAAGCGGCTCGCGCGCGCCCAGCTCGGGCGCGGGCGGCGCGAGAACTTCCTCGACACCACGACACTGGTGCACGAGGCCTACCTTCGCCTCGCGCCGCCGGGGCATCTCGCGGCGGACAGCCGCGCGGGCCTCCTCAACCTCGCCGCGCGAGTGATGCGCAATGTCCTGATCGACATGGTGCGGCGGCGCCAGGCATTGAAGCGCGGCGGCGAGCTGCGAATCTCCTGGCCCGAGGGCTTCGAGCCGAAGGCGGCGGTGGGCGCCGATCCGGTCGACCTGCTGGCGCTCGATGCGGCGCTCAAGGAGCTCGAGCAAGAGAGCCCGCGCCTCGCCGAGCTCGTCGACCTGCGCTTCTTCGGCGGCCTGGAGCTCGACGAGATCGCCGCGCTCCTCGGCGTCACCGATCGCACCCTGCGACGCGACTGGCGGCGGGCGCGGGCCTTTCTCTGGACGCGGCTCGAAGGGGCCGGGAACGCATGAGCGGACCGCCTGAGGCGGGTGGGGCCGACTGGGAAGCGCTGTTCGACGAGCTCGTCGAGCTGCCCACCGACGAGCAGCAGGCTCGCCTGGCGCAACTCTCGCTGAGCGCGCCGGATCTCGCCGGGCGGCTGGCCGCGCTGCTCGCGGCCGACGCGCCCGCCGCCGGCTTTCTCGCCACCCCTGCCGTGGCGGCGCTGGGCGTCGAGCGGGACAGCCCCGATCCGGCCGAGCTCCCTGCTGGCACGCTGCTCGGTCCCTGGCGGCTCTTGCGTCTCCTGGGTCGCGGCGGCATGGGGGAGGTGTACCTGGCGGAGCGTGCCGACGGCGCCTATTCGCAGCGCGTCGCGCTCAAGCTCGTGCAACCTGAAGGGCGCTCGCGGGCGATCCTCGGGCGCTTCCTGCGCGAGCGCGAGATCCTCGCGCACCTCGATCATCCGAACATCGCGCGGCTGCTCGACGGCGGATCGGCGCCGGACGGGCGGCCCTACTTCGTCCTCGAATGGGTCGACGGTATCGCCGTCACCGCCTACTGCATCGAGCGCTCCCTGGCGCTCACGGAGCGCCTGAAGCTCGTCTGTACGGTCTGCGACGCGGTCGATAGCGCCCACCGCCGCCTGATCGTGCACCGCGACCTCAAGCCGGCGAACATCCTGGTGACCGCAGACGGAACGGTGAAGCTGCTCGACTTCGGCATCGCCAAGCTCCTCGCGCCGGAGCCGGGCGACGCGGCGACGATGACTCACCTCGAAGGGCGCGCCCTCACCCCCGCTTACGCCTCACCGGAGCAGATCCTCGGTGAGCCGGTGACGGTGGCGAGCGACGTCTACGCGCTCGGCCTGCTGCTCTACGAGCTCGTCGTCGGCACGTTGCCGCATCGGCGCAGCGGCCGCTCGCTGGCGGCGATCGCCGGCGACCTGCCGCAGGAGACGATCGAGCGCCCCAGCCTGGCGCTGCGCCGGGTTGCGGACGGGCGCGAGCCGCCGCCGGGCGGTGTCGCGCGCGATAGCGGGTTGTCGGGCGACCTCGATCTGATCGTGCTCACCGCGCTGCATCGCGAGCCGGCGCGGCGCTACCCTTCGGCCGCCGCGCTCGCCGAAGACCTGCGTCGCCTCCTCGCCGGTCACCCGATCCTGGCGCGCCCGGACGAGCTCGGCTACCGCTTCGGCAAGCTGGTCCGCCGGCATCGGCTGGCCTTCGCTGCCAGTGCCCTCGGGCTGGCAGCGCTCGTCGCCGGCCTGGTCGTGGCGCTCTCGCAAGCCCACGCCGCGCGTCTCGAAGCCCGCCGTGCCGATGCCGCCTCGGTGCGCGCCGAGCGCGTGCAGTCGTTCCTGATCTCGGTCTTTCGCCAGTCCGACCCGGATCTCGCGCCGGGCGAGGATCCGCGGGCGAGCGAGCTGCTCGCCAACGGCGCGGCGCGGATCGAGCGCGAGCTCGCCGACGAGCCGGAAGTGCGCGCCGACCTGCTCGAAGCGATCGCCCGCATCGAGACGAATCTGGGGTTCTCGGGAGCGGCGCTGGCGCACGCACGCCGCGCGCTCGAGGTGCGGCGCGAGCTGCGCCCTGCCGACGACGGCGAGGTCGCGCTCGGTGAGGTCGTGCTGGCGCGAGCGGCGCGCGGCGGCGGCGATCTCGTTCTTGCGCGCTCGCTGTGCCAGGCAGCGCTCCCCCGGCTGCACGACCGGTTCGGTCGCGACAGCGTCGAGGTCGCCCAGGCGGAGCGCGTGCTCGCCGCGACGCTGCACGACAGCGGCGATGAGGGCCGGGCGATCGAGCTGCTGCAGCATTCGCTTGCCGTGCAGCGCGCGCACTTCGGCGCCGAACACGAAGAGAGCGCGGCGACCCTGGGCGAGCTCGGGGTCGCGCTCGAGCAGGCGCAACGCTATGTCGAAGCCGAAGCGGCTTACCGCGAGGCGGTGTCTCAGCTCGAGCGCCGGCTGGGCCCGGCGCACCCGCGCGTCGCCTCGGCGCTCGCCGACCTCGCGGCGCTCGTCGACCGGATGTCGCGCGCCGACGAGGCGCGACCGCTCTTCGCGCGCGCCATCGCCATCGAGCGCGCCGCTCTCGGGCCGCGCCACGAGCGCCTGGCCGAGACCCTGTTCTCGTTCGGCATTCTCGAGCTCGGAACGCAGCGCTACGCCGAGGCCGAGGCGGCGTTCGCGGAGGCGCTCGCCATTTTCGGTCCAGAGCGCTTCGAGGCCGCCCACTGTCTGCGCTACCGCGGCCTCGTCGCCGCCGGCCGCGAACGCTACGCCGATGCGGCGGAGCTTTTCGCCGCCGCTGCCGAGACTTACAGCCGCACCGTCGGCGAAGACGACCTGCAGCGTCATCGGGCGCTCGCCAACGTCGGCTGGGCGCATCTGCGGCTCGGTCGCACCGGCGAAGCGCTCGCCGAGCTCGCCGCGGCGGTGGCGGCCATCGAGCGGCTCGGCGGCCCGAGGAGCTACGAGCTTCGCCTGCCTCTCAAACAGCTCGGCGAGGCCCAGACGGCCGCCGGTGAGGCGCGGGCGGCCGTGGCGACCCTCCAGCGAGTGCGAGCGCTCGAAGAGGAGCTCTTCGGCACTCGCGACCATCGCGAAGTGGCCGGCGGCGACCTCCTGCTCGCCCGCGCCCTGCTCGCGCGCGGCGCCCCGGGGGATCGCGACGAAGCGCGACGCCGGCTCGACGAAGGCCTGGACATCTTCGCCCGCGTCTCGCCGGGCGACCTGCTGCGCGGACAGTCGCTGCTCGAGAGCGGCCGGCTGGCGCTCGCCGAGGGCCAACTCGCGCGGGCGCGGGCCGACCTTGCCGCCGCTCTCCCGGTGCTCGCCGCGAAGCGCGGCCCGGAGCATCCGGAAGTGCGCGAGGCCGAGCGTCTGCAGCGCCAGGCCGCCGGCGGGCGCTAAGGGGCGACGACGCTCCAGCCGTTGGAGTTCCCCGCATCGAAGGCGTGACCGAAGATCAGGCTTTTCCCCAGCAGCACCTGCACCAGGCCGGCGGGCTGGTTGGTCTGCGCGTGCAGCCGGCCGGGAATGCCAATGATCAGCTCGTCGTCGCCGTCGCCGTCGATCCGCCCGGCCGCGAGAGCCCAGCCGAAGTGGTCGTTCGCCTGCGCCGGGCCGCTGGCGAGGCCGGTGGCCTGAAAGCGAGCTCCGCCTCCACCGGCGAGACCGAAGTCGCCGCCGAGGACGAAGTCGACCCGACCGGCCTGGGAAGTTGCGGAGGCCGGAGCATAGGGAGAGCCGATGGCCAGATCGCTGAAGGGGCCGCCGTCGAAGGATCCCGCGACGAGCGACGAGCCGTAGCGATCGCCCGGGAGGCTTGCCGGCTCGCCGAGATTCGCTGCGTAGAGGAACTCGCTGCCGGTAGCGGTGAGCCCGGCGGCATCACCGTCGAGGGCGTAGACGGCGCCGGCCGCAGCGACCCCCTGGGGATTGTCCCCGGGGGCGCCGATGGCGAGGTCGTCGCGTCCATCGCCGTTGAAGTCGCCGGCGGCTAAGTCCCAGCCGAAATCCTCGCCGCTCGCCGCGTTTCCTGAGATCCCGGGCGACTCTTCGGTCCACAGCTGATTGGTGCCGGCGGCGAGACCGGTGTTGCCGCTGCCATAGAGCACCGCGACCCCGCCGGCGTCGGCGATCGCCCCGGCAATCTCTCCCGGAATGCCGATGGCGAGATCGTCATAGTCGTCGCCGTCGAAGTCGCCGACCGCCAGCGACCAGCCGAAGAGGTCGCCCGTGGCCGATTGACCCAGCATCAGATTCGAGTTCTGCGAGAAGGTCTGACTGCCGAAGTCCGACAGGCCGTTGGCGAAGCCATAGAAGATGTTGACGAGGCCGTGATCGCTTCCGGTGGCACCGACATCCTCGCGCGGGACTCCGACCGCGAGGTCGTCGAAACTGTCGTGATTGAAGTCGCCCACCGCGAGGTCGGAGCCGAAAGCGTCGAACGACTCCGCGTCTTCGGGAACGAGCACCAGTCCCTGATGCAGCGAAGCGACCTCGATCAGACCCTGCACGACGCCCGTCCAGCTCAGGATGACGACCATGCCGGCGTCTTCGAGCGCGGCGACAGTCGCGCCCGGAGCGCCGACCGCCAGTTCGTC
>JAGOCP010000114.1 GCA_017998715.1 Thermoanaerobaculia bacterium | reverse complement strand
CCGCCGCCCTCGCCGCCGGCTACTCCAAGGCGAGGAATGCCGGCCGCGTCGCCGTCCACATGGCCCGCGGCGCCGACGTCTCGAAGCGCCGCGGCCAGCCGCCGGGCGAGGTTACCCTGGAGCGATCCACGACCGTAATGGCCAAGCCCCAGCGCGAGTAGGCGGGGACACACATTGGGGACACACAATCGGGACAGTCACTCGCATGCGTCCCTTTTGTGCGTCCCGTTTGTCTGTCCCCAATGTGTGTCCCAAATGTGTGTCCCCAGCGCTGATTTACGCTAGATTTGCGCTTCGATGAGGAAGATCGTCCACGTCGACATGGACGCCTTTTACGCTTCGGTCGAGCAGCGCGACCGGCCGGAGCTCCGGGGAAAGCCGGTCGTGGTCGCCTGGACCGGACCGCGGTCGGTGGTCTGTGCCGCCTCCTACGAGGCGCGACGGTTCGGCGTGCGCTCGGCGATGGCTGCGGTCACTGCTCAGCGACAGTGTCCGCAGGCGGTTTTCGTGCCCCCCGACTTCACCCGCTACCGCGAGGTCTCGCGCCGGGTGAGGGCGATCTTCCTCCGCCACACCACCCTCGTCGAGCCGCTGTCGCTCGACGAGGCCTACCTCGATGTCACCGAGGAGCTGACCGGTCTCGCGACCGCCACCGAGACGGCGCGCGTCATCCGGCGCGAGATCCTCGAGGAGACCGCGCTCACCGCCTCGGCCGGCGTCGCGCCGAACAAGTTCCTCGCCAAGATCGCCTCCGACTGGAAGAAGCCCGACGGACTCTTCGTCATCCGGCCGCACGAGGTCGAGGCGTTTCTCGCCCCGCTGCCCGTGGGCAAGCTCCCCGGTGTCGGCAAGACCACCGGCGAAGCGCTCTCCGCGATGGGCATCTCCACCGTCGGCGACCTGCGCTGCCGGTCGCTGGTCGACCTCGAGTTGCGCTTCGGCAAGTTCGGCCGCCGCCTGCACGAGCTCGCCCAGGGCATCGACGACCACCCGGTGGTCAGCGAACGGCCGGTGAAGTCGATCTCCTCGGAGACCACCTTCGAGCAGGACCTGCCGCTCGAGACGCTCGCCTCCTCGATCGAACGACTCGCCCTCAAGGTCTGGGAGGCTGCCCAGCGGCGCGGGCGCCGCGGACGGACGGTCACGGTGAAACTCAAGACCGGCGACTTCCGCTCGCTGTCGCGTCGCCGCACGCCGGAGGTCCCGCCCGCCGATTCCCGCGAGCTCGCCGGCATCGCCGTCGCGCTCCTCGACCAATTCGGCGAACGCGAGTCGACCCGCTTCCGCCTCGCCGGCGTCGGCGTCTCGAACTTCCTCGACGAGGCCCCCGAGACCCCCCAGACGGAGCTCTTTCCAGAAGCAGAATAGAATGGGCGGGAATGCAAGAAGCCCTCCTACCGCAACACCCCGTTCCAGAGACCTCCCGCACCTTCGATGATCTGGGCATGACGGCCGAGCTGCGGCTCGCCGTGCGCGAGCTCGGGTGGACCCATCCGACGCCGATCCAGGCTGCCGTCATCGCCGAGGCGATCGGCGGACGCGACATTCTCGGCCTCGCCGAAACCGGCTCCGGCAAGACCGCCGCCTTCGCCATCCCCCTCGCCCAGCGCATTCAGCCCGGCGGCGGCATTCGCGGACTCATCCTCTCGCCGACGCGCGAGATCACGCTGCAGACGAAGGCCTTTCTCGATTACTTCGGCGCCAGCCACCGGCTGCGCACCGTGTCGCTCATCGGCGGCCTGAACATCAAGCACCAGATGGACGAGTTGGCCAAGAAGCCGTGCATCGTCGTGGCCACTCCAGGGCGGCTCCTCGATCACCTCGAGCGCCGCACCGTGAAGCTCGACAAAGTCGAGGAGTTGGTGCTCGACGAAGCCGACCACATGTTCGACATGGGCTTCATGCCGCAGATCAACGCCATCCTGGCCTACCTGCCCAAGGTCCGCCACACGTTGATGTTCTCCGCCACCATGCCGCCGCCGATCGAACGGCTGGCGCAACGCTTTCTCAAGGATCCGCTGCGAATCGACATCATTCCGCCGGGGCGCGCCGCCTCGGGCATCTCGCACCGCCTCTACCTGGTCGATCCGGACAACAAGAAACCGTGCATCCTGTCGCTGCTCAACCAGGAGCTCGGCTCGACGTTGGTCTTCGTGCGCCGGCGGACGGACGCCGAATGGCTCTATCGCGCGCTCCTGCGCGAGGGTCACCCGGTCGATCGCATCCACTCGGACCTGTCGCAGAAGGAGCGCATCGCATCGCTCGACGGCTTCCGCGAAGGCCAGCACCGGATCATGATCGCGACCGACATCGCCTCGCGCGGTCTCGACGTCCCCGGGATCCAGCACATCATCAACTACGACCTGCCGGAAACCGTCGAAGACTATGTCCACCGCGCCGGGCGTACGGCGCGCGGCAACGCCACCGGCTTGGTGTCCTCGATCGCCAGCTGGATCGACAAGGAGAAGGTCCGCGACATCGAGGCGGCGATCTCCCAACCGCTGCCCCGATGCACCACGCCCGGCGTCGAGCCCTACGTCGAACGCGCCGGCGCCGCTCCCTCGTTCAAGCGCACCCGCAAGGCGCGCTGGTAAGCCGCGCCGGCGGGTTGCTCAGGCGCGCACGCGGCGGCGTCGGCCCTACCGGCTGGCGCTCGCTGCCGCCGCGGCGCTGCAGACGAAGGGGACGCTGTTCTCGGGCGCCGGCTTGAGTCCGATGCCGGCGTAGCGTGTTTCGAGCGCCGCTTCGTTGCGCACCCGGAACACCTCGGGAGCGCGCTCGTAGTCAGGGCAGACACCGAGAATCGCCTGCTGGATCGACTTCGCCATGGCCGGACTCATGTGGGATGGGTTGAGCGCCTCGTCCCAGTAGTCGTTGACGTGGTCGCTCCACGAGAAAGGGCGCTCGATCACCGCGCGGTCGCCGGCGAAGCGCACAATGGCGGACTTGCCGGCGACGATCCCGTCCTCGAAGAGGCTGCGGTAGAAGAGGTAGCCCTCGTAGTTCGCCACCAGATCGGCGTTCGAATACACGCTCGTGGTCAGCTGGCCGAAAAGCCAGCGTTCGTTGAACGTGCCGCGCCCGAAAATGTGCTCCTCCCGCCAGCCGGCGAGGCGTGACATGTAGTACTTCTTGCCCTGCGAGAAGAAGTGCCCGAGCTTGTCGCTGCCGGTGAGGACCCCCGCCAGCTTGATGGTGCGGCCGACGCCGAAGATGTAGTTGACCCGCCGCGAAGTGAACGGCAGGCCGTTGTAGATGCTGTCGTGGCGGAACTGCGGCAGGCGCTCGATCTCCGGCGACTCGATCGCCAGGCGCTCGATCCGGTCGACCCAATAGAGCCCGCCGAGCTCGTTGAAGATCGCCAGCGTGAAGGCGTAGCGGTCCGCGCCGCCACGCCATCCGGCAGCGACATGGCCGAGCGCCTCGTTGACGACGCGCTCGAGAGTCGGCTGCGCGTCGGCGATCGGCTGCAGTCGATTCGAGTACTGGTCGGTCTCGTAACCCGCCGCCGCGGCGGCGAGTCCGCTGAGGACCAGCGCCGCCAGGGCGAGCTCCGAGGCCCGACGCGTCTGCGCGATCAGAACCTCCAGCCGGCCGTGATGGAGGCGCTGCTGCGCGCGCCGAACCCGCCTTCGACCTCGACCGTCCAGTGCTCCGCCACGTTGGCGTGCAGGCCCACCAGCGCGTTCCAGCGGTTCTTCTGTGTCAGGTCGACGGCGAACGGCACCGGTCCGAGGAAAGGCAAAGTGATCGTTCCGCTGTGCTTCTCCTCGGTGTCGAGGTACATCGCGCCGACCCAGATGGAGCCGCGGTCGTTGTGCACTCCCAGACGGGGCATCACCACCAGCGAGTTGGCGCTCGAGTCGAAGTCGCCCGACAGATCGCTCTTCGTCGCCACCCCGGTGAGCGAGGTGAACCACACATCTCCACCCGCAGCGAGGGTCACGCCGCCGCCGTAGACCGTGCCGTCGTAGTCGATGGCCACCTTGCCGAGTGGAAATGGCAGCGGCACATCGCTGAAGTCGACCTCGGTGCTGCCGTCGATCGTACCGATCAGTCCGAAGACGTTGAGGAACGGAAAGAGCCAGACGTCCATCTGCACGTTGTAGTCGGTGATCCGGTTGTCGATCGCGAAGCGGTCGAGCGGCACATTGTCGAAGCCGGGGATCCCCAGTGTCAGGCTGTCGAGGCTGTAGTCCTGAACCTGGTCGTAGAGCGTGATGCCGATGCCATAGGGCAGGGGCAGCTTCTTGCCCTCGGCGAGGGAGGCTGCGAACGGCGGGCCGCCGGCGTTTGCAGCCGGCGTGATGCCGACCGATGTCGCGACCAACAGCGCGAATACGAGCTTGTGAGCGAGCTTCATGGACGAACTCCCCCTTTTTCGGTTCCGGCGAGTCTAGCCCAAGGGCGCC
The DNA here is from genome assembly GCA_017998715.1 of Thermoanaerobaculia bacterium. GTDB lineage: Bacteria > Acidobacteriota > Thermoanaerobaculia > Multivoradales > JAGPDF01 > JAGPDF01. Next base: position 6,386 of record JAGOCP010000114.1, on the reverse strand, counting down.
CGGACGTTCCTGCTGCCGCGGTCAGTTCCTGGGCAGAAGGGACCCGGACTTGAGGTCGAAACGGTCGCCGGAGACGAGGATGCGGGTGACCAGCTCATCGGTGGCGAGCTTCGGCTTGGCCGCTGCGCCGTCCGTGCGGACGACCGACGCCCGAGCGTCGAAGATCATCACCCAGCCCTCGCCCATCACGTCGAAGGTGCGGTCGGGACGGATCCAGATCGAGGTGCGCTCGTCGACGCCGATGCCGGGGAGCTCCGGGTGCTCGAGCACCACCGAGATCAGGCGGTTCTGGCGCTGCCGGGCGACGAAGTGCTGGTCGAGGATCGCCTCGGTGACGTAGCCCAGGCCTTCCTTGACCTCGACGTTGCCGCCGCGCACTACCGTGAAGTCGCCTTCGCCGGTGAGCATCACGCGGCTCATGCAGGCGAGCCCCGCGGAGCTTCCGGAGAGGATGCCGCCGTCCTCGTAAACCTTGCGGATCGCTGCCTCGGCTGGCGTCCCCAGGATCGCGGCGGTGATCTTCGCCTGGTCGCCGCCGGTGAAGAAGATCACCTTCGCCGCCGCGATGGCGGCGAGGAACTCCGGCTTCGCGGCGTCCTCGCGCCGGCGCAGCTCGATCGCCTGCATCCCCGTGGCGCCCATTGCCTTGAGCTCATCGACGTACTCCTGCCCGGTCTCGGCGCGCTCGGAGGCGGTCGGCAGGATGACGATCGCCGCATCCTTTCCCCCGGCGAGCCTGAAGATCGTCGGCCAGAACGGATCCGACTCCCCGCCTCCGCCGTTGAGCACGAGGTGCCCCTTGGCCGGAGCCGGAGCGCTCGCGCCCTCGGCACCGCGGACAGCTGAGGCCCAAGCCCAGGTCGCGCAGAGCAACAGCGCGGCGGCCCCCGCCCGGCGCCTTCCGGCCGACGACATCGTCAGGGTTCGCAGCTGCTTCATGTCTTTCATTCGGCCCCCGGAACGAGCTGCAGTCGGGTAACGGTCGCCTGATCGATCGCACCGTCCGTCCAGGGGACGGGGCGGGTTTCGTGTCGCAGGTAGAGCGGCAGCTGGTCGGCGTAGTGCGGGTCCCAGGGGTGGCCCGCCTGACCGCCGGGCAGGATCGAGATCCCGCGGTCGGGGTCGCCGAGGTCGTTGACCAGGCGCATCGACGCGCCGTATTCGACATCGAGCTCGCCGTCCTTCCACGGTCCGCCGAAGGCCATCACCGTCGTCGCGGAACCGCCGAGCGGGAACGGTCCGCGGTTGAAGAGGCGGCCGACGAGTGGCGCCGTGCCGAGCGTATGGTCGAGCTTCAGGTTGTGGATCCCGGCGTACGGCCACGCCGCCACATCCGGGCCCCATCGCCGCGAGCCCTCCTGCCAGGCAGCGGCGAGCGCCGTCTCGACGGTGGCCGCACGGCTCTCTTTCGCCGGCGTCGCAACGTCGTCGAACCAGTCGCTCGACATCTCGCCGTCGAAGAGCCGTACGAGACGCCAGCGGGTGCCGAATCGCGCCAGGTTCGCCTGCTTCGCCTCGTCCTCGAAGACCGCCCGCTGCAGGTGGCGCTCCACCAGCGCGAAAAGCGCCGGTGCGCCGCGCTCCCCCATCTCGCCGTCCCAGCCCTGGAGCGCCACCCAGGCACGCGCGGCGTCGCCAGCGTGGTCGCCGGCGAGCTTCGGCACCAGCCACTTCGCCCACAGCGAGGTGGCGTCGGTCTGCAGGAGGGCGAGCTCGGCCGGCGTCCAGTCGCGCTTCGTCGCCAGGCGATCGCGGATACGGTCAGCGCGGTAGGGAGTGTCGAACTCGCCCTGGAACCAGGCCGGCAGCGGCACGGGCAGGAAACTGTTGGCGGTGACGATCGCTTCGTCCGTCGGATCGACGAGCGCCGGGTTGTCGGCGGCCGGCACGAGTCCCGCCCACCCGTACTCGCTCTTCCAGCCCGGCGCCGGGAAACGGCCGTCCCAGCCGAAGCGGTTCGGCGCGCGCCCGATCGGCGTCCACAGGATGTGACCGTCTCGGTCGCCGACCACCAGGTTCTGCGGCGGAAAAGAGTAGGGCGCCACCGCCACCTGGACTTCGGCGATCGATTTCGCGCGCGCGAGATTCATCAGCGCGAGCAGCTGGTCGGCCGGCTCGTAGCCCGACCAGGCGACGCTGCGCGCCGGCAGGCCGTGCACCGGATCGGGCTCGAGCAGCGGCCCGCGGTCGGTCGAGCGAATGTCGAAGGCGACCTCCTCGCCGTCGTCGAGGCGGATCGTCGCACTCTCCACCGCGATCGGCACGTACTCCTCGCCGCGCAGCACCTTCGTTCCGGTGACGTCGAGCCGCTCGACGAAGAGGTCGACGTCGTCGACGTACAGGTTGGTCATCGCCCAGGCGAGATTGGCGCTGCGTCCGAGAACCACGCCGGGCACGCCGGGAATCGTCATCCCGGATACTTCGTAGTCCGGTGCGCGCAACGACGCCTGGAACCAGACCCCCGGGATCCCCAGGCCGAGATGCGGGTCGTTGGCGACCAGCGCGGAGTGCGTCGCGGTGCGGCCAGGCGCGACCGCCCAGTTGTTGCTGCCGAGCCCCGAGCCTTCCGGATTGGCCGCCGCCGGCTCGCCGGCGGCAGGGGTTTCGTCAGCAAGCCGTTTCACGTCGTCGGCGACCTGCGCCTGGGGTGTGCCGGCGAGCTCGCGCGCACGGTCGGGGCCGAACTCGCGCAGGAATCCCAGCAGCTCCTCTTCGTTGGGTTCGAAGATGGCCGACAGCTGGCGCGCCATCAGGAAGACGATGCCCATCGAATCGGCCGGCCGCCAGGCCTCGGGCGTCGTCTGAAGGAGACGAAACTCCGGCGGCAGATCCCCCCGGTGCTGCTCGATCCAGCCATTCACTCCGCGAGCGTAGGCGGCGAGGAGCTCGCGACTCTCCGGCGAGGCGGAAGCCACCAGCTTCTCGGCGGCGGCGTAGATGCGCAGGCGGCGCACCTTCTTGTCGAAGCCGAGCGCGCGCTCGCCGAAGAGCTCGGAGAGGCGCCCCGCGGCCGCGCGCCGCGAAATCTCCATCTGGAAGAGCCGGTCGTTGGCGTGCAGCCAGCCGAGCGCCGCGGTCGCGTCTACCGCCGAGCCCGCCCGGACGTAGGGCATCGCCCAGCTGTCCCAGCGTACGTCGACCGGCGCCGCGAGGCCGGAGAGCATCGCGGAGCCCTGCCGCTGCGGCAGCCCGCGCGACTTGAGCCAATAGAAGCCACCGGCGAGAATCGCCGTCACGACGAGGAGAAGCAACAGCAGCAGCCGGAAAAGCTTGCGCAGGAACATGGCGGCAAACTCTATCGCGGGCCAGGCGCCGGCCCGGAGAGGATTTCGGGGGCGGACCTACTCGTCGCGGCGAGCCAGCCGTACCAGGCTCTCGAGCGTGCGCAGCTTGCGGTCCTTGGCGGCGAAGAGCCGGGCGGCGAAGAGCGCCGAGGCGGCGTGTGCCGAAAGCAGGTCCAGCAGGTCGCGATCGTCGGGCCGCAGCACCGGCTTGTGGTCGAAGAGCTTGAGCACGACCAGCGCGCCGACGATCTGGTCCTGGATCTTGAGCGGCACCGCGGCGACGGTGGTCGAAGTCGCCGTCGGGCCGAGCTTGAGCGCGCCCTCCGCCAGCGCGGCGTCGGTGAGCGAATCGCCGCCGGTGTAGGTCGCGCCGGCGAATCCCGGCGTGCCGTCGGTCGAAGTCCCCTGCGAGAAGGCGAGCTCGAAGTCGTGGCCGTCGTCCTTGAGCAGCAGCAGGGCGAAACGCTCGGCGCCGAGGAGATTCACCGCGATGTCGGCGATCGCGCTCGACACCTGCCGCGGATCGAGAAAAGCGTGCAGCTGGTAGGTCGCGACGTAGAGACTCATCAGCCGATCGAGCTGGTGCTCGGTATCGACCAGTCGCACCGAGATCTCCTGCATGTCGAGGCGGACTTCGTCGAGCTCGCGCTCGAGCGGATGGGCGGCCGGCGCCGGCTCGAAGATCTCGTCTTCGGCCTCGCCGCGCGCTGCGGAGGCGAGGGTCGTGGACAACCGTGCGACCAGCTCGCTCGCCCGGCCCAGAGCGTCGCGCAGTTGGTCGACGAGCTGCTCGTGCGCGACGGAGGCCGGGTCCGGCGTCATGCCGGCTCCGCCAGCGCGGCGATCGCGGCGCGCACCTCTTCGGCCCGGAACGGCTTGGTCAAGTAGGCAGCGGCGCCTGCCGCGAGGCCGCGCTGCGCGTCCGCGTCGCGCCCTTCGGTCGTCACCACGATGACCCGCAGCGCGGGCAGCAGCCCGCGCACACCGAGCTCGCGCAGGACCTCGAAACCGTTCATCTTCGGCATGTTGATGTCGAGCAGGACGAGATCGATCGCGGGATCGGCGGCGAGGGTCGCAAGCGCCTCCTCGCCGTCGCGCGCACCGAGGAGCTCGCCGCCGCGCAGCATCACCCCGTACATGCGATGCATGAGATCGGAGTCGTCGACGACGAGGATCTTCTTGGGTTTCACGGGCCGGGCCAGTGTAGACGAAGGGTGGCGGGCTTTCAACAACACCTTCGGGCAGTGGTGAGCGCCGCCGATCGCGGTGCGGCAAGGGGCGACGAGCGCTCGTCGGCCTTGCATCGGCGCGCGTTCTGGGCGACGATGCAGGATCTTCGAAGGAGCCTCGACCGTGCACTCGCGCAGCGGATCGACCACGACCCGTCGAAGGGTCGCATGAGCCCGGTGGCCGGCAGGCGGACCGAGTCCGGATCGCTCGTCGCCTCGGCGTTGCTGTTCGGCGGCGCCTGGGCCGCGGGCGGCTGGCTGCTCACCGGCGCCGCTAGCGGGACGCGCGGGTCGATGCTGCTGACCCTCTTCCACCTCGCCGCCAGCGCCGGCGCCGCCCTCTTTCTCGCCTACGAGCTCACCTTCCGGACGAGCGATCCGCGGTCCGGTCTGCGCTCCCGGCTCGTCGCCGTCTTTCGCCAACTCGGCGCCGGCGACCTGGTCCGCACCGCCGAGCTCGCCCGCACCCTCGACGTCGACCTCGCCTCTGGCGTGGGCCGCGCGGTTGCCGGCCTGGCCTCGCGCGTCGAACAGCTCCAGGCCAGCTCGCACTCGGTGGCCGGGGCGGCCGAGGGCGTCGACCACGGCTCGACAGTGCTCGCGGCGAGCTCGGCTCAGCAGGCCGCCGCCGCTGGCGAGGTGACCGCAGCGATGGAGGAGCTCTCGCGCACCGCCGCCGAGATCTCGGAGCATGCCGAGCGCCAGAACCAGCTGGTTCTCATGGCGGAGAGCGAAGGAGCGGCGGGAGCGGAGGCGGTCGCCGAGGCGGTCGAAGGGGTAGGCGCCGTGGAGCGCCGCATCGCTGACGTCACGGCCCGCGCCGACACCCTTGGAACGCGCTCGCGAGAGATCTTCCGCGTCCTCGAGCTGATCAGCGACATCGCCCAGGAGACCCATCTCCTGTCGCTCAACGCCGCGCTCGAGGCCTCGGCGGCAGGCGGCCGCGGCCGTCGGTTCGCCGTCGTCGCCGGCGAAGTGCGCGTTCTCGCCGAACGTGTTCGCGACTCGGTGGCCTCGGTGCGCAGCCAGATCGAGGAGTTCGCGAGCGCGATCCGCTCGACCGTCGTCGCCACCGAGGAGGGCGGCAAGGAGGCCGCGCGAGTGCTCGAAGAGGCGCGCGCGGCGACCGGCGCGCTCGGCATTCTGCGCGCCTCGCTGCGCGAGAGCTCGGAGGCGGCGCGGCAGATCTCGTCGGTGACGCGCCAGCAGACCTCCGCCACGGAAGAGGTGCTGTCGACCCTGCGCGAGCTCCACCAGGTCGTCGAGCGCATGTCGCGCGATCTCTCGCAGCTGTCCGCCACGTCCGGCCGACTGCACTCGATCGGGCTCGATCTCGAGCTCCTCGGGCAGACCTTCCGCCTCGACTCGGCGCGCTCACTCAAGAGCCACGTGCACAACTGGGCCGGCCGGCTGCCCGAGAACCTAGACGGCGGCCGAGCGGCGGCCTGGAACGCCCAGGAGCTGATCGACGAGCTCGTCGGCGGCGCGCCGTTCGTCGAGTGCGGCTGCATCGTCGATGTGCGCGGCAAGGTCCTCGCGACCCAGATCGCGCACGAGCTGCGGGCCGCCAGCGCCGACGCTCTGCAGGAGCTGCGACGCCGCAATCTCGCCGATCGCGCCTGGTTCAAGAAGGCGCTCGAGAGCTCGCGCGCCGTGGTCACACCGCCGGAGCGCTCGGTGATGTCCGGCGAGCTCTGCATCATGGTCGCCGTCGCCCGCCGGAATGCCGCGGGCGAGGCGGTCGCAGTGATCGAGTTCGATGTCAACGTGAGCCACTGGACGGAGATCGGAGCGTGACCACCACCCCGTACCTTCTGGTGCGCGTCGGCGAGCGCGTCGCAGCGCTACCCGCCCTCGCGGTGCGACGCGTCGT
>JAGOCP010000423.1 GCA_017998715.1 Thermoanaerobaculia bacterium | reverse complement strand
GCGCAACCTCTCTCTGCGGCGTGTTTTCGACGGCTTCGGGATCGACCTGCCGGCGGCGGCGATCACGCTCACGGTGCTCGCGGTCGCACTTGTGCTGGCGAAACAGCGCACGGTCGACGACGTCGAATGTGTTCACACCGCGCCCGTCGTCGCGCTCCTCGCGTTGCCGGTCGTCTGGGCACACGGTTTTCTTTTCGTCTTGCCCCTACAGGTGGCTGCGGCCCGGCGGTACTGGGAGCGCCGAGCGCTGCGCCGCGAACCGTCGTGGCGGAGTCTTGCCGAGCGCTGGGGGGTGCCGCTGGCCCTCGCCCTCATTCAGGCGAGCGCCAACGCCGGCGTCGAGCTCGCCGCCCCGGCGAGCGTCAGCGCGCTGTTCGTCCTCTTGCCCGTGCTGTCGCCGCTCGCTCTTCTGCTCTATCTGCGGCGAGCGAGCGCTCCGGCGCCGGCGCACGCCTCGAGCGCTGCCAAGGCTCCTTCGCTAGACTCTCCCGCTTGAGAAGCCACGAACCGCCCCGCGACCCGGGCAGCAGCGCGCCACCCGGCACGACGCCCCCGCCGGTCGACCGCAACGACCTCGGCTTCGGCTCGGTCGTCGCGCGGCAGAGCCGCGAGCGCCTGCTCAACCGCGACGGCAGCTTCAACGTCCGCCGCGACGGACTCGGGTTCTTCCAGTCGCTGTCGCTCTACCACTCGCTGCTCAACATGAGCTGGCCGCGCTTCCTGCTGGTGCTGACCGGCGGCTTCCTCGGCGTCAACTTCGTCTTCGCCTGCATCTACTTCGCCGCCGGCCCCGACGCCCTCTCGGGCCTCCACTGGACGACCACCGGCAGCCGCTTTCTCGGCTGCTTCTTCTTCTCCGTCCAGACCTTCGCCACCATCGGCTACGGCAGCATCGCGCCAGCCAAGCTCGCCGCGAACGCCCTGGTGGTGCTCGAGGCGGTGACCGGGATGCTCCTCGTGGCGCTCGGCACCGGCATCTCGTTCGCGCGCTTCGCCCGCCCGCGCGCGCGCATTCTCTTCAGCGAACGCGCGGTGATCGCACCCTACCGGTCGCCCTCGGGATCGACCACCGCCTTCGAATTCCGCATCGCCAACGCCAGGCAGAACGAGCTCACCGACGTCTCCGCGCGCCTCCTGCTGGCGCGGCGCAGGTCCGGCGGCGACCGCGAGTTCCTGCCGCTCAAGCTCGAGCGCGAGAGCGTCCTCTTCTTTCCGCTCTCCTGGACGATCGTCCATCCCATCGACGAGTCGAGCCCGCTCCACGGCCAGACGGCAGAAGACCTCGCGGCGGCGAAAGCGGAGTTCCTCATCCTGCTCTCCGGCAACGACGAAACGTTCAACCAGGTCGTGCACGCGCGTTCCTCGTACGAGGCTTCGGAGCTCGTCTGGAACGCGCGCTTCCGGTCGCTTTACAACCCGCCCGACGCCGACGGCGGAATCAGCATCGATGTCGGACGGCTGTCCGACATCGAGAGACTCTGAACCGCGCCCTCAGGCTGCGGTGACCGATTTCGCCCGGAGCAGCGAGGCGACGATGGCGAGACCGAGAATCGTCGCGATCACCCCGAGCGAGATCCCGGCCGGCACCTTCAGCCAGTCGACCAGCGCCATCTTCACGCCGACGAACACCAGGATCGCCGCGAGCCCCAGTTTCAGGTAGTGGAACTTGTGCATCACGCCGGCGAGCAGGAAGTAGAGCGAACGCAGGCCGAGGATGGCGAAGACGTTGGAGGTGTAGACCAGGAACGGGTCGCGGGTGACGGCGAAGATCGCCGGGATCGAGTCGACAGCGAACACCAGATCGGTGAACTCGACCATCACCAGCACGAGAAAGAGCGGCGTCGCTGCCCGCCGCCCGCCCTCGCGGACGAAGAAGGCCGGACCGCGAAAGTCGGACGTCACCGGCATGATCCGCCGCACCAGCCTCACCACCGGGTTCTTCTCCGGCTCGAGACCCTGCTCGGGCGCGAAGGCCATCTTGATACCGGTCAGCACGAGAAATCCGCCGAAGACATAAATGATCCAGTGGAAGCGCTCGAGCAGCGCCGCACCCGCGAGGATGAAGGCGGCGCGCATCACCAGCGCTCCGAGGATCCCCCAGAAGAGCACTCGGTGCTGGTACTTGTCGGGAACCTTGAAGTAGGCGAACAGCAGGGCGATGACGAAGATGTTGTCGACCGAGAGCGACTTCTCGATCAGATAGCCGGTGAGGAATTCGACTCCCGGCTGCGGCCCGAGGAACTTCCAGACGCCGAGGTTGAAGACCAGGGCGAGGGCGATCCAGACCGCGCTCCAGATGCTGGCCTCACGCAGCGAAACGGCGTGCGCCTGGCGGTGGAAGACGCCGAGGTCGATGGCGAGCATCACCAGGACGAAGAGGTTGAAGCCGGCCCAGAGCCATAGAGAAGTGGATTCCATCTGTCTCTCCTTTCGAAGAGAGACCCCGGGAAACGCAAAAAGCGAGACCCCGCGGCACTCTCGTGTCGCAGTGGTCTCGCTCGATCCCGAATGGACCGGGGGGCCGGAGGCTCGAAAGCCCCGTATTGACGATCCCCCCGCCCGGGCCTCGCGGGTCTCACCCGCGCGCCGGTCGGCTACTCCCCACGCTGCCGACGAATCCTATGCCAGACCGCGCGCGGTCGGCGTGACGATCCGGTGACGATGGACGTTGGCCGACGCCCCTCAGGCCTTCGGCACGCTGCCCGTCGATGCCCGCTCAGGCACCGACTTGAGATAGCGATAGAGCGCGCGCTGCTCGTCCTCCGTCATCGCCCGCAGCATGCTCCTCGGCATGTCCTTGCTCTACTGCTCCTCGATCATGGTGCGGAAATCGTCCTCGCTCCAGTCGGCGATCGAACCGCCCGGCGTGATGTTCGGCGCCACCACCGACGGATTGCCCGGATCTTGCTGACCCGAGAGCTCGGGACCGTG
>JAGOCP010000113.1:5130-10814 GCA_017998715.1 Thermoanaerobaculia bacterium | reverse complement strand
GCGAGATCGTCGAGTACGCCCTGCAGCAGCCGTGCGTGCGCGGCGTGACCTTCCAGCCGGTGCAGTCGGCGGGGCGGCTCGAAGGGTTCGACCCGGCGAAGCACCGCCTGACCCTGACCGAAGTGCGTCGCCGCATCCTCGAGCAGAGCTCACGCTTTCGCCCCGAGGACCTGATCCCGGTGCCCTGCCACCCCGATGCTCTGGCCATGGCCTATGCCCTCAAGATCGGCGAGCAGGTCGTGCCGCTCACCGGCATGATCGATCCGCAGATCCTCATCGAGGGCGGCCGCAACTCGATCGTCTACGAGCGCGACCCGGCGGTGCGCGAGGGGCTGTTCAAGCTCTTCGCCACCAACCACTCGCCCGAGTCGAGCGCCGGCACGCTCAAGGACCTGCTCTGCTGCCTGCCGTCGGTGGCGGTGCCGCCGGAGCTCTCCTACGCCAACCTCTTCCGCATCCTCATCGTCCAGTTCATCGACGCCCACGCCTTCGACGTGCGCTCGGTGAAGAAGAGCTGCATCCACTTCGTCCACCCCGAAGACGGGCGCCTGATCCCCTTTGACACGTACAATCTCTTCTACCGCGACCAACTGGAGACGACCCGCCTGGCTGCGCTCCGCGCCGCCTTCGGTGTTAGCCTCCCGGGCTCATGAAGCCAGCCCCTGAGGGAACGGTGGTTGCGGCGCTCGAGCGCGCTGCGGTGGAGTTCGGCGATCGCCCGGCACTGGCGCAACGCGGCGCGGCGGGATGGGAGACGCTGTCGTGGAAGTCCTACCGCGACGAGATCTTCCGCGCCGCGGCTGGCTTCGTGCGTCTCGGCGTCGTTCCGGGCACCGGACTCGCGATTCACTCGGCGAACCGGCCGGAGTGGGCGGTGGCCGACCTCGCGGCGATCGCGGCGGGGGCGATTCCCACCGGCATCTTCATCACCAACACGCCGGAGCAGTGTGCCTACGTTCTCGATCACACCGAGGCGACGATCGCGGTCGCCGACAACGCGGAGGCGGTGGCGAAGCTCCTCGCCGCCCGCGGCGGAGCGCCACGTCTGCGCACGATCGTCGTCTTCGACCTCGACGAGAGGGCTGCGCCGGCGCCTGGCGGCGAGGTGCCGGCGGTGGTCTCCTGGCGGCGCCTGCTCGAGCTGGGCGGCGAGGCCGGCGAGGACGGCGTCGCGGAGCGCGTCGCCGCGCAGAGTGCAGACGACGTCGCGACGCTCATCTACACTTCGGGCACCACCGGCTCGCCCAAGGGCGTCGAGCTCACCCATCGCAACCTGGTCTGGACGGCCTGGTGCGGCGCCCACGAGACCATCCAGGTGCGCCCCGACGACCGCCAGCTTTCCTATCTGCCGCTGGCGCACATCGCCGAGCAGATGCTGACCCTGCATCTGCCACTGCAACACGGCGGCTGCACGTACTTCGTGCCGGCGCTCGATCGCGTGCCCGAGGCGCTGCGCGAGGTGAGGCCGACGATCTTCTTCGCCGTGCCGAGGGTCTGGGAGAAGCTCCAGTCGGGGGTCGAGAAGGCGATCGCGGAGGCGCCCCCGTTGCGGCGCCGGCTGCTCGGTTGGGCGCGCCGCAAGGCGCTTGCCGCCGGCTACGCGGCACAGCGCGGCGAAGCGGTCGGGATCGGCGCGGCGATCGCAGACCGGCTGGTGCTGGGCAAGGTACGCGCCAGGCTCGGGCTCCATCGGGTGCGCCACGCGGCCTCGGCGGCGGCGCCCATCTCTCTCGGCACGCTGGAGTTCTTCCTCTCGCTCGGCGTACCGATCTTCGAGATCTACGGCCTGTCGGAGACTTCGGGTCCGGGGACGATCTCGACGCCGGGCCGCTTCCGCACCGGCTCGGTCGGCCCGACGATGCCCGGCGTCGAGCTCCGGCTGGCCGACGACGGCGAGATCCTGATGCGCGGCCCGAACATCTTCCGCGGCTATCGCAAGGATCCGGAATCGACCGCAGCGGCGCTCGACGTCGACCGCTGGTTCCACACCGGCGATATCGGCGAGCTCTCGGACGACGGCTTTCTGCGCATCACCGACCGCAAGAAAGAGCTCCTCGTCACCTCCGGCGGCAAGAAGATCGCGCCAGCGCCGATCGAAAACCGCCTGCGCGAGATCCAGGGGGTGGCGCACGCCGTCCTCGTCGGCGAGCAGAGAAACTACGTCGCGGCGCTTCTCACCCTCGATCCGGCGGCTCTCCCGACGCTCGCGGATCGCCTCGGCAGTCCGGCCAAGACGATCGCCGACGCCGCTAGCTGCCCGCTGGTCCACGCCTTCCTCGAGCGCGAGATCGGGCGCATCAACTCGGCGCTGGCGCGCTTCGAATCGGTGCGCAAGTTCGAGGTCCTGGGGACCGAGTTCACGGTCGATGGCGGAGAGCTCACGCCGACGCTCAAGCTCAAGCGCAAGGTGGTGCGTCAGAAGTTCGCCGCGCGCATCGAAGCACTTTACGCCGGGGGCGGTTGAGGCTCGAGAAGAGCTACCCAGTCTGACCCCCTCGCGCGGCCGGCACCCGACCCCGAAAGGTGGGGGTCCCTGCGGCCGGATCCCTACAATGGAAGACGACGGAGCGCTCCCGGGTCTCTCACCCTGCTCTCCCTACAGTCCAGCCTCGGGGGCCTCCTCGAGGGGACTGCATGACGACGACTCCGCACGAAGCCATTGCGACGACCTGCAGGGAGTTCGGACATGACCGGACGCGCCTGCTCGATATCCTCGAGGCGGTCGAGCGCCGTCTCGGCCACGTGCCGGAAGCCGCCGTCGATGCCATTGCCGGCGAGCTCGGGATGCCGCGGGTCGACGTCGCCGGAGTCGTCTCCTTCTACTCCTTCCTCTCCGCCGCCCCGCGCGGGCGCGTCGTCATCCGGCTGTGCGACGACGTCCCGGACCGCTTGCTCGGCGCCGAGCAGGTCGGCAGCGGTCTCGAGGAGGAGCTCGGCATCCGCTTCGGCGAAACGACCGCCGATGGTCTCTTCACCCTCGAGCACACCTCGTGCATCGGCATGTCGGACCAGGCACCGGCGGCGCTGTTCAACGACGTCGTGGTGCCCAGCCTGGGCCCCGGCACGGCCCGCCGCCTGGTGCGCGAGATCCGCCAGCATGAGGCGGCGACGGATCTTCGCCGTCTGCTGACCCGGGAATACGGCGACGGCAGGAACGCGCACGATCTCGTGCGCTCGGCGGTCAAGAACAACCTGCGTCAGCCCGGAGCGGTGATCTTTGCCGAGCGTGAGGCCGAGGCCGGGCTTGCCAAGGCGCTGGCGATGAGTCCGGCGGAGGTGATCCGGCAGGTGAAGACCGCACGCCTGCGTGGGCGAGGCGGCGCCGGCTTTCCCACCGGCCTGAAGTGGGAGTTCACCCGCGCCGCGGCCGCCGACCAGCGCTACCTGATCGCCAACGCCGACGAGGGCGAGCCCGGCACTTTCAAGGACCGGGTGATCCTGACCGAACGCCCGGAGTTGCTGTTCGAAGGCATGACCATCGCCGGCTACGCCCTGGGCGCGACCCGGGGTCTGCTCTACCTGCGTCGCGAGTATGCCTACCTGCTGCCCTACCTGGAGAGCGTCCTTTCGGCCCGGCGTGCGGCCGGACTCCTCGGCGAGAGCCTCTGCGGCAAACCGGGCGTCGCCTTCGACATCCGGATCCAGATGGGTGCCGGCGCCTATATCTGCGGGGAGGAGAGCGCGCTCATCTCGTCCTGCGAGGGGCTGCGTGGCGATCCCAAGAACCGTCCGCCCTTCCCTGCCCAACGCGGCTATCTCGGCCGGCCGACGGCAGTGAACAACGTCGAGACACTCGCCTGCGTGCCGCGCATCCTCGAGATGGGCGCCGCCTGGTTCGCCTCGATCGGCTCGAGCAAGAGCACCGGCACCAAACTCCTCAGCGTCTCGGGAGACTGCACGCGCCGCGGCGTCTACGAATTGCCGTTCGGAACGCGGCTCGACGAGGTGCTGGCGCTCGCCGGCGCCGAGGATCCGATCGCCGTGCAGGTCGGCGGTCCGAGCGGCCAGATGGTGGGTGTCGCCGATTTCGGGCGCCCGATCTGCTTCGACGACCTGGCGACCGGCGGTGCGCTGGTGGTCTTCGGCGCCGGGCGCGATCCACTGGCCATCGCGTCGCAGTACCTCGCCTTCTTCGTCCACGAGAGCTGCGGCTACTGCACTCCCTGCCGGGTCGGGAATGTCCTGCTCAAGGAACGGCTCGACCGCATCCGCGCCGGCTGCGGTGAGGCCTCCGACCTCGACTACCTGACCGCGCTGGCGGCGACCATCCGCAACGCCAGCCGCTGCGGGCTCGGCCAGAGCTCGCCCAACCCGGTGCTGTCGACGCTCTGCAGCTTCCGGTCGCTCTACGAGGAGCGCCTGGTGACGCCGGTCGAGGGGCGCCGCGCCGGCTTCGACCTCGAGGCCCGGCTCGCCGGAGCTCCGCCGCCCGGCGCCCACCTGCCGGCGGAGCCCGCGGTGCGAGGAGGAGCGTCATGAACCCGCAGGCCATTGCACTGACCGTGGACGGCCGCCGCATCGAAGCTCAGCCGGGGCAGACGATCCTCGAGGCAGCCGACGCCGCTGGGCTCTACATCCCGCGGCTGTGCTGGATGAAAGATCTGCTGCCTTACGGCGGCTGCCGAATCTGCACGGTGCGGGTGAATGGGCGCACCCAGGCGGCCTGCACCCAGCCAGTGGCGGCGGGGATGGTGGTCGAGAACGACACCCCGGAGCTGCGCACCCTGCGGCGCGATCTCATCGACATGCTGTTCATCGAGGGCAACCACTTCTGCATGGTCTGCGAGAAGAGCGGCAACTGCGAGCTGCAGGCGCTCGCCTACCGTTTCGGCATCGCCGCCCCGGGCTTCCCCTACGCTTTCCCGCAACGCGACGCCGACGCTTCGCATCCCGACATCCGCATCGACCGTGACCGCTGCGTCCTCTGCGCGCGCTGCGTGCGGGCGTCGCGCGAGCTCGACGGCAAGGCGGTCTTCGGCTTCACGGGCCGGGGCACCGGCAAGCGGCTCGGCGTCGACGCGGCGAGCGGCCTCGGCGGGACCTCGGCCACGGCCGGAGACCGCGCGATCGCAGCCTGTCCGACCGGGAGCCTGCTGCTCAAACGGACCGGCTACGCCGTGCCCATAGGGGAACGCCGGTTCGATCGCCTGCCGATTGGCGCCGACATCGAGCTGCCGCCGGCAGGGGAGTGAGGAGGATCCGATGGCCAAGCCGAAGATCGCGACGACCTCCCTGTGCGGCTGTTTCGGCTGCCACATGTCGCTGCTCGACCTCGACGAGCGCCTGCTCGAGCTCGTCCAGCGGGTCGACTTCGACCGCTCACCGATCGACGACATCAAGGCGCTCAGCGGACCGGTCGACATCGGCCTGATCGAAGGCGGTTGCTGCAACGAAGAGAACGTCCACGTGCTGAGGGAGTTCCGCCGGCACTGCAAGGTCCTCGTCTCGGTCGGCGACTGCGCGATCTCGGGCGGCGTGCCGGCGCTGCGCAACATGGTGCCGCTCGACGAGTGCCTGCGCGAGGCCTACGTCGACGGCCCGAGCGTCGACAATCCGGGCGGGCGCGTCCCCGACGACGCGGAGCTCCCGCGCCTGCTCGACCGCGTCTGTCCGAATCACGAGGTGGTGCAGATCGACGGCTACCTGCCAGGCTGCCCGCCGGCGCCCGAGGCCATCCGGCTGGC
>JAGOCP010000113.1:0-5030 GCA_017998715.1 Thermoanaerobaculia bacterium | reverse complement strand
GCCACCGCCGGCAAACGGATCCACGGCACCGGTGCGATCCCGGGCGGCATCAACAAGAACCTGTCGCCGGCCGAGCGCGATGCGCTGCGCGCCGAGATGGCAACGATGCTCGCCTGGAGCCGCCAGGCAGTCGCCCTGGCGCGCGACCTCACGCTGGGGCACTTCGACGAGCTCGCGGCGCTCGGGACCTTCGCGTCTCACCACGCTTCGCTGGTGCGGCCCGACGGCGCGATGGAGCTCTACGACGGCAAGCTGCGCGCGATCGACTCGCACGGAGCGAAGATCCTCGATCAGGTGAACCCGCTGGACTACCTCGACATCCTCGCCGAGGAGGTTCGACCCTGGTCGTACATGAAGTTCCCCTATCTGAAGAAGCTCGGCCCGGGCGACGGCTGGTTCCGGGTCGGTCCACTCGCGCGGGTGAACACCTGCGACTTCATCCCCACGCCGGAGGCCGACGCCGCGCGGCGCGAGTTCCTGTCGGCCAGCGGCAGCGGAAGCGGACCATGCAACATGACGATGGGCTACCACTGGGCGCGGATGATCGAGCTCCTGCACGCGGCGGAGGAGATCGCCCGGCTGCTCGACGATCCGGACCTCCAGGGCAATGAGCTGGTGGCCCCGGCCGGGTCCCGCCGGGCGGAGTTCGTCGCCATGCTCGAGGCGCCGCGCGGGACGCTCACCCACCACTACCGCGTGGACGACGACGGCCGTGTGACGATGGCCAATCTCATCGTTTCGACGACCTGCAACAACGAAGCGATGAACCGCACCGTGGCGCGCATCGCCGAGCAGAAGCTCGCCGGGCGAGCGGTGATCACCGAAGGGCTGCTGAACCAGATCGAGGTCGGCATCCGCGCCTACGATCCGTGCCTTTCCTGCGCCACGCACGCTCTCGGCTCGATGCCGCTCGAGGTGACGCTCGAGGGGCCGGACGGCAGCGAGCTCGATCGCCGCACGAGGAGCTCGTGAACGCCGCCGCGACGCTCGTCCTCGCCTGGGGGAATCCGGGCCGGCGAGACGACGGCCTCGGCCCGGCCTTCGCGGAGGCGATTCGTGATCGCGGCGTGGCGGATCTCGCGGTGAGCGCGGACTACCAGCTGCAGATCGAGGATGCGGCTGAGCTCTGCGGTTGCTCCCGGGTGCTGTTCGTCGACGCCGATCGCGGTGGCCCGGCGCCCTTCCGCTTTCACCGGCTGGAGCCGGAGGCCGGCGGCAGCGGCGGCCCCGGCTTCACCAGCCACGGCATCTCGCCGGCGCGAGTCCTGCGGCTCGGCCGGGAGCTGTTCGGCGCGGCGCCGGAGGCCTGGCTGATGGGCATCCGGGGCTACGACTTCGACGACTTCGGCGAGGAGCTTTCGGCGGCGGCGCGCGTCAACCTCGAAGCCGCGATCGCCACGGTGCTCGAGGCGCTGGCGGCCGGCTGCGGCGAGGGTGGAGCGCCGCGGTTCGCGGCGGTGGCGGCGGCTGAACAGCGAGGCGCACCATGACAGATGACCGAGCGGTGATTCTCTGCGTCGATGACGATCCGGACATTCTCTCCTTCCTGCGCACGGTACTCGAGGGCGCAGGCTACGCGGTCGTCGGCGCCGAGAGCGCCGAGGCCGGCTTGCGCGCCTGGCGCGAGACGACGGCGGATGCCGTGATCGTGGACCTGATGATGGAAGAGGTCGACTCGGGGTTGGGGCTCACCCGGGAGCTGCGCGCCGCCGGCTGCCGGGCGCCGATCTTCCTGCTGAGCTCGGTCGGCGACAGCCTTCATCTCGCCACCGAAGCCGCGCCGCTCGGCCTGGCCGGTGTCTTCCAAAAGCCGCTCGCACGTCAGCACCTTCTCGCGGTGCTTGCCGCCGCTTTGGCCGACGCGCGCCTGCGCTGACCGGCGCCGCGCCGGACAAGCTCAGCCGACGGCAATCTCCGGGGTTTCCGGGGTTTCCGGGGTCTCCGGCCCGTTTGGTGTCTCGGGAGCCGGCTGCG
This sequence comes from Thermoanaerobaculia bacterium, assembly GCA_017998715.1. Lineage (GTDB taxonomy): Bacteria > Acidobacteriota > Thermoanaerobaculia > Multivoradales > JAGPDF01 > JAGPDF01. Next base: position 3,056 of record JAGOCP010000113.1, on the reverse strand, counting down.
CGGGCAGGCTGACCCGGCGCACCGGCAGGTCGATGGTCACGCTGGTGCCGCGTCCTTCCGCGCTGTCGATGCGGACCCTGCCATGGTGGCGCTCGACCGTCTGCTTGACGAGGGTCAGGCCCAGGCCGGTGCCAGCGGGAGAGTGCTTCTTGGCGTTGGCGGCGCGAAAGAACTCCTGAAACAGCCGGCCCTGCTCGCGCTCGGGGATGCCGATGCCGGTATCGCGCACGCGGATTCGCACCTCGCCCGGCTCGCCGCGCTCGAAGCGCACGCGGACTTCGCCGCCCGCAGGGGTGTACTTGAGGGCGTTCGAGACCAGGTTCTCCAGCATCTCCTTGAGCAGGTCGACGCCGCTCGCTACCGGCGGCAGACCGGGCTCGACAGTCACCGCGAAGCGCAGCTCCCGACGAGCAGCCTCGTCGCGGAAGGTGCGCTCGGTCTGCGCGGCGAGCCGATCGAGGTCGACGACGACGTCGGGGATCTCGCGGCTGACGTCGCGAGTGCGGGCGATGGTGAGCAGTTGCCCGATGGCGCGGTCGAGAGACGAGAGCCGCTCTTCGACCCGCCGCAGGTGATCCGCCTGGCCCTCGTTCACCGGTCCGAGGACTCCGCCGGCGACCAGATCGAGCATCGACAGGCCCGCCGAGAGGGGCGCGCGCAGGTTGTGGGCCACCTTGAGCATGAACTGCGTCCGCTCGGTCATCAGACGTTCGATCGCTTCGTTGGCCTGGGCGTCCTCGATGGCGAGCGCGACCAGATCGGCGGCCAGGCGCAGGAAGTCGGAGTCGCGGTCGCTGAAGCGGTCGGCGGTCGGCGCGTAGACGCCGAGCGTGCCGATCACCCGCGACTCGACCTTGAGCGGCGCCAGCACTGCCGAGCGAAAGCCGAGCGGGGCGAGCTCGCTCTTGTGCTGCTGCGCGGGATCGCCGCCGATGCGGCCGTGTACCAGGGTTTCGCCGTCGAGGATGCGCCGGTTGAGCGGGCTCTGGTCGACCCGGATGACGGTCTTCTCGACGACGTCGCGGGGCAGTCCGTAGGCCGCCACGTAGCGCAGGGTCTTGCCGTCCTCCGAGAGGAGCTTCACCGCCGCCGCCGGCACTTCGGTCACCCGGGCCAGCTCGCGGACCACGGCTTCGAGCTTGGGCGAGAGATGGCGCTCGGCGCCGATCGAGCGGACCATCGCATAGAGGCTGTTCAACCGCGTGTTGAGGTCGGCCAGCTCGCCGGAAGCAGTGCCGAGCTCGTCGACGCGGACGCGCAGCTGCCGCATGATGCGCGAGACCATGGTTGCGGTCAGGAAGAGCGTCGCGGTGAGAACGAGCAGAAAGACCGTCGCCGCCGCCGGATCGTCGAGCCCGTGCAGCGGTCGCCCGCGGAAGGCGAGTCCGTGGCTGGGGAGCCAACCCGCGACGTCCAGCCCGTGGATCGCCCAGAGTCCGGCCGCGGCGAAGGCCGCGAAGAGATGCGCGGTGGCGGGAGAGAACTGCACCGCGCCGACGATGACGTGGAAGAGCAGGAAGAGGGCGAGCGGGCTCGCGGCTCCGCCGGTCAGGTGGACGAGCAGGAGCATCGCCGCGTAGTCGGCGAGCACCTCCGAGATCACCACGCGACGTTCGAAGCGCGGATCGGCGGCGAGCTCCCGCTCCCAGTGCTGGTAGATCCAGGCGAAGGCGGCGTTATAGACCAGACTGGCAATCGCGATGAGCAGGATTGGCGCGGCGCGCAACTCGAACCCGACCGCCTGGCCGGCAAGAACGCCCAGCGACATGAGCGGCGCGACGGCCCAGCGCAGCCGGATCTGCCAGAGCCCGCGGCGGCCCCAGAGCCGCGGCAGGGGGCGCAGGAGCTCGCCGTGATCCGGTCGGCGGCTGGTCTCGGTTTCGACGGTCACGGCCCGGCTCTCAGAACCGAGGCTGCGGTGAGCGATGGGTCAGCGGCGCGTCGGCTTTCATAGCCATGCAGCGCGGGGTCACGAGTAGATGGTGCACGAGATCGCCGACTGCCGCAATACCCGATGCGGGCGTTCCCCGGCCGCAGCTCCCCCGGGGGGCTCGCCCCGCCACCGCCCGCCACCGCCCGGCGGCGCCGGTGTGTGCTAGGTTCCCGCCCGGGGACTCCGTCATGGCTCATCTCGCCTGCCGTCGCTTCGCGTGGCTCGCAGCGGCTGTGTTGCTCGTCATCCGTCCGTCCTACGCCGGCGTCCTCGATCCAATCCTGGTCGACAGCTTCGAGTCGGGAGACTCCTGCTCCTGGGGTGCCGGTCCGGCAACCTGCCCCGGCTTCACGATCACCACGCCGCCGCTGCAGGTCGAGAGTGGTCAGGAGGTCGCCTACTGCTACTACTTTCACACCGGCAATGCGGATGTCCAGGGCGCGCACCGGATCACCTCTTCGATGGAAGCGGCGGTGGTCTACACCTCCCTGCTCACCACGCACGACGGCCTGGGCAATCCAGTCGATATTCAACCGCCCGGTACGCTCGCCACCGCGGGCTGTGATTTCGCCGGCGGCAACGTCAACTCGCGCCGGGTCTACACCGCCCACGAGCTCGCAGCGGAGCTTCTCCTGCCTACCGACGACGGTACGGGAAACCCGCTCGCGCTCGAGTTCCTGGCCGGGCAGCCCGCCGTTCTCGTCGCCCACCTGATCAACGTTACCGATCAGCCGGTGACGACCGCCGTGACGCTGACGGCTTATGCCCATGCGCCGGAAGTGAGCTACACGAAGACCGCGACTTTCACGACCTTCGACACCCAACTGACGCTCCCGCCGCTGAGCGTTTCCACGTCGACCCACACCTGCGCCGTCCCGACCGGGGTCAAGTTCTGGTGGTTCTCGACGCATACCCACGGCTACGCCCAGGAAGCGAAGCTCCGCAACGGCCTGTCGGACATCGTCGTCTCGACGGACTGGCAATCGCCGGCGGTCGCTTCGTTCGGTCCGCCGAGCTTCTACGAGTTCGGGGTGGGGGAGCAGATCACCTACAGTTGTACCTACTTCAACAATCAGAACTTCACGATCCTCGACGGCCAGAGCTACCTCTCCGACGAGAACTG
>JAGOCP010000422.1 GCA_017998715.1 Thermoanaerobaculia bacterium | reverse complement strand
CACCCGACGCTCGGCGGATCGATGCTCGCGGCAGGGTCGTCACTCCCGGCCTCTTCAACTCGCTCACCCGTCTCGGCATCGTCGAGGTCTCCGCGGCCGAAGGCACGGGCGACGGCCAGGTGAAGAGCGACCGCATCACCGCCGCCTTCGACGTCGCCGACGCCATCAATCCGCGCTCGACGTTGATCGCAGTGAACCGGATCGAGGGCCTGACGCGAGCCATTGTGGCGCCCCAGCCCGGCAGCAGCCTGATTGCCGGGCAGGGCGCCTTGATCCACCTCGGTCTCTCTGCCGATCTCCTGGTGCGGGAACGCGTCGCGATGTTCGCGGCGCTGGGCGAGCAAGGCGCGGAGCTCGCCGGCGGAGCGCGCGGCGCCGCGATGCTGCGCCTGCGCGAAGCGCTGCAGGACGCCGCCGACTACGCCGCCCACCGCAAGGAGTTCGCGAGCGGCGACCGCCGCGAATACTCGCTGTCGCGCCTCGATCTCGAGGCGCTCGCTCCGGTGGCGCGCGGCGAGCAGCCGCTCGTCGTCGCCGTGCATCGCGCCAGCGACATCGTCGCCGTCCTGCGTCTCGCAAAGCAACTCGGCCTGCGCCTGATCCTCGCGGGGGCAACGGAGGGATGGAAAGTCGCCCGCGAGATCGCCGCCGCCGATGTGCCCGTCCTGGTCGAGCCGCTCGACAACCTGCCGCAGTCGTTCGAGCAGCTCGGCGCGACGCTCGAGAATGCAGCACGGCTGCGCGCTGCCGGCGTTCGCGTCGCCTTCATGAACGGCGACGCGCACAACGCCCGCAACGTCCGCCAGAGCGCCGGCAACGCGGTCGCCAACGGCATGTCGTGGCACGACGCCCTGGCCGCGATGACGATCGTGCCGGCCGGGATCTGGGGCCTCGCCGACCGCTACGGTTCACTCGAGCCCGGCAAGGACGCCGACCTGGTCATCTGGGACGGCGATCCGCTCGAGGTGACGACCTTCGCCGACATGGTCTTCATTCGCGGGCAGGAGATCCCGATGGAGAGCCGCCAGACGCTGCTGCGCGACCGTTACCGGTGACACCCTGCCGATTCCGTCGGCCAGGGGTTCCGCTTTCGGCCCGGAGGACTATGATGAACGGGAGATGGCCGAGCTGACGAGTCGCTCCGACGCAGAACAGGAAGGGCGGGAGGCGCGCGAGCGGTTCGCGCAGCTCGCCGTCACGGACGATCTCCGGGAAGGACCCGCCGCGTCGAACCCGGCCTGGCGGCACTACAGCGAGCGGCTGCGGCCGACACTGCAGGCTTCGGGATTCGCGAGTCTCGGCGTGTACCTGTCGCGGACGCTCGCGGAGCTCGCGCGTCCGATCGAAGTGCTGAGCCTCGGCGGCGGATCAGGTGGCCAGCAGGTCGCGCTGGCGCGCAGTTTCAGCCGCACCTGCAGCATTCGCCACCTCGACGCGAGCGGCGCGAACTTCGACCGCGCGGCCGGCATTGCGCGCACGGAAGGGCTGCCGATCGAGTTTCATTCGATGGAAATCGACGCTCTCGGGCTCGATCGCGGACGCTACGACCTCGTCGTGGCGCGAGGGGTGTTCCATCGCGTGCACCATCCCGAGCGGTTCTTCGACGAGATCTCCGCCGCTCTCGCCCCCGGTGGCCTGCTGCAGGTCGACGACATGGTGGGGAAGAACCGCAAGCTCCTCTGGGACGAGAACGAGTGGCTCGCGAACGCCCTCCTCGGCCGCCTGCCCGAGAGCCTGACGCGCGGCGCGCGCCTGGCGGCGCCGGAGGGGGACGCCGGGCTCGGTAGCCCCTGTCAGGAGGAGATTCCGGCCGCTCTCCGGCAACGATTCTCGCCCCTCTTCGAGCACCGGCACGGCGCCTTCATGCGCTTCGTCTGCGCTCACCCGGAGCTCGGCTCCTGTCTGGGAGCGCCGGACGCCGCCGCGAGGAACAGCCTCGACTTCCTGATCGACAGCGACGACAGCGCGGTGCGCCATGAGCTCCTGCAGCCGCTGGAGCTCTGGGGCGTCTATCGCCCGGTCGAAGCCGCCAGTTCCTCTTAACTTCTGGTCGCTCCGCTCCCCGGCGGCCCGGCGTCGTCTCCCGGCCAGATGTCTGGCGCAGGGCCGGCGAGCGCCGACTGCGGGCGGGCGGCCTTCGCCAGACGCATCGAGTCGACCCAGATCGAGTGCAGAAAGAGTCCTCCGACGGCGGCGAGCAGCCAGAGCGAGCCGCGGAAGAGCCCGTACCAGACAGGTGTTCCCGAGACGAGAACTTCGAGCTCCTCGAAGTAGAGGACTTCGCAGGCGCCGTTGCCGCCGTCGGTGCGTACCCGGCTGGACCGGCGCCAGAAGTCCCGCCAGTCGTCGAGCTGATAGTCGACCAGCGCGCCTTTGACGTGGATCTGGTCGCCGATGCGGATGTCGTCGAGAGCGGCGCGCAGCTCGTCGCTGTCCGTGACCAGGTGGTTGTTCGACATCTCCGAGCCCACGAACCGGACGCCTTGAGGATAGCGGTAGTAGCAGGTCCACGGGCCGCTCTCGAACTCGACTTTGTCGAGCTCGCCGGACTGGAGATTGCTTCCCCAGACGACGCAGAGGTCCTTGGTATCGACGGAGGAGCTGTCGTGGTAGATGTCCGCGATGCTCTCGATGTTGTTGTGGCTCACGACCAGGCCCCAGAGCTCGTACTCGGCGACCGGGCGGATCCTGACGGTTCGGCCTTCATGGGTGAACTCGAACGGCTCGCGCTCGGTCGGCTCCTGGCGAGGCTCGGCGAGAAGCGCTGGATCGATCTCCGCCGGGGCCGGCAGTGCGCCCTTGTTCAGCCACGCGAGGAGGCACAGGCCGACGAGCGTGAGCGCCACGAAACCGAGGGCTCTCCGGCGGCCGTCGAGAGGGCTCGGGAGCGTCTGCCGGGGGGTTCGCACCAGCGCTGGCGATTCCGGCCGTCGCGCGACGGCTA
>JAGOCP010000421.1 GCA_017998715.1 Thermoanaerobaculia bacterium | reverse complement strand
CGATGAGCCCCGGGCCGGAGGTTGCGGCGATCGCGCCGACGTCGGCGAGCGCGACGCCGGCGCGTGCCAGCGTCTCCTCGTAGACCGCCGGCCAGTTGGCGAGCTGCTCGCGCGACGCGAGCTCGGGGACGACGCCGCCGTAGGGGCGGTGCACGGCGAGCTGGCTCGAGACGACCGAGGCGAGCACGCAGCCAAGGCCGTCGACCACCGCGCAGGCGGTGTCGTCACAGCTGGTCTCGATGCCGAGGACGAGCGGCGGCCGCATGGGACGAGCATAACCGCGGCTGGGCGCCGGCTGCAGGGGAGAGGCCGCGGAGCGTGCAGCAGGGCATTTCGGCGTGCAGCCGCATCTGCTAGCCTGCCGCCTTCTTTCCGGACCCGGAGACCGACCCCCCATGCGCATCCCGAAAGGCCTTTTGCTGCTTGCGCTCGCCTGCGCCCTTCCTGCGACCGGCAGCCCGGCGGCGGCTGCCGAGACCGCGGGGCTGACCGAGACCATGCGCCGGATGCTCGCCGACGAGCTCCCCGCGGAACCGCTCGCGCCGGAGCACCAGCAACTCTGCGTGGGCGGCATGGCGGGAAGCTACCCTTGTCAGAACGTCGACCTGCTCGAGTTCCTCCCGCTCTCCGGCATGGGGGGCGCGCCGGGAGCGAACGACATCTGGGGCTGGACGGCCCAGCCGAGCGGCCGGGAGTTCGCCATCGTCGGCCTCAAGACCGGCACCGCCTTCGTCGAGATTACCGATCCCGAGAGCGCCGTCTACCTGGGGACGCTGCCGAGCAGCGGCAACGGCAGCTCGATCTGGCGCGACATCAAGACCTATCAGCACTACGCCTACATCGTCTCCGACTCGAACGGCAACCACGGCATGCAGGTCTTCGACCTCGACCAGCTGCTCAACGTCGCCCTGCCGCCGGTGACCTTCACCGAGGCGGTGCACTACGCACAGATCGGCAGCGCCCACAACATCGCCATCAATGAAGCGACCGGCTACGCCTACATCGTCGGCGGCCGAACCGCCGGCTCCGGCACGACCTGTTCCGGCGGCCTGCACATGGTCGACCTTCAGAATCCCGTGGCGCCGGCCTTCGCCGGCTGCTTCTCGGCCGACGGCTACACCCACGACACGCAGTGCGTGGTCTATACCGGTCCCGACATCGACCACACCGGCGACGAGATCTGCTTCTCGTCGAACGAGGACACCGTCACCATCACCGACGTGAGCAGCAAGGTGGCGCCGGTACAGCTCTCCCGCACCGCATACGCCGGCAGCGGCTACACCCATCAGGGATGGCTGACGGAAGACCAGCACTACCTCCTCGTCGACGACGAGCTCGACGAACAGAACGACCTCCACAACACTTACACCTACGTCTGGGATGTCTCGAATCTCGAGGTCCCCACGCTCCTCGGCCATTTCACCTCCCCCACGGCCGCGATCGATCACAACCTCTACGTCAAGGGGAACTTCGTCTTCCAGGCGAACTACCGCAGCGGCCTGCGGATCCTCCGCCTCGACGACCCGGCGAGCGCCCAGCTCTCCCAGGTGGGATATTTCGACATCTATCCGGCGAGCGACTCGGCGAATTTCAACGGCGCCTGGAGCGTCTATCCGTACTTCCCGAGCGGCAACATCGTGGTGAGCGGCATCGAGCAGGGGCTGTTCGTCCTGCGCCCGAACCTCTGTACTGCGCCGGCGGCTCCGACGGCTCTCGCCGCCACGCCGAACGGCGATCAACGGATCGATCTCGGCTGGAGCGGCTCGGCGACACCCGGCAACCTGTTCACGGTCGAGCGCGCTCTCGGCGGTTGCGCCGGGACCTTCGCGACGCTCGCCACGGGGTTGACCGGCGAGAGCTTCAGCGACCTTGCGGCGTCGGGCCAGATCACCTACGGCTACCGCGTGCGCGAACAGGACGCGACCGGTTTCTGCGCCTCCGAGACCTCCGGCTGCGTCGAGGCGGTGACGACCGGCCCGTGCACCGCGCCGCCGATCTTCCCGGGCCTGGCGACCGCGACCAACGCCGGCACCTCCAGCTGCCGGGTCGATCTCGCCTGGCCGGCGGTGAGCCCGCTCTGCGGCGGTCCGGTGACCTACACCGTCTACCGCGGCTCCGACGAGCTCTTCGTGCCGGATGCCAACAGCCGGATCGCCCAGGGAGTAGCCGGGACCGCCTACGTGGACGGCGGCGCGCCGTCCGGGTTCCCGAGCTTCTATGTAGTACGCGCCGTCGACTCCGGCAACGGCGCCGAAGAAGCGAATCTCATCCGGCGCCGGGTGACCGCCACCGGACCGGTCGCAGACGGAACCTTCACCTCCGGCGCCGAGATCGGCGATCCGCCGCTCGACACGTTCACCGGCGGTGGGGCGTCTACGAGCCTGGTTCCGGAACATGCCGGCTGGCACCCGCTGGAGACGCGCCAGCATTCGGGCGCACGGAGCTTCGGTTCGGGTAATGCGGCAAGCGCCTGCATCACTCTCGAAGCCGACTTCGATCTGACCGCCGGCCAGTCTTCCCAGCTTACCTTCTGGACCGTCTGGGACCTGGAGGCGACGTACGACGGCGGGATCGTTCAGGCGTCCAACAATGGCGGCAGCACCTGGACGACCCTGGCGCCCGCGGGCGGCTACCCCAACACCATCACCCACGGCGGCAACGCCTGCCAGGCAATGCCTTCGGGGACCCCGGCCTTCTCGAGCGACAACCAGTTCACTTGGCAGCAGAAGTCGGTCAACCTCTCCGCCTACGCAGGGCAGACTGTCCGCATCGCCTGGCGCTACGGCAGCGACATCAACCTCAATGGGGACGGCTGGTACGTCGACGACATCGCCCTCACCCACGCCCAGATCCCCGGCAGCTGCGTCAGCAACCTGCTCTTCGCCGACGGCTTCGCCAGCGGCAACTCGGGCGCCTGGTCGGCGACGGCCCCCTGACGAACGCCCT
>JAGOCP010000420.1 GCA_017998715.1 Thermoanaerobaculia bacterium | reverse complement strand
CATCGAAGACGCCACGCCGTGGGGTGGATGGCTGCTGGCGGCCTTCCGGCATGAAGGGCCCGGCGCTCAGGCGGTCCAATTCCGCGAACCACTTCGACACGTCCGTGAACATCGGCTCCACGAGCACACCACGCCCGGCGCGGCGTATTCTTACCTCATCTCCTTCGAACCTGAACTCGCGCGGCAGGCGCACGGCCTGGCTGCGTCCGTTCTTGAACAGCTTGGCAGTGGTTGTCATGGGTTTCCCTCCCTAGCATATACCAAGAGTATAGACCACCTCGAGAACACCGCGGCGCCCCGCCCTGCTGCGTGCGTTCCGGATCGGCGTGGTACCAGGCGGCGGGCGCAGCACCAGTGACTCACTCGCCGAGGGCGGTGGTTAGCGATCTGGTAGCGCACTCGTGCCGGAAGCCTCTCTCAGAAGGCGTTGCCGAGGCTGATGAACCAGACGTAAGGGTCCTCGAAGGGCTCGCGGTCGAGCTTCCAGCCGATCTCGAGCCGCAACGGCCCGACCGGCGACAGATAGCGCACGCCGACACCAGCGCCCCACTTGAGCGCGCCGGCGTCGATGTCGCGGTAGTCGTTCCACACATTGCCGCCATCGAGGAAGAGCGAGCCGCCGATCGGCCCGGCGACCGGGAAGCGGTACTCGAGGTTGACGAGCGCGAGGCCGCCGCCCCCCGCCGGGTAGGGATCCCCGCTGGGGTTCGCCGGGTCGAAAATGAGCGTCTCGCCGACGATGCCGAGCTCGTCGCGGCGGTAGGCGCGATGCGTCGTCCGGCCGCCGGCGTAGAACAGCTCGGCCGCCGGCACACTCGCCTCCAGGGCCTCGCGCGACGTGAGCTCCGGACCGCCGGCGAGCGGCTCGATGGCGCCGCCGCGCGCGCTGCCGGCGAGCACACCGAAGCGGCCGAGCGGCAGATATGCGGTCGCCTGACCGAAGAGCTTGAGGAAGTTCGCGTCGGCGGCCAGTGCCGGGAAGGCGTACTCGAGCTGCAGCGAGCTGTTCCAGCCGCGGGTCGGATCGAGCGGATCGTTACGCCGGTCGTAGGCGACGGTCGGCGTGACGCTGGCGACCCGGCCGTTGCGGCTGTCGAGCGGGATCTCGGAGTTGAAGAACGGGTCGTCGGCCTGCTGCTCGACCAGGCGGTAAGAGAGGAACGACTGCAGCGTCCAGCGCCCGAGGTCGCGCCGAACGGCTATCTGCCCGCCGCGGCGGTCGACGCTGAAGTCCGGCCGGTCCTCGTGCTCGTCGTAGATCGTCGCCAGAAGCTCGGCGTGGAGGTTGCCGATGTACGGCTGGCGATAGATCAGCCGCAGATGCTGGTCCTTCTGGCCGCCCAGAAGGTCGAGCGAGAGCGACGACGCTTTGCCAAACAGGTTGCCTTGCGAGAATCGCAGCAGGCCGCGGACACCGGTCTCGGAGTCGTACCCGGCGCCGAGCTGCATCGAGCGCGACTTGCCCTCCTCGAGATCGACCAGCAGCTCGCGCGCCTCTCCCGCCTCGGCGCCGGGGGCGACCCGCACATCGACGCGGCTGAAAATCCCCAGGCTGTAGAGCCGGCGCTGCAGATCGAGCACCGCGGCCTGGCGCACCGGATCTCCGGGCTCAATGTCGAGAAAGCGCCGGACGACGCGCGGGTCGGTCTTGCGCAAGCCGCGCAGCAGCGTGCGGTCGACCACCCACCTCTCGCCGGCGAAAACCCGCAGGCGGACGGTGGCGACGAGATCGTCGGCGCTCCATTCGACCTGCGAAGAGACCAGTGCGCTGCCGTAGCCGCGATCTTCGAGCTGGGCGCGCAGGGTGTCGACGCTGCGCTCGAGCAGCAGTCGGTGGAAGGGCCCGCCGCTCTCGAGCGCCAGCGTCTTGCGCACCGCGCTCTCCTCGAGCGGCGCGAGATCCGTCAGCACGAGCTCGCCGACCCGCCGTCTCCGGCCCTCGACGATCGGCACGACGACGTCGAGACGGCCGCCTTTCTCGACGATGCGCGCCGGTCCGACCTGCGACTGGTCGAAGCCTTCGAGCAGATAGAAGGAGCGCAGATTCGACAGATCGGCGGAGAGCTCTTCGTCGACCAGGCGGCCGCTCCCCGGCAGCAGGAAGCGCCGGGCGGAGGTCGTCATCAGGCGCCGGAGCCGATCGGCGTCGTAGCTCGCGTTGCCCTCGAAGCGCAGCTCCTCGAGCGGCAGGCGCGGTCCGGGAACGACCTCGAAGGTGAGATGCACGGCCGCAGGCGAACGCTCCTCGCTCCGGCTCACCATCACGCGATAGTGCCCCTTCTCCTGGAAGTGGCGGCGGATCCGTTCCATCGACTGCAGCACGAGCGCCTCGTCGTAGCCGCTCGCACCCAGGAACGGCACGAGGTCCTTCTTCTCGAGCTCCTTCTGCGTGATGCCGTGCGCCACGAACTCGATCTTCGCGCCGAGCCGCACGACGAAGGCGAGATCCGCCGCCTGCGCCGAGGCGTCGAGGGAGGGCGGCAGGAGCTCGACGACCGCTTCGCGGTAGCCGCGCGAGAAGAGCCAGTTCTGCAGGCGCTCGATATCCTCTTCCGCAACGTCCCTGCGGAACGCCGTGTCCGGCCGCGAGCGCAAGGCGGCGACGAGCTCGCTGTCCGCGAAGGGCGGGCTGGCGCCGGCGAAGGTGACCTGGCGCACCCGGGTGCGCGGGCCCGCAGCGACGCGGTAGGTCACCCGCGCACCCGGAGCGCCGTCCCAGGCGTCGGTCGCCACCGACACCGCGGCCTCGCCGGGCATCGTCACCGCCAGCCGCACCTCGGCGTCGAGGAACCCTTCCTCGATCAGCAGATCCTGCAGGCGGTAAACGCCACGCAGCAGCCGGTCCTCGCGCAACGGCTGCCCTGTACGCTGCGGCAGCGCTTCGAGCAGGAGGGCCTTCTTGACGCCGAGATCGCCCTCGACTTCGATCGTGGCGACCTGCACGTCGGTCCACAG
>JAGOCP010000419.1 GCA_017998715.1 Thermoanaerobaculia bacterium | reverse complement strand
TGCTTCGACAGATCTGATCCTCTACGTCGACCAGACGGCGCTCGAGAATCGCGCCCGTCACGAGACCGTCACCGAGTTGCGCGAGTTTCTCGCCGCCCGCCCGGCCGGCGGCGACCGCGTGATGGTGGCGGCGTTCGAGCAGGACTTGCGCGTCCTGCTCCCGCCGACGACCGATCCGGTCCGCATCGCGGCAGCGCTCGACGAGCTCGAGAATCGCCCATCGCTCGCCAAGATCGGCAGCGCTGAGCGGATGCAGCTGTATCAGGACATCCGCGCCTTCGGCCGCAACGCGATGCGGGTCAGCGGCGCCAGCGCCGCGGCGCGAGCGGCACAGATCCGCGAGAGCGAGGTCATCCGACTCGAGAACGAGATCACCCTCTTCGCCGAGCAGCAGCTCGATCGCGAGACGCGGTCGATCGAGTCGCTGAAGCGGTTGGTTCGCGCGCTGGCGGCCTCCGAAGGGCGCAAGGCGGTCGTTCTGGCTACGGCTGGAATCCAGGCCTTTCCCGCGCGCGGCCTCTTCGCCGCGCTCGACCAGCAGCGCGGCGTCGTCTCCTCGACCGACACCAACCGCGCTCCCAATCTCCAGGTGCGCGGCCAGGAGCTCATCCGGGAGTTCGAGCAGATGGTCCTGGCGGCGCAGAACGCGCGCGTGGCCTTCTATACGATTTCGCCCCTGGTGCAGCCACCGGTAGAAAACAGCGCCGAGTTCGGCAGCGCCGGACCCAACTCCGACAAGCCGCTGCCGCGCGACCTGGGGACGGTCGAGGCCGCGTCGAGCGTTGCCCGCCTCGCCGGCGCAACCGGCGGCGCCACCTACAACATCGGCAGCGATCTCGACCGCCGCCTGGCGGCGGTGACCTCGGACATCGAGGCCACCTACTCGCTGGGCTTCTCGACCGACGCCACGGCGGGGGAGAAGGACCACGAGATCGACATCCGGGTTCGCCGTCCCGGGCTCGAGGTACGTCACCGCGAGAGCTTCCGCCGGAGCTCGCCGCCCGAGCGCGCGGAGTCGGCGCTGTCGGCGGCGGTGACCTTCGGTCAGGCGGAGAATCCGCTGGAGATCACCCTGCGTCTGGGTGAGGGCAAGTCCGACGGCAAGAAGAAGGGCGGCCAGATCGTGCCGCTCGCGGTCGGCATGCCGTTGCGGCTGCTGTCGCTCGCCCCGGCAGGCGACGCACGCAACGGCAAGGTCTCGGTGCGCGTAGCGATCCAGGACGCCCGCGGCCGCCTGCTCGAGAGCGGCGCCGCCGAGGTGCCGATCGCCGTGCCGGAAGACCAGATGGAGAGAGCCATGGTCTCCTCCTGGTACCACCGCGCCGAGATGCGGCTCGCAGCGGGCCCGCAGCGGGTCGCGGTCGTCGTCGTCGACGAAGTCTCGGGCGTGCAGTCGACCACCTTCGCGGAGATCGAGATTCCGGCGCGGGAATGATCGGTCCGGAGCTCCGAGCCCGCGTCGCCGGGACACTGCTCGTCGTCGGCGCCCTCGCGCCGGGGGGTTCCGCACCGGCGCAGGAACCGCCGCCTGCCGCCACGGAAGAGTTCAGCGAGCGCGTCGATGTCGAGGTGGTGAACGTGGACGTCGTGGTGAGCGATCGCGCCGGCAAGCGAATCTTCGACCTCGGACGGGACGACTTCGAGCTCCTCGTCGACGGCCGCGCGGTGCAGATCGAGTACTTCGCGGCCCCGCGCGGAGCTCCCGCTTCCGCTGTGCAGGAGCCGGCGCCGACGCTCGGCGCCGCCACGATCCCGCCCCTCGAAGCGGTCGAGGCTCCGGGCGCACCCACCCAGCTGATCCTCTACATCGACCAGACCGCGCTCGAGAATCGCGCCCGCCACGAAACCGTCGAGGAGCTGCGCGAGTTCTTGCGCTCCCGTCCGGAGGGCGCGGACCGGGTGACGGTGGCGATGTTCGAGCAGAACCTGCAGGTGCTCCTGCTGCCGACGACCGAGCGGGACAAGGTCCTCGCGGCGCTCGACGAGCTCGAGCGGCGACCTTCGCTCGCCCGGCTCGGTTCGGGGGAGCGCATGCAGCTCGAACACGAGATCCGCACCTACGGCCAGGATGTCGCGCGCTTCGGCGGCGGCTTCGCCATTACGGAGGCGCAGCGCATCGAGCAGGAGATCCTGCAGTGGGCGGAATCGCAGATCGATCGCCAGCGGCGCTCGATCGTCGCCCTCGAGCAGATGGTGGGCGCCCTGGCCGCGGCGGAGGGGCGCAAGGCGGTCGTCCTGGCAACGGCCGGAATCCAGGCCAACCCGGGGCAGGGCGTGCTCGCGGCGCTCGATCAGCAGCGCGGCGTCGCCACCACCACCGACACCAACCGGGCGCCGACCCTCGCGCTTTTGGGCATCTCCCTGGCGAGCGATTTCGAGCGCATGATCCAGGCGGCGCAGAACGCCCGCGTCGCCTTTTACACCATCTCGCCGGTGGTGAAGCCGCCGGGAGAGAACAGCGCCGAGTTCGGGAGCGCCGGGCCGAACGCCTACCGGCCGCTGCCGCGCGACTACGGGATGATGGAGGCGGCGTCGAGCGTCGCGCGCCTCGCCGGCGCGACGGGCGGTACCAGCCTCACTCTCGGCACGAATCTCGATCGCAGTCTTGCGACGGTGAGCGCCGACGTCGAGGCGGTCTATTCGCTCGGCTTCTCGACCGGCGAAGCGGCCGGCGACGAGGATCATCGGATCGAAGTGCGGGCGCGCCGCGCCGGCCTCGAGGTGCGGCATCGCGAGAGCTTCAAGCGGCGTTCGACGGCCGATCGCGCGGAGTCGGCCCTGCAGGCGGCGGTGACCTTCGGGCAGGCGGAGAATCCGCTCGAGATCTCGCTGAAGCTCGGAGTGGGTAGGTCCGACGGCAAGAAGAAGGGCGGGCAGTTCGTGCCGGTTGCCGTCGCCATGCCGCTGCGTTACCTGTCGCTCGTCCCCGCGGGCGCGGTCCGCAACGGCAAGGTCTCCGTG
>JAGOCP010000112.1 GCA_017998715.1 Thermoanaerobaculia bacterium | reverse complement strand
GCTCGACGCGCCGGGCTCGTTCAACCCGACCGAGGAGTCCGCCTTCGAGATCGAGCGCATCGAAGGTCCGAAACGCTGACGCCGCCAGCTGCTGCAGCCGCTGCCGCGGCTCCAGCGGCGCGGCTGATCGAGGATCCGCCCATGGAGTTCACCGGCAGGCTGTCCGTCTTCCCGGCCTCGAACCTGCTGCAATGGGCGCTTACCGAGCGCGTCACCGGCACGCTCGTCGTGCGCCGCAGCCAGCGCGAGAAGCGCATCGGCTTTCGCGCCGGCAAGATCCTCGACTGCCGCTCGAATCTGGTCACGGAGCACTTCGGGCAGCATCTCGTGGCGCACGGATTCCTCGGCGGTGACGAGCTCGGACGCGCGCTCGCGCACTGCCGGTCGAAGCGGATTCCGCTCGGCGAGGCGCTTTGCGCCCTGGGGATTCTCGACGAGGCGACGGTGCGCGTGACCCTCGCGCAGTCGATCGAAGAGTCGGTGCAGGATCTGTTCTTCTGGAAGCAGGGGTTGTTCTACTTCCAGGAGGGGAGTCCGCCGGCTTCGCGCCTGCAGGTCGAGCTCGAGACCACCGAGCTGCTGCTCGAGGGCACGCAGTGGATCGACGAGCAGGCGCGGATCCGGCGCGTGCTCACGAGCGACAGCGTCGTCGTTCGCCCCGGACCCAACGCCGCCCTCGACGACGGCCAGCTCTCGCCCTTCGAGCGCCGGATCCTCTCCGGCGCCGCGCCTGAGATCTCGCTCGCGGATCTCCACACGCGCACCGGCGGGGTGCACTTTCCCTTCCTCTCGGCCTGTTCGCGGCTCATCGGCCGGGGCGTTCTCGACCTGGTGCGCAACCCGTCGGAGAGCCCGGTGGCGTCGCGCGAGATCGATCTGCGTGAGCTGCTGCTCAGCCTGCAGGCCGAGGACGAAGTCGTGGTCGGCAGCGCGAGCGCGATCTTCCCGCTCGAAGCGATCGAGTCGCTCGTGCCGGTCTGGATCCGCAAGCCCGGAGCGAAGGAGCTCGAGGCTGCGCCGCTGCGCGAGCGCGCGTTCCTCGATGGAATCGACGGCCGGATGACCCTGCGCCGGCTCTTCGCGCCCGGGACCGAGGAGCGCGCCGATCAGATCGAGCTCCTGCTCGTCGAGCTCAAGAAGCGCAACATTCTGCTGCTGCCCGCGAGCCTGGAGGACGTCGAGCGCCGGCTGGAAGGCGATTCGACCCTGAAACGCATCGTCCGCAAGCTGAAGAGCTCCTGACGGCCCCGCCTTGAGCGCCTGGAAGAGGTCGAAGACCGGCGGAGGAGACGAGGCGGCGGAGGCGGCGGAACGCGCCTCGGCCGGCGAGAAAGCGGCCCAGCTCCTGGCGCTGCGGCCGCACTTCCGCCGCGAGCTCGAGTTGAAGCTCGGCCGCGCCGGCTACGAGCGCGGCGAGATCGCCGAAGCGCTCGACAAGCTGGCGCGCCTGCGGCTGCTCGACGACGGGGCGCTCGCGCGGTCGTTCGTCGAGACCGTCGCCCGCCGCAAGGGCTGGGGGCGGATGCGCGTCGCGCAGGAGCTGGCCCGGCGCGGAGCGCCCGAAGAGGCGGCCGAGGCGGCGCTCGCCGGCCTCTCCTCCGAAGCCGACCTCGAAGCGGCGCGCGACGCCGCCCGGCGGTGGCAGCGCCGGGGCGCCGGAAAGTCCGACGCGCTCGCCCGGCACCTCTCTCGCAGAGGCTTCGCCAGTAGTGCTATCTTCAAGGTTCTAAAAGAGATGGCTCCGTCCGCCTCCGACGAGGAGGAGGCTCCGGCGGCCGAAGAGTGATCGGGAAGGCAGGCCCCCTTCCTTTTCTTTGCGAGAGAGTCTCCCCGTGAAATCGATGCGCAGCTCCGAAATCCGCCAGAGTTTCGTCGACTACTTCCACGCCCGCGGGCATCGGCCGGTGGCGAGCTCGCCGCTGGTGCCGCATGGCGATGCGACGCTCCTGTTCACCAACGCCGGCATGGTGCAGTTCAAGGACTACTTCACTGGCGCGGCCCGGCCGGAGTTTCCGCGCGCCGTGACGGTGCAGAAGTGCTTGCGGGTCTCGGGCAAGCACAACGATCTCGAGAATGTCGGTCCGTCACCGCGCCACCACACGTTCTTCGAGATGCTCGGCAACTTCTCCTTCGGCGACTACTTCAAGGCGGAGGCGATCGAGTTCGGCTGGGAGCTGGTCACCGGCGTCTGGGGACTGTCCCCGAAGCACCTCTTCGCTTCGGTCTACGAGCAGGACGACGAGGCGGCGGAGCTGTGGCGGAAGATCTCCGGGCTCGCGCCCGAGCGCATCGTGCGCTGCGGCGAGAAGGACAACTTCTGGGCGATGGGCGAGACCGGTCCCTGCGGGCCGTGCAGCGAGATCTACGTCGATCGCCGGCCGGACCTGCCGGCGGTGGCCTGGGAGGAGGGCGCCGACAGCGGTCGCTACCTCGAGATCTGGAATCTCGTCTTCATGCAGTACGAGCGCGCTGCCGGCGGCACGCTGACACCGCTCCCCAAGCCGTCGATCGACACCGGCGCGGGCCTCGAGCGGGTGGCGGCGGTGGTCGCCGGCGTCGACTCGAACTACGACACCGACCTCTTCCAGCCGATCCTCGCCGGTGCGGCGGCCCTCGCCGGGACGGCCTACGGACGCGACGCCCAACACGACACCTCGCTGCGAGTGATCGCCGACCACCTGCGCGCCACCGCCTTTCTCCTCGCCGACGGCGTGATTCCGACCAACGACGGCCGCGGATACGTTCTGCGCCGCCTGCTGCGCCGGGCGGTCCGCCACGGCATGCGGGTGGGCTTCGAGGAGCCGTTCCTCTGCCGCTTGCTGCCGATCGTCGACGAGGCGATGGCCGGCGCCTACCCGGAGCTCAAGGCGACGCAGTCGGCCTCGACGGCGACGATCCGGGCGGAGGAGGAGAAGTTCTTCGACACCGTCGCGATCGGCTCGCGGATGGTGCAGGAGGGCATCGAGGAGGCCAAGCGTGCCGGCCGCCGCGAGCTCTCCGGCGAGCAGGTCTTCCGTCTCTACGACACCTACGGCCTGCCGATCCAGCTGCTGCGCGAGATCGCCGAAGAGGAGCGCTTCGCGGTCGACGAGGCCGGCTTCGAACAGGCGATCGCCGGCCAGCGCGAGCGCTCCCGCGCCGCCACCGGCGACAGCCAGAAGCGGCTGGGGGCGCTGAAGGAGGTCCTCACCCGCCTGGGCCCGCTGCCGCCGACGAAGTTCGTCGGCTACGAGCAACTGGAACTCGAGAATGTCCAGGTCTTGCGCGCACTCCGCGCGCGCGGCGACGGCTTCGAGGTACTCGAAGGAAAAGAAGCTCGAACAAGGGAAGGCGATGAAGGGGTGCTGGTCGTGGACCAGACTCCGTTCTACGCCGAGTCTGGCGGCGAGGTCGGCGACGTCGGCAGGATCTCGTGGCCGGGTGGCCAAGCGGAAGTCGTGGATACGCAGAAGGACGGTGCAGGAGCCGTGCTCCACTTCGTCCGCTTCGCCGAGGGTTCCTTTCCTCTTTACCAGCAGCTTTCTCTCGCGGTTTCCGCTTCGCCTCGGCGCTCCATCCAGCGCAACCACACGGCGACGCATCTGCTGCATGCAGCCCTGCGGTCGGTGCTCGGCGAAGGCGTCCGTCAGGCCGGCTCGCTCGTGGCCCCGGAGCACCTTCGCTTCGACTTTACTTACGGCAAGCCGCTGACCGATTCCGAGCGCGAGCGTGTCGAGCAGCTGGTCGACGAATGGGTGCTGCGGGCGGTACCGACCCGGATCACCGCCGATCGCGACCCCAAGGAAGCGATCGCCGCCGGGGCGATGGCGCTTTTTGGCGAGAAGTACGGCGACCGGGTGCGCACGGTCGAGGTCCCCGGCTTCTCCCTCGAGCTCTGCGGCGGCTGCCACGTCTCGAACACCGGCGAGATCGGACCGTTCGTGCTGCGCAGCGAGCGCGGCGTGGCCTCGGGCGTGCGGCGGATCGAGGCGCTCACCGGCGAAGGCGCCCTGCGTTTCCTGCGCCAGCGCGACGGCGAGCTCGCCGCAGTCGAGTCGCTCCTGGGAGCTTCGGCGGGGCATGCCGAGGCCGAGCTCGCCAAGCTCAAGCGGGAGATCCGGGAGCGCGATGCGGAGCTCGCCCGTCTGCGGGTGCAGATGGTCTCGGGCGCGGCCTCGGCCGCCGAGGAGCAGGTGGTCGAAGGCATCCGGATCCTGGTGCGCGAAGTGCCGACCGCGCCGCCGGCCGAGCTGCGCAACATGGCCGATCTGCTGCGGTCGCGACTCGGCTCCGGGGTCGTCGTACTGGGTACGCGGGGCGAGGGCAAAGTCGCGCTGATCGCCGCCGTGACCGACGACCTCAAGGCCCGGGTGCCGGCCGGAAAGCTCCTCAAGGCGCTCGCCGGCAGGATCGGCGGCTCGGGGGGCGGCAGGGACGACTTCGCCCAGGCGGGCGGCAAAGAGCCCGAGCGGCTGCCGGAGGCGCTGGCCGGAGTCGCTGCGGCGGTGGCCGAGCTGGTGGGTGGCGGAAGCTGATGCCGAGGCACCCTTGCGGCGTCTGGCGGGTAGGGGAGTAAGATCAGTCCAGCCATGCGCTCGGTGCTCGGACTTGCCCTGCTGCTTGCGGCCTCGCCTCCGGTCTTCGGCGGCTCGACCTCGATCCAGGTGCGTGCCGACGGCATGAAAGTGATCGTCAACGAGCCGTCCGAAGCGCGCACCCGGCGCCTCTCGGACCGCCTGCTCGCAGTGCCGGATCCGGAGCTCGCGGAGGCGATCGACCGTCATGCCATCGCCCGCGACCTCGAGCCGCGTCTGGTGCAGGCGCTGGTGCAGGTCGAATCGGGTTACAACCGCAAGGCACGCTCCAACAAGGGGGCCATCGGGCTCATGCAGCTGATGCCGGGGACGGCCGCCGACCTTGCCGTCGCCGACCCCTGGGACGCCGATCAGAACCTGCGTGGCGGGACCAGCTACCTGCGGCAGATGATCGACCGCTTCGGCGGCCTCGACCTCGCCCTCGCCGCCTACAACGCCGGTCCCGAGGCGGTCATGAAGTACGGCGGTATCCCGCCCTACGAGGAGACCCGTGCCTACGTGCGCCGCGTCCTCGGGCTCTTCGATGGCAGCGGCGAGAACGTCCTCGACGGCAGCAGGGTCTTCATCGTGCGTGACGCCAACAATCAGGTGAGACTGACGACCGCTGGCGTCTCCCGGCCGTAGTCGCGACCGCCGCCTGTCCCACCGCGCCCACCGGATGTCGAACCTCCCCAACATTCTCACTTCCGTCCGGATTCTGCTCGTCCCGATCCTGGTGGTCGTTCTGCTGACCAAGTTCGACGGCAAGGAGTTCGTCGGTCTCGGTCTCTTTCTGCTGGCGGCGCTGACCGACTTTCTCGACGGCTACTTCGCGCGGCGGTGGAATCTGGTGAGCCGGTTCGGGCAGCTTCTCGACCCGGCAGCCGACAAGATCCTCGTCGCCGCGGCCTTCGTTTCGCTCGTCGAGCTCGACTCGCGGGTCACGCCTTCGTGGATGGTCGTCGCCATCCTGGCGCGCGAGTTCGCGGTCAACGCGCTGCGCAGCCACGCCGCGGCGGAGCAGATCGTCATCCCTGCGGGAATATCGGGCAAGATCAAGACCGGCGCCCAGATCGTCGCCATCTCGCTGCTCATCATCTACAACCAGCTGGGGGAGTTCTCGCACCTCGCGCCGATCTCGCTCTGGGTAGCGGTGATCGTCACCCTCTATTCGGGGTTCGAGTACTTCGCGCGCTATTGGCGCCGGATCGGCGGTCTCGCTTCCGGGCCCCGCCCGCCCGAGCCGCCCCAACCGCCGGTGACCGCTTGACCCCGCGCAGGCCGCTCGAGCGTCTCATTCTCTTCGCTGGCCGGCGCCACCGGCTGGTCTTCCTGATCTTCTTTCTCGTCGTCGCCGGCAGCGCGGCGCTCTCCTTCCGCCTGCGCTTCGATCCCGACGTACTCCACCTGCTGCCGACCCGGAACCCGAACGTCATCACTTTTCGCGAGACGCTCGAGCAGTTCGGCAACGTCGACTACTTCGTGGTCGGGATCCGCATCCCGGAGGATGCGCCGCTCGATCCGTACGAGGCGCTGGCCGATGATCTCGCCGGGCGCATGACGGCTTCGACGGAGTTCTTCCGCGCCGTCGAATCGAAGCTCGGAGAACCCGAAGAGCTGCTGCGCGAGTTCCTGCCGAAGGCGATCCTCTTTCTCGACGCTCCGGCGCGCGAGCGGCTCGCCGAAAAGCTGACCGGCCCGGAGGTGCGCAACCGCGCGAAGGAGCTTCGCCGGACGCTCGAGATGCCGCAGGCCGTGGCGCTCAAGGACCTGCTGAAACTCGATCCGCTGGGCATCTCGGGCATCTTCCTCGACCGCCTCGGCGGCCAGCGCGGACCGCTGGCAGTGGACTGGACGAGCGGACGGTATCTGTCGCGCGACCATCGTCTGCTGCTCGTCCTGGGCAAGCCGACGCACAATCCGCAGGACATCGACTTCAACCGCCGGCTGTACGAATCGATGCAGGCCTCGGTCGCCGCGGCGAGCGCAGGTTGGAGCGATCTCGCCGAAGGGAGCGAGGCGCCGGTGCCGGAGGTCTTCTTCGGCGGCCGCTACATGATCGCCCTCGACGACACCGGGTTGATTCGCCGCGATGTCATCCTCAACGCGGCGACCTCGATCGTCGGCGTGCTGGTGCTGTTCTACATCGCCTATCGCCGCACCTCGCTCCTGCTGCTCGTCTTCTGGCCGCTCGCCTGCGGGCTCGCGATCACTTTCGGCTTCGCGGCGCTCGCCGTCGGCGTCCTGTCGTCGGCCACCGCCGGCGTCGCGGCGCTGCTGGTCGGGCTGGGTGACGACTTCGTCATCGTGCTCTACGGGCGCTATGTCGAGGAGCGGCAAAAGGGCGCCTCGGTGGCCGACTCCATGCGCTCGATGGGCGGTTCGACGGCGCGCGGCGTGGTCCTCGGAGCGATCACCACGGCGGCGACCTTCTACGCTTTCCTGATCACCGATTTCACCGGGCTCTATCAGATGGGCCTGATCGTCGGCACCGGCGTGCTCTTCTGCCTGCTCGCGGTGCTCTTCCTGGTACCGGCGATGATCGGCTGGAGCGAAGCCCACCACAGCAAGCGCGACAGCGAGCCGCGCCTGCACATCTTCGCCTTCGGCATCGAGCACCTGACGCGCCTCGCCACCCGGATGCCGCGCGCTACGCTTTCGGCCGCGGCGTTGATGACGATCGCCGCGATAGCGACGGCACCGTATCTTCGCTTCGACGACAACGTCGAGGCGCTCCGTCCGCCGGGCAATCGCGGCATCCTCGCCCAGACCGAGATCAACTCGCATTTCGGCGCCGGCTTCGATTCGATGTCGCTCGTGCTCAAGGCGCAGACGCTGCCCGAGGTCCTGGCGCTCGCCGACAAGGCGGCGGTCGCCGGACGGCGGCTGGTCGCCGACGGCCAGCTCGGCGGAGTGGACGCGGTGACCGCCGTCCTGCCGCCGCCGACGATTCAGCAGGAGGCGCTCGACTGGTTGGCAGATGAACGCGCCGGCCGACTGGACATGGTGCGCATCCGCTCCGAGTTCGCCACTGCCCTGGCGGGCGAGGGCTTGCGCATCGAGCCGTTCGCGGCCGGGCTCGACCTGCTGGCGAAGACACTGTCGCCGGAGGGCCTGCTGACCCGCGAAGGGGTGCTGGCGGTGCCGCAGGGCCGGTCGCTCCTCGACCGCTATCTCAAGGAGACGCCCGAGGGCTGGACCAGCGTGGTCAAGCTCTACAATCTCCCCGGCC
This sequence comes from Thermoanaerobaculia bacterium, assembly GCA_017998715.1. Taxonomy (GTDB): domain Bacteria; phylum Acidobacteriota; class Thermoanaerobaculia; order Multivoradales; family JAGPDF01; genus JAGPDF01. The sequence goes on along the minus strand of JAGOCP010000112.1, from coordinate 3,202 downwards.
GACCGAAGCGGGAGATCCCGGAGGCGGCGGTCGACCTCGCCGCGAGTCTCGGGCCGCAGGCGACGCTCACCGGCATGAACGTCCTGTCGCGGAGCCTGCGTGGCGAGATCCGCGCCGACGCGCTGGCGTCGGGCCTCATCGGGCTCGCGCTGACGCTCTTCCTGCTGTGGGTCGACTTCCGCGACGTGCACACGGCGTTCATCGCCCTGGTCCCCCTGCTCGTCGGCATCGTCTGGATGGTGGCGCTGATGGTGGCCTTCGATCTGCACCTGAATTTCATGAACATCTTCGTCATCACGATGATCATCGGCATCGGTGTGGACTACGGCATCCACGTGATTCATCGTTACCGCGAAGAGGATCGGACGCCGGGCGGCGACCCGGCGGCGGCGGTCGAAGAGACCTCGCGCGGCGTCTTCCTCGCCGCCCTGACCACCATCGTCGGCTTCGGATCGCTCGCGACCTCCCACTACCCCGGTCTGATCTCGATGGGTCTGGTGTCGACGATCGGCACCCTCACCACCGCGCTCGTCGCCATCGCCGTCATTCCCGCCTACCTGACCCTGCGCGGCCGCAAGCACCGCGGACCCGAGAAGCCGGTCCGGCTTCGCTAGCGCCGGCGCAGGAGGAAGAGCAGGATCGGGCCGGCGGCGAAGCCGGCGAGGTGGGCGTACCAGGCGACGCCGCCGACGAGCGAGCCGGGCGGCGCGGCAAGCGCGCCGTAGAGTTGCAGCAGAAACCAGAACGGGATGAACAGGAAGGCGCGGCTCTTCATCGGGATGACCAGGCAGCCGAGCGGCAGGATGCCGGCGAGGCGGGCCTTGGGGAAGAGCACCAGGAAGGCGCCGAGGACGCCGGCGATCGCCCCCGAGGCGCCGATCAGGGGCAGCGTCGAGCGCGGGCTGGCGGCGATCTGGGCGGCGCTCGCGATGAGGCCGCTGCCCAGGTAGAGGAGCAGGTAGCGGCGCAGCTTGAGGCGGCTTTCGACATCGTCGCCGAAGACGGCGAGGAACGCCAGGTTGCCCAGCAGATGAAGCCAGCCGCCGTGGAGGAAGAGCGCAGCGACGAGACGCGGGAGGCGAGCCAGAAGCTCGGCGAGAGAACCCGTCGAGAGGGCCTCGGCCGGGGAGAGGGCGAGGCGCGAGATCGCTGTTTCGAGTCCGGACCCGAGCCGCAGCTCCCAGACGAAGACCGCGAGATTCGCCACCACCAGGGCCCAGGTCCCCCAGGCGACGCCGGGGGATCGCCGCGAGTCCTTGAGCGGAATCAACGCTTGCGGGTGCCGGCCGGTTTCGCGGGCTTCGTCGGTTCCGCCGCCGGCGACTTTTGTCGCGCGCGCACGCGGTGGATACGCAGCAGGTTGGTCAGCGCCTTCTGCCGGATCGGGAAGCCCATGAGCAGGATCAGGCACTCGCCCGGCCGGACGTCGCGGCGCTCGAGGAGCTCGCGTTCGACGATCTCGATCAGGTCTTCGCGGTGCTGCACGTCGCGGGCGAGATGGATCGGCCGCATTCCCCAGAGCAGCTGGATCCGCCGCGCGACCTGGGCGTCGGTGGTGAGCACGAAGGTCGGCACGACCGGCCGGTAGCGGGCCAACCGGCGGGCGGTGAAACCGCCTTGCGAGAAAGCGACGATGCGGCTGCCGGCGAGCTTGCTCGCTGCGTGCACGGCGGCAGCGGCGATGACATCGGCGATTTCGATCGCGCCGTCGATCCTGGCGGCCGCGTCGCCGCTCGCCGCCGCCGAGCGCTCGAGGGTGCGCGGGGCCGGCGCCGGGAACCGTCCAGCGGGGAGCGCGGGATCGCGCGGCACCTCGCCGGAGAGAAAGGTCTTGAGCTTGTACTGCTCGGCCTCGACGATGATCTTCGCCATCGTCTTCACCGATTCGGTCGGGTACTTCCCGGCCGCGGTCTCGCCCGAGAGCATCAGCGCGTCGGCGCCGTCGAAGACGGCGTTGGCGACGTCCGAGGTCTCGGCGCGCGTCGGCCGCGGCTGGACCATCATCGACTCGAGCATCTGGGTGGCGACGATGACCGGCTTGCCGAGGCGGCGGCCGGCGGCGATGATGCGCTTCTGCAACACCGGAACCTGATGCAGCGGAACTTCGACACCGAGGTCGCCACGCGCCACCATGACGGCGTCGGCCGCGGCGACGATCTCCTCGATGTGCTCGATCGCCGCCGCGCGCTCGAGCTTGGCGACGAGGGGAATCGGGGCGCCGTGGAGGGCGACGATCGCGCGAATCGCCTCGAGGTCGCGCGCCCGGCCGACGTAGCTCGCGGCGATGTAGTCGGCGCGCTCGGCGACCGCGAAGGCAAGGTCGGAGGCGTCCTTCTCCGAGACGGTGAAGGGGAGCTTCGAGTCCGGCAGATTGATTCCCTTGCGCGTCGAAACCGCGCCGCCGTGGATCACCCTGGCCGCCACCACGCCACCACGCTTGCCCGTGATCGCGAGCTCGACCAGGCCGTTGTCGATGAGCACGCGCTCCCCGACGCGCAGATGATGGAGGAAGTCGGGGTCATCGACCGGCAGGTCGATCCGGTCCGAAGGTTCGCCGAGGGTGACCCGCTGGCCGCTGCGGAGAGCTCGCGGACCGCCGACGATCTCGCCCAGTCGGTAGCGCGGCCCCATGAGGTCGAGCAGCACGGGAATCTGCAGGCCGCGATCCTTCGCCACCTTGCGCACCAGCCTGAGCGTCCGGCGGTGCGATTCCTGGGTGCCGTGGGAGAGGTTGAAGCGCAGGACATCGGCGCCGGCGGCGAGCAGGCGGTCGAGCATCCGTTCGTCTGCGGTCGCCGGTCCGAGCGTGGCGACGATCTTGGCGCGTCGTTCCATGGGAGGCCGCGCTTGCTTCGCGGGCGACTCAGGATATCGTGTTCGGCAGCGGGCAGGGGAGAGGGCGGCAGGGTCGGCAGGATGGCGACGCCGCAGCGGTCTGGAAGCGCCTTTGTCCTGTCGCGGGCCCGAAAACGCGGTTCATCTGATGGGGGGAAGACCATGAACAAGAACTGGAAGAGCCTCACCTGCATCTGTTTCTGCCTGGCGTTCGCGTTCGCCGTCTCGGCGCAGGGCCAGGCCTCGCGCACCTGGGTCTCCGGGGTGGGCGACGACGCCAATCCGTGCAGCCGGACGGCGCCCTGCAAGACCTTCGCGGGAGCGATCTCCAAGACCGCCGCTGCCGGGGAGATCTCGGTCCTCGACC
>JAGOCP010000111.1 GCA_017998715.1 Thermoanaerobaculia bacterium | reverse complement strand
GCCGAGCGCATCGTCCAGGATGTCGCCCTCGCCCGCGCGCTCGCCGGCCGGGCGCCGCCGCTCGAGGTGCGCTCGCGCGCCTGGTACAACCCCGATCTCGCCAGCCGCCTCTACAACGTGCCGGCGGTCATCGGCCTGCTGCTGAGCCTCGTCTGCCAGCTGCTCACCGCTCTGGCGGTGGTGCGCGAGCGCGAGATCGGCACCCTCGAACAGCTCGCCGTCAGCCCGCTGCGCCCGCTCGAGCTGATCCTCGGCAAGACGATTCCGTTCGCGCTCATCGCCCTCGTCGACCTGGTGCTGATCACCGCCATGGCGCTGCTCTGGTTCCGCGTGCCGCTGCGCGGCAGCCCTTGGCTGCTCCTCGCCGCGACGCTGCTCTTCGTCGCTTGCGCGCTCGGCAACGGCCTGCTGATCTCGACCATCTCGAAGACCCAGCAGGAGGCGTTCCTCTCCGCCTTCCTCGCCTACATGCCGATGGTGCTGCTGTCGGGTTTCATGTTCCCGGTCGCCAGCATGCCGAGGTTCTTTCAGGTGCTGACGCTCGCTAACCCGATGCGCCACTTCCTGGTCGTCGTACGCGGCATCTTCCTCAAGGGCGTAGGTCCCATGGACGTCCTGCCGGAGCTGGGCGCCCTCGCCCTCTTCGCCACCGTCGTCCTCACCCTCGCCACCCGCCGCTTCCATCGCAGCGAGTAGCGATCGGGGCTACGCCGACGGGTGCCGCGACCGCTCGCGCCAGAACTGGATCACCGGCGGACCGGCGAACAGGCTGTGCGCCTGGGCGATGAACTCCTGCAGGTGGGCGGTCTGGAGATGCGGGCCGAGGTAGGCCTCGCGGCTCGACCACTGCTCATCGAGCAGCAGGCGCTCGGGATCCCCGGCATCCTGCAGCAGGCGGATGCCGAAGCAGTCCGGCTCCTCCCTCACGACGATGGCGACGAGGCGCTCGAGGTCGGCGATCGCGCGCTCGGCCTGGCCGGGGAGCGCGCGGTATTCGATCAGGACGGTGACGGCGGAAGGACGCATCGGGCTCTCCCTCGGATGCGGGATTCTAGCCCGGACGCAGCGCCGCGAGACGGTCTATTCCTTGCGCGTCGAAATGCCGAGCGGGATGTAGAGCGGGCAGGTGCCGATGAAGCTGGTCAGCACGAAGATGGCGGCGAAGAAGCCCAGGACGATCGCCAGCGTGCCACTGATCCGGCCGGTGAAGTAGAGCGCGCCGATGACGATGGCAACGGCGATGCGGAGCGTGCGATCGATGGTACCCATATTCTGTTTCATCTCGCCCTCCAGGAGAGGTACGGCCCGCGAGCTGCGAACCTGCCTCTAGGATACTCGCTTCCCGCGGAGTTCCTTGCGGACGACGAGCTTGAGGCCGGACCAGACCTCGGTCACCGCGCAGACTTTGATGTCGACCCAGCCGAGCGGCAGGGCGAGCTCGCGAATCGTCTCCTCGCTGACCGTCGTCGGGACCTTGGCGGACTTCTTCGGCCAGGAGACCCACAGCGCCGCATCGGGCTTGAGCAGCCGACGGAGCACGCTCAGCCGCTCCTGCAGTTCCTCCCGCCGGGTAACGAACAGGTGGACGATGTCGGTCGCGGGACCGGCCTCGGCGCCGATCTCGACATTCGGCGGCAGCGGCGCGACGAGCGCCGCGTAGCCGGGCTCGCCGCCGACCCCTCCGACCCCTCCGACCCCTCCGACCCTTCCGACCCTTCCGACCCTTCCGATGACCGCGACGCGGCTGCCCTCGCGAATCCCCAGCTTCTTCGCCAGGGGAGTGCCCGAGTAGCCCGCCTTCGGGTCCGCTGCCGGCGGCGCCGTCACGCGCCGCCCGCCCTGGCGTAGACGTCCGGGTCGTGGCGCTGCATGAAGGGCTCCGGCGCCGCGATCGCGGTGAAGCCGTACTGCGCGTAGAGGCCGTGGGCGTCGCGCGTGGCCAGCATCCAGCGCCGCAGCCCCTGGAGCTCCGGATGGGCGACGACGGCATCCATCAGCCGCTTGCTCAGCCCGCGCCCGCGGTGCGAGTCGAGGACGAAGACGTCGGCGAGGTAGGCGAAGGTCGCGCGGTCGGTGATGACGCGCGCGAAGCCGATCTGGGCCGGACCCTCGTAGAGCCCGAAGCAGAGCGAGTGGCGGATCGCGCGCTCGACCACCGCGAGCGGAATGCCGCGCGCCCAGTAGCTCGCGGCGAGAAAACCGTGGACGACCGCGAGATCGAGTCGCGCCGGATCGCTGTCGACGACGATCGGCCCCGGTGCGTTCAACCGCCGACCTCTCCCCGGAGGCAAGTTCCGGTCGCGAGGAAATGGTTGAGCCGCGCCTCCCATTCGCGCATGAATCCGCCGTAGTGCTCCGCGGTGAAGCCGGCGACGAAGCGGTCGCCAGCCGGGCCGAGGCTGGTGTGGGTGTAGGTGATCTCTGCTTCGCTACCGGGCGCGGCGGCGCGCAGCTGGATCGTGAGCCGGCAGGCGGTGACTCCCGGGGTGATCTTCAGCATCTCGACGAAGCCCTTGCCGGGCTCGTGCCGGGTGACGTACCAGATGGCGTCGTGCGTCGCGCCCGCCGGCGCCTTCGTGACGAAGACACAGTCGGACTCGGCGACGCCCGAGCGGCTCCACACCTCGAGCGGATCCCAGCCCTCGAGCCAGTCGGCCTCGCGCACCGGGCAGAGCAGCGGAAAGACCTCGCCGGGGGGGGCGAGGAGCCTCTGTACGTACGAGTGACTGGCGCGATTCGGCGGGGCGATTTTCATGGCGGGACTCTCTCAGGACTGCCCGGCTTCGCGGAGCAGACGGACATGAAGCTGAGTGTGCGCATCGGAGGCGATATAAAGCGGGATCGAATAGGTCAGATAGCCGGGGGCGCTGACCCGGAACTCGTATCGGCCGTGAGGCACGCGCTCGAAGAGGTACTTCCCCGCCGCGTCGGTTTCCATCGCGAGGCGTACCTCGCGCAAGCGCTCATCGTCGCGGTCGCCGACGAGCTCGACCTGCGCCCCGCCGAGACCGCGAGTGTCGGAGTCGCCGAAGACCAGACCGCTCACCGTACCTCTCCCCCACTGCGCTCCGAGCGAAGTCGCCGAAAGGACGGCGACCAGGACGGCGAGCCTTGCCGCAACGAAGCCGAGGGCCCAGCCGCTGCCGAGCCACCGCGGACGACTGCCGGTCATCCCGGCTCTCCGGCCGGACGGACACCGGCGGTTCCGAATCGCTCGGCCGAACGCGCCTTCGCCCTGGCGGCCTCGATCTCCCGGTCGCGCGGCGGCGCGGTCGTCTGGAGCTCCGAGAGCAGGCGCCCCGCTGCGTCGGCGATCTCGGCGACCGCCTGCTCGAAGGCCGCCTGGTTTGCCTTCGCCGGACTCTGAAAGCCGCTGAGCTTGCGCACGAACTGCAGCGCCGCGGCGCGCACCTCGTCGGGCGTCGCCGGCGGCGCGAAATTGAACAGGGTCTTGATATTGCGGCACATGGTCCTGTCACCTCCCGGGCGGTTCTTCGGCGCTCCTGAACCAGCCCAGCCGGTGCTGCTCCTCGAGCCGAGCCTCGAGATACTCCCAGAGCGCCGGGCAGCCCTCGCGGATCGGAGCGGCGACGCGGCCGAGGACGCGAGCATGGCTGATGCCGTTCTCCCGCCAGCTCTGCCCGTCGTTCGCCAGATTCAGCAGTACCGGCATCGCGCGGTCGACGGCGTTGGCGAACCGGGCCTCCGGCGAAGCCCCCGCCTCGAACTCCTGCCAGAGCGAGAGAAAGGCCGCGCCTTCCGGGTCGGGCAGCAGGCCGAAGATCCGCCGTGCCGCGGCTGCCTCCGCCGCCTTGCGCTCCTCCCAGCCGCCTTCGGTGTAGACCATGGTGTCGCCGGTGTCGATCTCGCCGACGTCGTGAACCAGCAGCATGCGGATCACGCGATCGACGTCGACCGGCGACTCCGCATGGTGGGCGAGCGAGACCGCGAGCAGCGCGAGCTGCCAGCTGTGCTCAGCGGAGTTCTCGTAGCGCTCGAGGCCCAGCGGGCGCGTCTTGCGGGTGACGCCCTTCAGCTTGTCGAGCTCGAGGATGAACTCGACGATCGAGTCGAGACGGCTCCCTCTCATCGCCCGCTCAGTCATCAGCTCCTCGAGCTGCGGCGTCGGAGCGGAAAAGGCACCAGAGCGGCGTGCCGTCGAGCTCGTCCGCGCCGCGCTCGACGAAACCGTGGCGCAGGTAGAACTCGCGGCTGTCGCGATTCGAGGTCTCGAGGTAGACGCCGCACGACAGCGGATCTCCCGCCGACCTGCGACAGAAGGCCGTAAGCAGTGCGCTTCCGGCGCCGGTCCCTTGCGCCGAAGGGTCGACGCCGAGGACGCCGAGGTAGAAGTGCGGTGCGGCCGGCGCGTGCAATTGCGACAGCTCCTCGTAGGCGTGCAGGCGCGCGGCGAAGCCCGGCGTCTCCGCTTCGAGGCGCGCCCACTCGCTGGCGAACGGCTCCGGCCACTCGGGCCGCTCGGTGTCGTAGCCCATCGCTCCGCCCAAGACCCGGTCACCCGCCCGGAGCACGAGAGCCGGCATGCCGAGAGCGATGCGCAATCGCAGGAGCAGGGCAAAGAAGCGCCGCGATGCCGCTGCGACCCCCTGTGGATGAGTTCGGAAGAAGTAGGCGACGAGCGGATCGGCGGCGAAAGCGGCCGCCAGTGCCAACACCGTCTCGTCGATGTCGCCCGCATTCGCTTCCTCGACGAGCTTCGAGGCGCCGCCCTTCAGGCTAGCGGACATCGGCCCCCGCCTCCTCCAGGAGCTCGCGCAGCACCGCGCGGTGGCAGCGTGTCTCGTCGGCGCAGTAGCAGCCGACCGAAAAATCGGCGGTGTGCGAGAGCGCCGCGAGCAGCGCGATCGTGCGCGCGGTGTCCGCCGTCTCCAGCTCGCGGCGGAACTTCGTCGTGAAGACCTTCCACTCCACCTCGGTCGCCGCGCCCTGCCCGAGCTCCATCATCTCCGGAGTCGGCGAGAGATTCGGGTACCAGACGTCGTACCAGTTCTGCGCCGCGAACTCCTCCTTGGGCACTCCGCGGGGCGGGCGGCGAACTGTGCCGATTCGGAGCCCTTCGCCCTCGAGCCGCGGACTTCCCAGTCGCACGATGCGCACCGCCATGGCGAGCTCAGCCCTTTCCCTTCGCGATGCCGATCGCCCGGCCGGTGGCGCAGGCGAACCGCAGGTGAAGTCGCACGTCCGTCCGATGTTCGCGCTTCATCTCTCGACCTCCTCGCAGGCCCGGAGTCTACCGAAGCCCCGGCCGCCGGCGCGCGCGCCGCCAGAAAATCTCATCCGGCCGGCTGGCGACTCTTCGCGGCGCGCTTCGCCGGCATCTGCCGCAGCCGCAACTTGACGATGCGCTCGATCAGATCGTAGGGAATCGGTTCCGCGTACGGAAGGCGCAGGTTGCCCTTCTCTCCGGCATAGGGCCTGAGGTCCGCGACGAGTCCGGCGTCGCCGCTCACCGGCGGATAGAGGCCGATGTGGTGCTGAAAGGCGGCGAAGTGGACCAGCACCCTGCCCTGCACGAAGGTCGGCATGCGGTAGCTGATCTTCTCCTCGGCTTCGGGTGCAGCGGCGCGCACCGTCCGCCGGATCCGTTCGAGAATCGCCCGCACCTCCGGCGGGAAGCCGGCGATGTAGGCATCGATGTCCTTCGGCGGCGCTTTCGTCATCGTCATCAGCTCTCCTGTGCGGTCGCGTCCAATCGCAGGCCCCTTCGCACGGTCACCGCCGAGCCGTCGGCGAGAAACGCCGACGCCGGCGGCCCGGAAAGCGCGCCGGCGAACGGCGCTCCGTAGAGCGCCGCCACGTCGCATTCGAACTCCGACTCGACGGCGGCGCGCACGCGCCACTGCGGATGCTCGACCCGATACTCGACCGTTCCGCCGTCGCGCTGGCGTGCATAGCCCCAGTAGTGCTCGGTGATGAAGGTCGCCTCGGAGTCGGCCGGCGGAATCTCCGAACGGCCCTGCGTGGCGACTCGCAGCCGGCTCCAGCGGCCGCCCTGCCGCCATTCGTACGCCACGCTCTTCGCCCCGGAGGCCGCCTCCTGCGCCACCCGGTGGCGCATCGGCAAGGCGACATAGTTCTCGTTGTAGAGCGTCCGTGCCACCCAGGCGATAGCTGCCCGCGGCACGATCTCCTTGACGAAGACGACGCCGCGCCGAAGTCCCTCCGGTCCGTCGCGGCGAACGTAGAAGCGCAGGTTCACCTCTTCGAAGTTGCAGTGCCCCGGGATCGCGAGGCCGAGGACACGGGTGCGCCCGAAGTGAAAGCCGACCATGCTGACCATCGCGCGCCCTTGCCAGAGATCGAGCTCGGTGCCGGCCGGGACGAGCGCCGCGAGAATCTCCGGCTCGACCTCGTAGTTGAGCATCACGAGGTCGCGCCAGAGGGCGGTCAGGAAGCGCGCGGTTGGCGGCGACGCAAGGCGCTCAGTTGCCGACAAGGGCGTGCTTTCGCCAGAGCTCGTCGAGCACCTTGTCGCTCTTCGGTCCGCCATCGAGAATCTCGAACTGCAGGGTCGAGACGTTTTCCGCCGTCAGCTCGAAGCGGGTGCCGTCGGTCCGAGTCAGCGTGACCTTTCCCGCCGCGACATGGACCTCACCGACTTCCCAACTCTCCGGCAGATCGATCTTCAGCTTGGCCCAGCCAGTCTCTCCCGGCTCGAGGGTCTGCTCGAGGAGGAGGAACTGCCCGAGCAGCGGGGTCACAGGATCGCGCTCGACGACCGCCCGTATGCTCTCGGTGCGCCAGACGAAACCCTCCGCCCCCGCCCCGGCGCAGGTCAACAGCACCGCGAGAACGATCCAGGAGAGAACGGTTTTCATAGCCCTACCCTCCGCACGAGGATGAACGGCCGCGATCCCTGTGGCCAACCACTGCCGCTACCTCTCGAGCGTCATCGTCTCGCAGAGCGCAGGCATCGCCGGCGTTCATCCTTTGCCCCCGCCGGCGCCGGCGCGGCGCCAGAGTCGTCTCGGCGGAGCTTATCCTGCAGCAGTGCTACCGCATCGCGCGGAGCGCCGATTCGACGAGCGGCCGGACGCTCTCCGGCGTCAGGCGCGCGAGCTCCGCCAGCGACCGGGTCTCGCCCAGCCGGCTCGCGACGCGGTACCCGAGGTCGTAGCCGGAGCGCGCCGGTATGTCGGTCGCACCGCCGAGGAGGTAACGGGCATAGTCCTCGGAGCGCTCGCTGTCGAGGCGCGACAGAAGTTCCGGAATCAGCGTCGGCAAGGCGGCCGAGACCGCCGCGGTGTCGGGCAGGCAACAGATGCGGGACTCCGGAACCTCCGGGTCGAGCCGACGGCTGACGTAGGTGGCCAGGCCCTCCTTCCACACCGCCCAGTAGAGCTTCTCGGGGGCCGACGGCACCATCGCGTCGTGATGCACATGGAACAGCTCGTGAACGACCAGCGGCGTCAGCAGCTCGCCGTGCACCTCTGCCACGACGTCCAGCCCGAAAAGCAGCGCCGTGTGGCCACCGACCTGGCGCGTGGCCCCGTCGAAGGCGCCGGCGGAGAAGAGGAAATAGACCGGCGGCGTGCAGCGGAAGTCCGGGAACGCCTCGCGGAAGAGCGCCAGCTGGCGCGGCAGCTGCGCGGCGAGTTGACCGCTCAGCGTGCGTACCGTCGCCTCGACCGGGCGCAAGCGCCCGATCGCCCGCGGGACGAGCTCTTCCGTCGCCATAGGCAGGCCGCGCAGCACCCCGTCGTACACAGCCGCGTTCGGCTCCCGCAGCATCTTTTCGAATAGCCGCACCTGCTCGGCGGGCGCGGCATCGCGGGCCGCTTCCCAGTAGAGCCAGAAGCCCGGCATCAGATCGGTGACGCGGCAGTCCGCGGCGCCGACTTGAGGCTGCGCGTGCGCCGCGGCCTCGCCGCTCGCCGTCGCGAAGACGAGCGCCACGGTCAGAGCGACGGCGGCACAACGGCCGTCGCGAGCGGCTCCGCTTCCCCGCCTGGACCTCACTCGGCCCCCAGCTGCCGGCCCGGAGCCGGGCGCACGGTACGAAACCGCCGGATCGCGAACTCGGCGAGCGTGCCGAGGATCGTGAGAACGAGTGCGAGCTTGAACGCGCGGTCGCTCACGGCGGCGACGAAGACAGGCCCATCGAAGAGGATCCACGCCATCGCAGCACAAGTGACCACGCTCAACCCCTGCTGCAGGCGTCGCAGCCCGGCCGACCAGCGACCCTTGACGAGGACGGCGACGAAGATCGGCACATTCAGCAGCAGGAGCAGCAGCAGCCAGGGAGCCAGGCGCTCGCGGAACTCGGCGGTGTAGGTGAGCGCCTCGTACACCACCGGCGCGGCCTTGCCGCCGAAGAAGAGATCGAGCACCCACCGGGGATCGAGCAGCACGCCGACCCCGCAGAGAATGCCGACGACCGCGAGCCCCAGCCCGGCGCGGCTGCCGTGGATGCGATCGGCCGCCCGCGGCTTCCACTCCGCGGCCGGCGACTGGCGGCGACGGCTCCAGGCTGCGAGACCGAAGCCCACGGCCAGGACTCCCGGCCACCAGAGCGAGCCGATCACCGTCGCAACCCACCATTGGCCCACGGCGCCCAGAGGTTCCGCGCCGCGGGCGACCGGAATCAGCACCTTCTCCCACAGGCCCAGACACCAGATGAGCACCAGGCCGATGACCGTCGCCCGCACGAACTTCGGCCCGTCGGCGGGATCGATGACGGTGAGCGTCGGGAGATAGCGCGCAGCCACCTCGCTCGGCCTCCCGAAAGCCCGCAGCAACTCGGTGGTCATCGCCGCGTCGGCATCCCTTCCCGCGGCTTCGGCCTTGCCCTGCAACTCTTCGTGCAGCAAGGCACGCAGCTCATAGGCGACGTCGTTGCGCTGCCGGCGGGGCAGCTGCAGCGCGACCTCGGTCACGTAGATCTCGATCACCTCGTTCGGCGTCATCGTCCTTCCCCTTTCAGCAGTCGGTCCATCGCTTCGTTCAGGCCCTGCCACGACTCGGTGAGGCGCTTGAACAGCTTCCGCCCCTCGGCATTGAGCGAGTAGTAGCGCCGCGGCGGCCCGTCCTCGATCCGCCATTCGCTCTTCAGCAAGCCCTGCGCCTCGAGCCGGCGCAGCAACGGATAGAGCGTGCCCTCCTCGATCGGCAGGCCCTTCTCCGCCAGCGCCTGCCGCAGCTCGTAGCCGTAGCGCGGCGCGCCGAGCTGCGACAACGTCGCCAGCACCACCACGCCGCGCCGCAGCTCGAGCTCCAGCTTCGTGAGTGCGTCTTCGTCAACCATGTTGCGCACTGTACTGTAGCGCACACAGTATGTCAAGCACGCCTTTCCCCTGACCGCTCTCGTTACCTCGACCCCGAGGGTTCCAGGACGAAAGCCAGGTCGTCGTCCAGATGCAGGGGAGACACCTGCACAGGCTGAGGTTCGGCCTCGGCGGTGACGAGCAGCCAGCGGTAGGGGTTGAGCGAGTCGTCCGAGATCAGGCAGCGGCAGCCAAGCTCTCGACACACTCGGCTGGCGAACTCCGCCTCCGGAACCGCAGTCGGTTCACCCGGGTAGATCTCGAGCGATACGCGAAACTGGCCGCCTCGGCTGTGCACGACGCAAGCGACGATGGACGGCGAGGGAGCGGGCATATCGCACACCTCCGAGACCAGCACGATGCGCTCGTCATCCAGGCCGAAGGCTCGTGCCAGCGCGCGCCGGATTTCGGCATGCGTAGGTTCTCCCTCCAGGTGAAGGTCGTACATGGCAACTCCCGTGGTTGCGCGCCAAGGACGGAAATCACCGAAACCCACTGTAGTCATGGCTATGAGGCTGAAGTACAGGCCGTCGCTTTCCGTGCGCACTGTTGTTGAGTCTCGCATCGCGATTGCTGAAGCTAAATGTTGGAGCTAAGTTGCACCGACTCGCGGCGGCGGCTTGAACGAGTTCTTGGGCCTCAACTGCGGTAGCCAGGACAGCCAAAGCTCTACCACAAGCAGTGGGATGACCCATGATGCCCACTCGCGGGTGCCATCTCGCGAGACCTCATTCTTCACGAAGAAGAAGAGTTCCTCTTGGAAGTCATACATCAAGCGTAGCCAAACCAGGACAAGAGCCAGCGCGTAGCTGCGAATCATGAAAGCGCGATGTGCTTGGAAATTCCTGGCGACTGCACAGCGCCAGGCTGCCAATGTGAAGAACAGCCAAAGTAGACCCGTAATTACGATGGATAGTCTCGATTCCTCGTACTCAGTCGTTGCTCCCAAGTAGACCGCCAGAATGGCTGCACCAGTTGCTCCGAACACGTAAGCCCTTCCGATCCATCGATGAAGTTGGGGGTACTTCTGTCGGAGTCTGGGAATGAACTGCAGTGGTGCGCCGAATACCACAGGAAGCGCCAGGGCCGCATGGGATACGTACCAAAGCTGCTTGTTGAACAACGAGGGGCCCAGACGTCCTTCATGGAGGAACCGGTAGTCGACCGCGCGATAGAAATAGTAGAAGCCGAGTAGCGCGAGGACAGAGAGCCACAGATAGAGTGCGGTGTCTCGATGCGTTGGCTTCATGTCAACCTCGCGGGAAATACCAGATGAAGCCTAACGGATCTGGAGCTGAGCGGCGCGCCAGAACTGCTGACCCGCGAAGCGAATCGAACTCACCCCACGCGTCCGCTCGAACGCCTGGTTAGGCGGCAGGTCACCAGACTTGAATAGCAGATAGTCCGAGGCACTGTGGTCGACCAAGAGAGTGATCACAAGCGTTGCCGACTTTCCCGGCGGAACTTCAGACCTCACCTCCGCGTTAACGAAGCCATCAAGGCTTGCCCGAGCCAAGTAGGTTCCGGGCCTCAATCCTGGAAATTCAACATACCCATCTTGATTTGTAACGGCGCGCCTCTCTACTCGGTCGTCCTGCACGAGCTCGACCGAAGCGCCCGGGATGAGGTTCTCTTCTTCGTCGAGAACCGTTACGCCGAGCGAGCCCAATATTCCGGCCACGAGAATAAGCGAAGTGAACATCATCACCCTCTGC
>JAGOCP010000418.1 GCA_017998715.1 Thermoanaerobaculia bacterium | reverse complement strand
CGCCGTCGGCGAGCGCTCCGCGCAGCGCGCTCTCGAGGTCGCCGCGCAGCCGTTCGCGCGGCGGCCGGAAGGCGCCGACGCCGGGCAGCACGATGCGGCGCGCGGCGCGCACGGCCGCGGGGTCGGCCGTGATGTGCGGCTGCCCGCCGGCCGCGGTGAGCGCGCGCACCACATTGCCGAGGTTGCCGACCCCGAGGTCGACGACGGTCGTCGCGTCACTCATCCGACCAGCGTCCCTTTGGTGCTGGGTACGACCGCATTCGAGACGCCCCCCTCGCGGACGGCGACCGCCTGCCGCAGCGCGACCGCGACCGCCTTGAAGCAGGCCTCGGCGACATGGTGCGGATTGCGCCCCGCGACGACGGTCAAGTGCAGCGTCAACCGCGCGCGGTCCGCGAACGCCTGAAAGAAATCGGCCACCAGGGTGAGCGGGAACTCGCGCGTCACCCAGACCTGCTCGAGCTCCGGCGGCACACTAAAGACGAAGAAGCCGCGGCCGGAGAGATCGATCACGGCCCGCGCCAGCGCCTCGTCGAGCGGCGCATAGGCGTGCGCGAAGCGCACCACGCCGCGCCGGTCGCCGAGCGCCGCGGCGAGCGCTTCGCCGAGCACGATGCCGGTGTCCTCGACCGTGTGATGCAGGTCGACCGCCGTATCCCCCTGCGCCGAGAGTCGCAGGCCGAGGCCGGAATGCACCGCCAGCGCCTCCAGCATGTGGCCGAAGAATCCGTCCGGCACGGCGATCGAGCTCGCCGCGCCCGCTTCGAGATCGAGCTCGACTTCGATTCTGGTTTCCTTCGTCTGGCGCTGGAGGCTAGCTCGTCTCATCTCGGCTCCTGGAGCGAAAGGCTTTCAGTAAAGGAACGCGGCCCCCCGAGCACCTGCTGGACGGCACGCAGCGCTTGGCCGGTCCCGACGGAGAACCTCAAACAGCCTTCGAGGCCGGGGCCGGCGGAAACGTCCCGCACTCGAATCCCGCGCTCCGCCAGCAGCCCCTTTACCAGCAGGCTCTTCTGCTTCTCGTTGCGGACCAAGAGGAAGTTGCCCTCGGAGGCGAAGACTTCCATCTGGCTCGTCTCGAGCGTCGCGCGCCATTGCGCGCGCCGCGCGACGAGCAGGCGGACGCGCCGTTCGACGAGCGCGGCGTTGTCGAGCGCCAGCTCGCCGGCGATCGCGGCGGCCTGGCCGAGGTTGTAGGGCAGCTTCACCTTCACGATCTCGCTTACCAGCTCCGGCGCGGCGAGCAGGTAACCGAGGCGCAGGCCGGCGAGCGACCAGGCCTTGGAGAAAGTGCGGAAGATCACCAGGTTCGGACAGCTCGCGAGCAGCGGCCGATAGTCGTGACGGCAGAACTCGCCATAGGCGTTGTCGAGGAGCAGCGGTGCGTCCGCGGCGGCGAGCTTCGCCGCCCAGCGCTCGATCGTCGCCGGCTCGATGGCCTCGCCGGTCGGGTTGTTCGGCGAGGCGACGAGGACGGGCCGGCGAGGGTCGCGGTCGATCTCGAGCTCGAGCTCCTCCGTCGGCAGCGCGAGGTCTCCGCGCGGGCCGACCGCCCGGTAGCGCGCGCCCGACTGCAGCGCGAAAACCGGATACAGGCCGAAGCTCGGCGCGAGCCCGAGGATCTCCCGTCCGGGGCCGCCCACTGCAGCCATCGTCGCCGCCAGCAGCTCGTTCGAGCCGTTGCCAACCAGCACGCCGTCGGGCGTCCAGGTGTGCTTCTCCGCGAGTCGCTCGCGCAGGCGCTCGGCATGGAAGTCCGGATAGCGCGCCCACTGGCGATCGACCAGCCGGCGGGCGACCTCCTCCTTGATGCGCCTCGGCAGCTCCCACGGCACTTCGTTCTGGTCGAGCTTGAAGCGGCAAGGAGACAGATCGAGCGTGTAGGCGTGGAGCGCCCGCACCTCCGGTCGCGCGAAGCGGCTCATGGCGCGCCTCGATTCTCGCGCGCAGCGGCCGCCGCCGCGTGCCCGGGCAGACCTTCGGCGCGGGCGAGCGCCGCCGAAGCGGCGGCGAAGCGAGAGGCCATGGCTGCGTCGCGCAGCTCGAGGCGATGCGTCCGCCGGCGGAAGTTCTCGACCGAGAGGCCGGAGGCGAAGCGCGCCGTGCCGCAGGTCGGCAGAACGTGGCTCGGTCCCGCGACATAGTCGCCGAAGACCTCCGGCATGCGGGCGCCGACGAAGACCGCTCCGGCGTTGCGGAAGCTCGCCGCCCGGGCCTCGATCTCGCCGCCGACGAGTTGCAGGTGCTCGGGCGCGATCTCGTCGGCGAGCGCGATCGCGGCGGCGAGGTCGTCGACGAGAAGCGCGCCGCCGTAGGCGGCGAGCGCGGCGCGCGCAGTCTCGGCCGTGGCGAGCGCCGGCAGCTGGCGTGCGATTGCCGCCGCTACTGTCTTCGCCAATCTCCGCGAGGTCGTCACCAGCAGCGCCGCAGCGCGCGGATCGTGCTCGGCCTGCGCCAGGAGATCGGCGGCGACCCACTCCGGATCGGCGTCGTCGCTGGCGACGATCACGACCTCGCTCGGGCCCATGAGCCCATCGATCGCCACGGCGCCGGCCACCAGCCGCTTCGCCGCCGTCACCCAGGCGTTGCCCGGGCCGGCGATGACGTCGACCCGCTGCACCGACTCCGTGCCGTAGGCGAGTGCGGCGATGGCATGCGCACCGCCGACGCCCCAGATCTCCTCGACCCCGAGCCGGGCCAGCGTGTAACGCAACACCGGCTGCGAGAGGTAGGTGCGGGCCGGCGTCGCGACGGCGAGGCTCGCGACACCTGCGACGCGCGCCGGCACGACGGTCATCAGCGCGGTCGACGGGTAACTCGCCCGACCGCCGGGCACGTAGAGGCCGGCGCGGGCGAGCGGCTGCACGGTCTCCGCGAGAGTGAGGCCGGGCTCCTCGACGATGAAGCCCTCGCCCCCTGCTGCGAGCTGCGCGCGGTGAAACCGCTCGACGTTGTCGATCGCCAACTCGACTGCCTCGCGGAGC
>JAGOCP010000110.1 GCA_017998715.1 Thermoanaerobaculia bacterium | reverse complement strand
CGCGGGCGTCGGCTCCCTGGCGCACCTCGACTTCGAGCCGGAATTCGGCGGGCGCGGCGGCGAACAGGTCGCTCGCCGCCAGGAGCTCCTGATCGGCGGCCTTTGCCGGAGGCACGGCCTCACCGACTTTCTCGCTGGCTGCAGTCGGCAAGGCAAAAAGAAAAAGGCTGCTGGTAAAGGAAAAAAAGACGGCAGCGATGAGAGCCTGCCTGTTCACGTGATCAGACATGCCGCAGTGCTTCGACGACGGAGATGCGGGTGGCGCGGGCGACCGGGGCGAGGGCGGCGACGAGGAGGACGAAGGCCATGACGCCGACGATCGCCGCGAACGCTTCGGGCACGAAGGCGAGTTGCAGGTCGATCGGATCGACGGCGCCGGGCGGCGGCGGCATCTTGAGATGCAGGCCGTTGATTCCGGCGATGGCGGCGGCGCCGAGCGCGTCGCCGAGCAGGGCGCCGAGGACGCCGAGCCAGAGCGCCTCCCACAGCACCATGGCGGCGATCTGGCCGGGAGCGGTGCCGATGGCGCGCAGCGTGCCGATCTCCCGCACCCGCTCCATCACCGTCATCACCAGCGTGTTGGACGTGGCGAGGACGACGAGCACGAAGACGATCGCACCGAGAAACCAGAAGATGCCGAGGTAGAGATTGCGTACCTGGCTGTAGAAGGCGGCGCGCTTCTCCCAGGAAGTGACGGCGAGGGTCGGGGAGCGCCCTGCGAGCGCCTGCGCGACCGCGATCTGGGCGGTCGCCGTCGCGGCCGTATCGTCGAGCCCGACCAGCAGGTTCGACACCCGGTCGGTCGCGAGCAGGCGCTGTCCGGTAGCCAGGTGGATCTTGAGGTAGCGGCTGTCGAGCTCCTGGACACCGGTGGTCACGAGCCCGGCGACGCGCACGTCGAGAGCATTGAGCATGCCGTCGGGGCTCGCGGCGAGGAGCGTCAAGGTGTCTCCGGGTCGGGCGCCCAGCGCCGCAGCGAGCCCCAGGGCGAGCACGACCTCGTCGTCCCCCTCGGCAGGCGCCGCGTCGGCGAGCGCCCGGCCCTGCCGCACCTTGGTCTCGAATCCCATGCGGTGCTCGCGCTCGGGCTCGACGCCGACGCCGACGAAGGAGACCGAGTCGCCGCCCGGCTTCTGGATCATGCCCATGAGATGGAGGTTTGCCTGCACCGCGACGACGTGCGGCAGCTTCTCGACCGCTGCGCGGACCTCCTGCCAGCCGTCGATTCCCTGGCTCACGGAGCGGTCGAGCGCCGCCTCTCCCCGGCTCGCGACGGCGGCGGCGCTGGCGATCTCGAGGTGCCCGAGGCCACCGTGGATCATCGCCTCGCGCAGGCCGTCGAAAGAGAAGCGAATGAAGCCGGCGGTGAGCAGCAGGCCGATCGTTCCCGCCGCGACGATGGCGAGCGAGATCGCCGTGCGCCGCCGGCTGCGGGCGAGATTGCGCAGGGCGAAGAGAGCGAATCTCATCTCGCGGCTCCTTCCTGTGCGCTGTCGGAGAGGATGCGGCCGTCCTTGAGCTCGATGCGCCGCGGCGAGCGCGCCATGAGCCCCGGATCGTGGGTGGCGAGAACGAAGGTCGTGCCGAGGTCGCGCCGGATCGCCAGCATGAGGTCGAAGATCGCCGCGCCGTTGGCCGAGTCGAGATTGCCCGTGGGCTCGTCGGCGAGGACCGCGACCGGTCGATGGACCAGCGCCCGGGCGATCGCGACGCGCTGGCGCTCGCCGCCCGAGAGCCGGTCGGGCCGATGCCCGAGCCGCGGTTCGAGCCCCACCGCCGAGAGCATGGCGCGCGCCCGCTCGCGGCGCTCGGCTGCGGCCACGCCGTCGATCCAAAGCGGGTATTCGACGTTCTCGAGCGCCGAGAGCACCGGTACGAGATGAAACGACTGGAAGACGAAGCCGAGGCGGCGCCGGCGCAGGAGCGTCCGCTCGCGCTCGGAGAGCGTCGCGAGATCGCGGCCCTCGATCGCCACCGACCCTGCGTCGGGGGCGTCGAGCGCTCCAAGGAGGTGGAGCAGGGTCGATTTTCCGCTTCCCGATGGCCCGGCCAGGGCGACGAACTCGCCGGCGCCGATCTCGAGGTCGACTCCGGCGAGCGCGGTCACCCGGGTCTCGCCCAGGCGGTAGCTCCTGGTCACGGCCCGGGCGGCAAGCAGCGGAGACGTCATCGGTGGATCCTATGCCGGGCAGGGGGCTGGCGCCTCGATCTTGCGCCCTCCGGCACCCCCCGGGGGGCAAGGTCCGGGCGACGGCCGGCTAGACGACGGGCTGCCGCCGAACGTAGACCATCGTCCGAGGGAGTTCCACCGATATGATCGAGGCGATGACGAAGAGTCCGGAGACCCTGACCGAAGTCCATGGGGTGGTGAACCCCAAGATGCTGTTCGAGGAGCTGCGCCGCGGTGTCCTCGGCCAGGACCGTGCTCTTCGTTTCGCCTCGGTCGCCATTCACAAGCACCTGCTCGGAAGGGTCTCGGGCAACATCCTGCTCATCGGATCGTCGGGCACCGGCAAGACGACGATCATGAACAACATCCAGCGGCTCTACGACACCGTGCCCGGGTTCGAGAACTTCCGCGCGGTGACGATCTTGAACGCCAACCTGCTGGTCGACAGTGACCGGACGGAGTTCCGCCCCGACCGCATGTTCTCGGCGATCGAGCAGCGGGCGCGGGTGATCCTCGGCGAACGCCCGTCGCTCGCCGCGCTCAAGGAGACGATGGAACGGGCGACGGTCTGCGTCGACGAGGTCGACAAGATGTCGACCGTCATCGCCGGCAAGCCCAACCCGATCGGTGTCGTGCTGCAGCAGGGGTTGCTGACCCTGATGGAGGGCGAGCGGGTGCCCTACCGCCTGCACGCCTTCGACGGCGAGAAGGACCGCGAGCAGACGGTCGAGATCGACACCCGCAAGATGATGTTCGTCTGCGGCGGCGCCTTCGAGGGCCTCTACGACCAGGTCTACAACCGGGTCAGCCGCTCCGGTTCCGGCGAGCGCATCAAGACCGAGGCGGTGAAGACGGCGGACGGCGGCGTGAGGCTCGAGACCCGGTTCTCGCTGGCCGATTTCGTCAAGATCAAGGACCTCTTCGAGTACGGCATGGTGCCGCAGTTCATGGCGCGCTTCGACAAGGTCGTGGTGCTCAACGACCTCAATACCGCCATCCTCAAGGAGATCCTCCTCGGCAGCTACGATTCGCCGCTGGCGCGCACCCAGCGCTACTTCGAAGCGCTCGACATCGTCCTCGAGATCGACGACATGGCGGCGGCGATGATCGCCGAGAAGGCTTCGCAGGAGAACCGCACCGGTGCCCGCGCCCTGCGCGACGTCTTCTCGGAGATCGTCAACCCGATCGAGTTCGACCCGACGCACGAAGCCAAGAGCGGCGACAAGGGCCCGCGCCGTATCCGCATCGACGTCGACCGCGTCAAACGCAGCTTCCGCTAGGCCGGATCAGATCGGGAGTTTGTTCATCGCGCCCTTGCCGTCGGCGGCGACCTTCTCCGCCACGCCCGGGTACCCGCCTTCGAGCCCGGTCGCCGGGACATCCAGTCCATAGCCGCCATTGCGCACCAGCCTGTCGGCGGACTGGAAATAGGCGATCGCATCGCTGACCAGCTCTTCCGCCGGTCCGGACTGCTTGTCTCGCAGCTGGAAGTCGCCGCTCGCGCGGTCGACGTCGAATACCTCCGTCTGCTGGCGCAGGCCGAGAATCGCGATCTGCCCGTTGCGCATGAGCGCGATGTCGCCGTTGTGGACGAACAGGGCGCGTCCGTCCTCCTTCGCGGTGTGCAGGAGGTCGTGACCGAAGAAGCGCGAGCGGTAGGAGAGGCCGAGGATGGAGAGGATCGTCGGCGGCACGTCGAGCGACGAGGCGAGGGTGTCGATCCGCTCGCCGGCCGGCAGAACGCCCGGGGCGATCATCAGGATCGGAACCTGGTAGCTCGCCAGCGGAATCGACGCGGCGCCATAGACGCGCGCGCCGTGGTCGCCCATTACGACGAAGAGCGTGTGGTCGTAGAACGACTTCTGGCGGGCGGCGCGAAAGAAGCGCCCGATCGTCCAGTCGGCGTAGCGCACCACGTTCTGCCGCCGTTTGAGGCCCGGCAGTGGCTCGATGGTGTTCGGTGGATAAGTGTACGGGCGATGGTTCGAGACCGAGAGGATCATGGTGAAGAACGGCCTGCCGGTCGCGTCCATGCTCTCCATCTCGGCGAGCGAGCGGTCGAGAATGGCCTGGTCGGAGACTCCCCAGGCAGTCGAGAACTCGCCCGGCGGAAAGTCGGACTGCTCGACGATGCGCTGCATGCCGTTGGCGGAGAGATAGGGGCCCATGCCGTCGAACAAGGCGCGGCCGCCGTAGACGAAGAGGGTCTGGTAGCCCTCCTCGCCGAGGACCCCGGGCAGGGTGAAGAGGTCTTTGGCGCCCCGTCGCTGGACGATCGGAGCTCCGGGGAGCGGCGGCAGCGACGAGGTCGTCGCTTCGATCGCCCGGATCGTCCGATTGCCGGTGGCGAAGGCCTGGGTGAAGAGCACGCCCTCCTCCGCCAGCGCGTCGAATTCGGGCGTCAGGCCTTCGTCGTGCCCGGGGTGCAGGGCGCCGATGAACTCCGAGCCGAGGCTCTCCTCGAGCAGCAGCACGACGTTCCAGGGCCGTCCTGGGGAGATTGCCCGGATGGCGCGCGCGGAGGAGCCCGGCGCGAGCGTCAGCGGAAAGGAGGACGGCTCGCTGAGCAGCGCTTCGAGCCGGCGGTGGTTCTCGCCGTCGTCGCGGGTGGCGTAGAAACCGTCGAAAGGGGCATCGAGGCCGAGCAGCGCCTCGCCGAAAGCGTAGGTGCCGTTGGAGGTCAACTCCCGGACCAGACGGTCGGGCGAGTGCTCGATCAGGGTCCGCGGCGAGCACGAGACGGCCAGCAGGGCGAGCAGGCCGGCGTGAGTGAAGAGCACGGCGAGGCGCCCTGCGAGCGGCGCCGGATTCGCCCAGGCGCTGCGGAAGCGCTTTCTCACACCGAAGAAGAGCATCGCGACGAGCGCCGTGAGTCCGATCAGGATCTTCCCCGTCGGATAGCTCTGCCAGATGTTGGTGACGACCTCTGTCGGGTAGAGCAGATAGTCGACGGCGACGAAATTGAAGCGGCTGTCGAACTCCTCGAAGAAGAACCACTCTGCGGCGGCGACGAAGAGCACTCCGTAGAGCACTGCGGAGAGGACCGCGCCGAGGGCCTTCTTCTGCCAGCGCGCCTGCCACCAGCGTTCGGGCAGCAGCGCGAGATAGGCGACGAGCGGCAGGACGCACCAGGCGGCAACCCAGAGATCGAGCACGCCGCCGGCAGCGAAGATGCGCAGCAGTGCGGCGGCCGAGCGCGTGCCTTCGCTGGGTCCGGCGAGCAGCAGGGCGAGCCGGGTCAGGCTGCCCAGCACGACGAGGAAGAGCCCCAGCCCGAGCGCGAGGCGGAAGCGGGAGTGGAAGAGCAACCCGGCAAGTCCAGGGCGAGGCTCAACGGGGGCGATGGCGACGGGGGAGGAAGAAGGCATCAGATCAGAGTCTGCCTGTCGCAGATGAACCACAAATGAACCGACCGGAGCTCGCGGCAGCCCCCGGGGGGAGGAAGGGGCTCAGGGTGCCTTGAGGCGGAGCGTGATCGCGCCGGCGTCGCCGGACAGATGCACCCGGTCACGCT
The DNA here is from genome assembly GCA_017998715.1 of Thermoanaerobaculia bacterium. GTDB lineage: Bacteria > Acidobacteriota > Thermoanaerobaculia > Multivoradales > JAGPDF01 > JAGPDF01. The sequence goes on along the minus strand of JAGOCP010000110.1, from coordinate 5,330 downwards.
CGATCCGGTCGATGCGCCGGCCCTCGACGAACTCGCCGACGCCCACCAGACGGCCGTTCAGGTAGGCGAACGGCGAGGTCTCGGAGTAGACGATCCCGCCGAGCTCGAGCTTCGAGCCGTCGGGAAAATCGACCCGTCGAAGGTAGTCGCCGGGGGCGATCACCGTCGACTCCGCCGCCGGCGAAGACCGGGCGGCCGCTGCCGCTGCGGCCTTCGGCAGTGCCGGCTCGCTGGCGCTCGGCTGCGGTTGCGGCGCAGTCAGCGTGGTTTTCGGCAAAGGGGGTGTCGGCAGGGGCGTCGCCGATGGCTCGCTGGCGCTCGGCGGCGCCGCAGCCTGCGCGGAGGCTGCGGCGGTGAGCCCGGCTGCCGCCGGGGCGGTGGGTGAAGAGAGCCCTTCGCTCGCTCGCGGTTGGTGCGAGGTCGCAACCGGGCCCGAAGGCGCGAGCCTCTCCTGCCTTGCCGGAGCCTCCTGCGGACGCGACCACCAGAGCACGGCGAGCAGACCGATCGTCGCGGCGCCGCCGAGCGCGACGAAGAGCCACCCGCGCGCGCCGCCGCGCGTCGCCCTGAGGCGGGAGCGATACGGCTGGAGCGGAACCTCGAACGGGGCCGGCTGGCCCTTTTCGCGCGCCTCGCGCGCCGCGGCCTCGCGCTCGGCCTTCTTGAGGGCTTCGCTGACGAGGCTCACGAGGGTCGGCCTTCGAGCTCGCGGATGGCGCGGCCGATCAGGCGGCCGGAGAGGTGGTCGACGCCGGCCACATAGCCGGCGAGGAGCGAGGTGTCGCAGACGGCGTTGATCAGGCGCGGCACGCCCTTGGAGTAGCGGTGGATGCGCGACATCGCCCAGCGGCTGAAGGTCGGCCGGCCGTTGCCGCCGGCAACCTGGAGGCGGTAGTAGACGTAGAGCTCGGTCTCTTCGCGCGACAGCGGCTCGAGGTGGTAGCGCACCGTGATCCGCTGCCGCAGCTGGCGCAGGCGGTTGTCATCGAGCATGGCCTTCAGTTCGGGTTGCCCGATGAGGACGATCTGCAGCAACTTCTGGCGATCGGTCTCGAGATTCGACAGCAGCCGCACCTGTTCCAGCAGCTCCGGCGAGAGGTCTTGCGCTTCGTCGATGATCAGCACGACGTCCTCGCCGCGCGGCACCTGGGCGAGCAGGAACTCGTTGAGCATCTCGAGATAAGCGACCCGGTCGGTGCGACCCGGCACCTTGAGACCGAGCTCGACCAGGATGGTGCGCAGGAGCTGGGTCGACGACATCACCGGATTGAGGATCAGCGCGGTACGGAAGGTTGGACCCAGCTGTTCGAGGGCCGCGCGGCAGAGAGTGGTCTTGCCGGCGCCGACTTCGCCGGTGATCTGGACGAAGCCCTTGCGCTCGCGGATGCCGTAGAGCAGGTGCTCGAGCGCCTCGCGGTGGCGGGCCGAGAAGTAGAGAAAACGCGGGTCGGGAGTGATGTTGAAAGGGGCTTCGCGGAATCCGTAGTGCGCGAGATACATGCCGGAGCGAAGTTACCATGGACCTCGGGTACGATCTGGTCTGCCGGCGCTCGGCGCGCCAGCAGGGAGGAAAGCTCGCGATGGATCGATCGACCGCCTGGGGAATCGTCACCGAACATGTCGCCGCGGCGGGCCTGCGGCGGCACATGCTGGCCGTCGAGGCGGCGATGCGCCACTACGCCGCCAAGCTCGGCGAAGATCCCGACCTTTGGGGTCTCGCGGGGCTCCTGCACGACTACGACTGGGAGGTGCATCCGACGCTCGAGGCTCATCCCAAGGAGGGCATCCCCTTGCTCGCGGCGGCCGGAGTGCCCGAGACCGTCCTGCAGGCGATCCTGGCGCACAACGAAGAGGCGACCGGCGTAGCCCGAAGCAGCGCGATGGACTTCGCGCTCCTCGCCTGCGACGAGGTCACCGGCCTGGTGATCGCGGCGGCGCTGGTGCGCCCGTCGAAGGATGTGCGTGAGGTCGAGCTCAAGTCGATCCAGAAACGCTGGAAGGAGCGCTCGTTCGCGGCGGGCGTCGACCGGCCGCACGTCGAGAGCGCTACCGCCGAGTTCAGCGCCGCCTGTTTCGCCGGCGGTCTCGAGCTCTGGCAGCACGTCGGCAACGTCCTCGTCGCGATGCAGGGCGCAGCGCCGGCGCTCGAGCTCGACGGTCGGATGGCGAGCTCCGGTTGAGCCGTCGCGCCGCGATGGCCGCCGCGGCGGCCGCAGTCGTCGCCCTGGCCGGTGGACTGGCCGGCTACCTGGTCGGCCGGGCGTCGTTCGCGCGCGAGCTCGAACGCCTTCCTGTGGGCAGCTCCGGCACGGAGGGACGGGAGCGAACGGCGTTGCCGGCGCTCGCCGACGGGCCGGTGCGCAACGTCGTGCTGCTGCTGGGAGACGGCATGGGACTGGCGCAGATCGCCGCCGCCCGGATCGCTGCCTACGGACCGGATGGCCGGCTGCTGCTCGAGCGCCTGCCGACGATCGGGCTGGCGACGACCCACTCGGAGGGCGGGCTGATCACGAAGTCGGACGCTGCCGCGACCGCTCTCGCGACAGGTTACAAGACGCGCAACGGGCGCGTCGCCAGCGACGCGCTGGGGCGGCCGCTGCGGACGCTGCTCGAAACGCTGCGCGATGCCGGGTGGGCGACCGGGCTCGCGACGACGTCGCGCATCACCGACGCCACCCCGGCAGCGTTCGCGGCCCACGCCGCGGCGCGCCGCGACGAAGCGGGAATCGCCGCCGGCCTGAGCGCCGCGGGAGTCGACCTGCTCGCTGGCGGGGGACGGAAGTTCTTTCTTCCGCGGCAGGCAGCCGGCGGCGATCGCGCCGATGGCCGCGATCTCACCGCGGAGATGCGGGCGCGCGGAGTGGACGTCGTCGCCGACGCCGCCGGGCTGGCGGCAGCCACGCGCCTGCCGGTCGCGGCGCTTTTTGCCGTCGAGCCGCAGAAAGCCGACCCGCGCTCGCCCTCCCTCGAGGCGATGGCGGGAAAGGCGCTCGGGCTTCTCGGCGCCGCGGGCCGTCCGTTCATTCTGGTGCTCGAGGAAGAGGAGATCGACACCGCCGCCCATGCCCGCGACGGCGCGAGGATGAACGCCGCGCTGCTGCGTTTCGACGCCGCAGTGGCGGTCGCGGTCGACTTCGCCGTGCGCGATCGGGCGACGCTGGTTCTGGTGCTGGGCGACCATGCGACCGGCGGTCTCTCCATCGACGAACAGTCGAGCGGCACCGAGATGGCGCTCCACTGGGCGAGCAGCCAGCACAGCGGTGAGCCGGTGCCGCTCTTCGCCTACGGCCCGCCGTCGGCGGCCGGTCGATTCGCCGGCATGCACGACAATACGGAGATCCCCCACCTCGTGGCGGCGGCTCTGGGTGTCGAATTCCCCCGTCCGGTGGCGACAGAATGAGCGTCTCACGCAGGCGCCCGGAGAGGAGAAAGCAGTGACCCGTTTCGGCCGCTCGATGTTGCAGCACTTCGCGCTCGATCCCGCGATCACGTACCTCAATCACGGTACCGTCGGCGCGCCGCCGCGGCGGGTGCTCGCAGCGCAGCAGGCGATCCGCGACGAGATCGAGTTGCAGCCCTCGCGCTATCTCCTGCGCGAGCTCTCCGAGATCCGTGTCGGCGCGCCGCGCAGCGAGCCGCCGCGCCTGCGTATCGCGGCGGCCGAGGTCGCGGCCTTCTTCGGCGCACGCGGAGAAGACCTGGTTTTCGTGGACAACGCGACGACCGGCGCAAATGCCGTGCTGCGCTCGCTTTCCTTCGCCCCCGGCGACGAGATTCTCGTCACCTCCCTGGGCTACGGCGCGATCACCCATGCGGCGACGTATGTCGCGCGCCGTCAGGGCGCCATCGTCCGCACAGTGGCGCTCGCGCCCACCTGCGAGGATCCGGCGGAGCTGGTGGCGACGATCGCCGCCGCGCTCGGCGACCGGACGCGGCTCGCGATCGTCGATCACATCGCCTCCGACAGCGCCCTGCTGCTGCCGATCGTCGAGATCGCCGCCTGCTGCCGGGCGCGAGGCGTGCCGATCTTCGTCGATGGTGCCCACGCCCCCGGCGCGGTCGCTCTCGACCTGCCGGCGATCGGCGCCGACTGGTACGTCGGGAACCTGCACAAGTGGGCCTGGGCGCCACGCAGCTCGGCCCTGCTCTGGGTCCGGCCGGAGCTGCAGGCGACACTCCACCCAGCGGTCATCTCGTGGGGTCTCGACCAGGGCTTCACCACCGAGTTCGACCTGGTCGGAACCCGCGATCCTTCGCCCTGGCTCGCCGCGCCGGCGGCGCTCGAGCTGTTGGCCGAGTTCGGGGCGGAAGAGGTGCGGCGCTACAACCACGACCTCGCATTCCACGCCGGCGAACGGCTGGCGGAACGGTGGGGGACGCAGTTCCGCACGCCGCGCTCGATGGTCGCGTCGATGGTTTCGGTGCCGCTGCCTGCGCGCTTCGGCGGAACCTCCGCCGACGCCGCGCGCCTGCGCGACAGCCTGCTTTTCGAAGACCGCATCGAGCTGCACATCGCGGCGCGCGGCGACCGGCTCGCGGCGCGTGTCGCGATCCAGATCTACAACGACCTCGCCGATGTCGACCGCCTCGGCGAGGCGATCGCGAAACGTTAGGGAGAAGGGGAAGCTCATGCGCCGACTCATGCTGTTGTCGAATTCGACCAACCACGGCGAGCGCTATCTGGCGCACGCCGCCGACGAGATGCTCGCGCTCCTGGGCTCGGCGGCGCGGATCCTGTTCGTGCCGTTCGCGCTCTACGATCGTGCCGCTTACACCGCCAAGTTCCGGACGCGGCTCGAGGAGCTCGGATGCGGCGTCGACGAGCTCGCGGCGGATGCCACCGGCAGGCGGCAGATCGAAACCGCCGAGGCCGTTTTCGTCGGCGGTGGCAACACCTTTCGCCTGCTGAAGACGATGCAGGAGGCAGAGCTGCTGCAGCCGCTGCGCGCGCGGGCGCTCGCCGGGATGCCCTATCTCGGCGCTTCCGCCGGAATCAACCTCGCCGGCCCGACGATCCGCACCACCAACGACATGCCGATCGTCGAGCCGCAGGGCTTCGACGCCCTCGGCCTGGTGCCGTTCCAGATCAATCCGCACTATCTCGACGCCGATCCCGGCTCGACGCACATGGGCGAGACCCGCGCCGAGCGCCTGGCGGAGTTTCATGAAGAGAACGCGACGCCGGTCGTGGGCCTGCGCGAGCGCGCCTGGATCCGCATCGAAGGTCCACGCGGCTGGCTCGGCGGCGAGCGCGGCGCCTGCATCTTCCGGCGCGGCGCGGCGCCGGAAGAGCGCGCGACCGGCGCGACACTCGACGATCTGCTGATGTG
>JAGOCP010000109.1 GCA_017998715.1 Thermoanaerobaculia bacterium | reverse complement strand
AGACCGTCACGGGAGATGGAGTCGAAGTCGTAGCGCCGGTCGGTCGGGAATCCGGTGGCGACGACGCGCTCGCCGTTCGACCGCCGGAGCAGCAGGGCGCCCAACTCCCCCACCCGCGCTGGGCCGAGGACGAAGTCGAGATCCGGCACTCGCGCCAGGATCTCTTCCCCTTCCTGTTGCGCCACGCATCCACACAATCCGATCTGCAGGTGCGGACGGTCGCGCTTCAAGAGTCGATACTCGCCGAGCCGCGAATAGACCTTCTGCACCGCCTTCTCGCGCACGCTGCAGGAGTTGAGCAGGATGAGATCGGCGTCGGCGGCTTCGCGCGTCGGCAGCATCCCTTGCTGCATCAACTGGCCGGTCATCCGTTGGCTGTCCAGTTCGTTCATCTGGCAGCCCCAGGTCTCGACGTAAAAGCGGCGTAATGTCAAGGGACCGCTCAAGGCTTGTTCCGCGGCTCCTCCACCACCACCGGCTCGGTCGGCTCGGCGTCAGGTGCCTGGATGACCTTGCGCTCCGGCTCGAGCTCGGAGCCTTCGCGCAGCCAACCCGGAAGGGCCCCGGCCTCGCGCCCTTCGTTCAGGAAGCGCTCGAGCTCGAGCTCGGAACGCTCGGCGGCGCGGCGGGTGGAATCGAGCTCGTCGAGCGTGTGGTCCCATTCCGGCTTGATCTGGGCGTCGCGGACATAAGGGTCGTCGGCGGCGTAGAACTTGCGCCGCAGCTCTTCGGATTTGCCTTCGAGCTCGACGATGCGGTCCGTCGCTTCGCGCCATTCCTCGCGGATCTCGAGACCGCGGTTGCGCCAGTAGGCCTCGTCGCGCGCAGGCTCGGCAGAGGTGGTCTTGCCGTCCGCTGTGTCGATCGTCGCCTCCGGCGCCGCTGAGCTCGCCCCGTCGGCGACGGTGAGTTTCTGACCCTTGGAGAACTCGGCGAGATTGCGGTTGTCGATGACGGCGACCGGTTTCCCAGCCTGGGCGCGGCGCTCGCGCTCGTCCCGCGCCGCCTGAGCCAGGCCTTTCGGCGGCTGCGGTGCGCCTTCGGATCCACTGTCGATGACGACAACGGTGGTCGGCGGAGGGGGGCTGGCGACCGGGTCTTCACCTTGCGTCTTGGGCGGCGGCGCCTCTGCCGCGGCTTCGGATACGGGCGGCAAAGCCACCGCGTCCGGGACTGCGACGCCACAGCCGGTGAGTCCAAGCAGCGTCAGGCCGAGAACCGACAAGCCGAGCAACTGGCCGGCAACTGGCGGGTTCCGCGCGGCGTCAGCTCCTGCCATAGCGGTCTTCGAGGCGGACCACGTCGTCGAGCTCTGCGGTGGAGACTTCGAACAGGTCGCAGCCGGACTCGCCGGCTACCATGCGGTGACGGGTGCCGGGGGTGACATGGTACGACTCACCCTCTTCGAGCCGCTGCGGCACCATGACGCCATCTTCTTCGACCTGCAGCTCGATGCCGCCGCGGGCGACGAAGAAGGTCTCGTCCTTGCGATGGTGGAACTGCAGCGACAGCGCTTCGCCCGGCTCGATGTGCAGGAGCTTGCCGACGTACTTCTCGGTGTGGGCGAAGATCAGCTCGTGCCCCCAGGGCTTTTCGACACGACGTACCGGTTGCCTCATCAGTAGTTCCCTCTAGTTCCCGCGGTGAGATTCGGGGGACTCCGCCAGCAGGCGATAGACCTCGGCCCCCGATCCAGCGCCGCAACAGGCGACCGCCAGCCGGGACAGCTCGCCGGCGTGCAGGCCGGCAAGCTTCTGCCTGAGCGCCGGCAGCGCACTCGGCGACGCCGAGATCCGGCGCAAGCCGAGTCCGACGAGCAGCGGCAGCATCTGGGCGTCGGCCCCCATCTCGCCACACAGACTGACCGGAATGCCGGCCGCGTCCGCGCTCTCGATGACGAAGCGTAGCATGCGCAGAATGGCCGGATGGACCGGCTCGTAGAGGCTCGCGACGCTGCGGTTGTTGCGATCGACCGCGAGCGAGTACTGGATCAAGTCGTTGGTGCCGATGGCCATGAAATCGACCGCCCGGGCGAGGCTGTCGGCGATGATCGCCGCCGCCGGCACCTCCACCATGATGCCCACCTTGACTGCGGCGCGGTGGGCGAGACCCTCGTGCGCGAGCTCCGCCGAGGCCTCGGCGAGGAAGGCGCGCAGCGCTTCGACCTCCTCGATCCGGCTGACCATCGGCGCCATGATCCAGAGGTCGCCGGCAGCCGCTGCCCGCAGCAGGGCACGGATCTGGGTGCGGAAGATCTGCGGCCGGGCGAGGGTCAAGCGGATTCCCCGCAGGCCGAGCACCGGATTCTCCTCGGCGCTGTCCATCATCTCCCGCGCCAGCTTGCGCCCCCCGAGGTCGTAGGTCCTGACGACCGCCGGAAACGGCGCGGTCGCCTCGATGAGCTGCAGGTAGACCCGCAGATGATCCTCCTCGGTGGGCAGATTGGGATCCGTCTCCATGTAGAGGAACTCGCTGCGGTAGAGACCGATGCCGCGCGCGCCGATGCGGCCGAGCTGGGAGAGCTCTTCGGGGAGATCGATGTTCGCCATCAGCTCGACGGCCACGCCGTCGGAGGTGCTCGGCGCCGCATCGCGCGACACGGCGGCGCCGAATCTCCCCTCGCTGAGCTCGGAGCGCAACTTCTCGTACTCCGCCAGCACTTCCGGCGTCGGATGCAGGATCACCAGACCGGCGCGGCCGTCGACGATCACCGGGTCGGAGTTCGTGACGTAGTCGGTCACCTCTTCGAGGCCGGTGACCGCCGGCAGCCCCAGCGAGCGGGCGATGATCGAGGTGTGGGAGGTGCGGCCGCCGGCTTCGATGGCGAAGCCCACGACCTTGTCGCGCCCGAGCCGGATCGCCTCCGACGGCACCAGGTCGTCGGCCACCAGGATCACGTCCCCTTCGACGTCCGAGATCTCGTGATGGGCGATGCCCTGCAGCACTCGCAGGAGCTGGCGCCCGATGTCCTCGAGGTCCTGCCCGCGTTCGCGCAGGTAGGGGTTCTCGATGGCGGAGAACCGTTTGGCGAGCTCGCGCGAAGTCTCGTGCACCGCCCACTCGGCGTTGACCTGCTCTTCGACGATCCGGCGCTCGACCTGGTCGAGGAACATGCGGTCGGAGAGCAGCAGCGAGTGAGCGTCGAAGATCGCCGCCAGCTCCTGACCGAAGAGGTGGCTGGCCTTGGCCCGGGTGCGCTGGATCTGCTGCTGGGTGGCGCTGCACGCCGACTTGAGCCGGCCGACTTCGGCCTCGGTCTCGTCGGCCGCGATCGGAATGCGGAAGACGTCGAGCGCGCGGTTGGCGATCACCACCGCTCGTCCGATCGCCACGCCCTGCGCTGCTCCGATGCCCTGCAACGTGATCATCGGCCGGATCGTGCTCATTCGCTCTCTCCGAAGCGCTCGGCGAAGAGGCCGGCGATCGCTTCGACCGCGGCCGCCTCGTCGGCACCATCGCAAAGCAAAGTCAGCCGCGCCCCTTGCGGTGCGGCGAGCAGCAGGAGGCCGAGGATGCTCTTGGCGTCGACGTCCTCGCCGGCGAAGCGCACGCTTACCCGGCAGGAGAATGAGCTCGCCAGGTGGACGAGCTTCGCGGCGGCGCGGGCATGAAGCCCCAACCGGTTCACGATCTCGATCTCGCGCTCAGTCACAGCCCGGGCGTTCCTTCGGCTTCGAGGTCGACGGCGGTGGCGGCGGGGTCGAGGGATCGGCGGGAAGGCCCCGGCAGATGCTGCGCCTCCCCTTCTCCTCCAACCAGCGCGCCGTTTCGGCGAGCGTCGCCGGCAGCACCGACGAGCAGCTCATGCGCACGACCATCGGCAGGTTGACGCCGGTGACCACTTCGACCTTGCCCGGGACCGAAAGGGCGATGGCGGCGTTCGACGGCGTGCTGCCGTACATGTCGGTGAGCACCAGGACGCCTGCGCCGCGATCGAGCTCGGCGATCGCCTGGGCGATGCGCGTCCGCGCCGCGTCGATCCCGTCGTTCCATTCCAGGGCGAGCGCCCGGATATCGGGCCGCACTCCGGCGATGGTCTCCGCCGCGGCGAGCAGTTCCTGCGCCAGTCGTCCGTGGGTGACCAGCAGCACCGGGGTCAAGCGCGCTTCCGTTCGAGGTCGCGGTGTTTCACCCGCACCGTCCAGCCGGCCTTTTCGAGTGCGGCGGCGAGCGCTTCGACTGCGGCGACCGAACGATGCTGGCCGCCGGTACAGCCGATGCCGATGGTGAGGTAGCTCCGGTTCTCCTGCTGATAACGCGGCAGCAGGAAGCGCAGCAGGTCGGACAGGCGCGTCACGAGCTCGTTGAAATCCGTTCGCTGGAGGAGGAAGTCCCGCACCGGTTCGTCGAGGCCCGAGAGCGGACGCAGCGCCGGGTCGAAGTGCGGGTTGGGCAGGAAACGCACGTCGAACAGCAGGTCGGCGCCGAACGGAATGCCGTGCTTGAAGCCGAAGCTCACCAGGCTGACGTTCATCACCGGCTCGTGGCCGGCATCGCGCCCGAACTCGCGGTAGACGAGGCTGCGGATGTCGTGGATCGACCAGTCGCTGGTGTCGAGGATCAGGTCGGCGGCGCCGCGCAGCTCGCTCATCATGGCGCGCTCGGCGCGGATGCACTCGAGGACCGGCAACTCGTCGGAGAACGGATGCGGCCGCCGCGACTCCGAGAAACGTCGCATGAGCGCTTCCTCGGACGACTCGAGAAAGACCAGCATCGTCTGCAGCTTGCTCCGGTCGAGCTCGCCCAGCAGGCGCGGCGCTTCGGCGGCGAATCCCGGCGCGCGCATGTCCATCACCACCGCGATGTGGTCGCGCCCCGGCACGAAGTCGAGCGGCGCGGCGACGAACTGGCTGAGCAGCGGCAACGGCATGTTGTCGACGCAGTAGTACCCCAGATCTTCGAAGCACTTGGCGACCGTGCTCTTGCCCGACCCCGAGAGGCCGGTCACCAGGACGAGCCTGGCCTTGGCGTTCACGACGGTTCCTCCTAGCGCGGCTTGCCGGTGCGGCTGCGTTCGAGCTGCTCTTCCAGCTTGCGCGCGAACTCCCGCGCCGAGTGCGTCCCCTGGAGCTTCAACACGTGATTGCGCGCCGCTATTTCGACCAGGTTGGCGACGTTCCGACCCAGAGCGACCGGCATGCGGATGTACGGGCAGGGAGTATCGAGAATGCTGAAGACGGTCTCGTCCAGGCCGAGGCGGTCATAGGCCTGACCCTCCCGCCAGGGCTCGAGCTCGACGACGAGGTCGATCGGCTTGCGGGCGCGGATCGCCGCCAGCCCGAAGAGATCCTTGACGTTGATGATTCCGAGGCCGCGCAGCTCCATGTGGTGCTTCAGCGTCTCCTCGGAGAAGCCCACCAGCTCGCCGCTCGGATAGCGCTTGATCGTCACCCGGTCGTCGGAGACCAGGCTGTGGCCGCGGGTGATTAGGTCGAGAGCCGCCTCGCTCTTGCCCACGCCGCTCGATCCGATGAGCAGCACTCCCAGGCCGTAGATGTCGAGCAGCACGCCGTGCAGGCGGGTCGACGGCACCAGATGGTCCTCGAGAAACCAGGAGAGCTGCTTGATCACCACCGAGGACAGGGCCCTCGACGACAGCACCGGCACCTGCCGGGCGCGAAACTCGGCCAGGAACTCTTCGCCCGGCGCCAGCCCCTTGGTGATGACGACGACCGGAATCGGCAGCGCCGCGATGCGCCGCAGGCGCTCGGCGCGCTCCTCCATCGCGACGGTCTTCAGGTACTCGAGCTCGCTCTCGCCGACGATCTGGACGCGGCCCGGCTTGATGTACTCGTAGTAGCCGGCGAATGCCAGGCCGGGCTTCTGCACCCGCGGATGGGTCACGGTGTTGTCGAGGTGGTTCTCGCCGGCGAGCACGACCAGCTTGAGGTCGGCGAGCTCGTCGCCGAAGAGCTCGCTGACCCGCACCTTCTGCGCGTCAGACATCGGCGGTCTCCGCCTGCCGGGGGGCGCCTGGCTCCTTGACCGGCGGCGCGAGCAGCCGCTCGGCGAGCTCCTCTGGTCCGCCGGCCGCGAGCAGGCGCCCGAGCGTCCCCGGTTGGCGCACGAAGCGGGCGATGGCCCGCAGCGCCTCGAGGTGCGCTGTCGCGGAGCTCGTCGCCGCCACCACCGCGAAGAACACCTGCACGGGCTGGCCGTCGAGCGCCCCGAAATCGACGCCCGCCGGGTGTCGCGCCACGCGGAGCGCGAGCTCACGGGCGCCGGCGAGACGGCAGTGGGGAATCGCGAAACCACCGCCGACGGCGGTCGTCCCGAGGGCCTCACGTTCGGCGAAGCCGAAACGCAGGGCGGCGCTCGCGACTCCCGGCAGGGACCGCGCGACGCTGTCGGCGAGCTCGTCGAGCAAGCCGGCAGCGGAGCCCGCCGTAAGATCGGGCAGCACGGATCCGGGACGGATCCATTGCGCGAGAGACGGGCCCGGCCCGGCCGCGGTCGCCAATCAGAGCTCGGGCACGATGAGGCCGTAGTCGTCGTCGTGGCGCCGGTAGATGACGCTCACGCGCTCGCTCTCGAGATCGCGGAAGACGACGAACTCGCTGCGCGAGCTCTCGAGCTTCAAGGCTGCTTCGTTGATGGTCATCGAGTGGATCTCGAGCTGGCTCGACTTGACGACGATCGGCGACTCGCCCTTGCGCACGCTTTCGCGGGTCAGGACGTCCACCGGCCACTGCTGTGCGCTCGCCTGCTCGCGGTCGCGCCGGCGCGGCTCGTCCACCTCGCGCTTGCGCGCCCGCTTCGCCTGCTCCACCACCTTGTCGGCGGCGAGCGTCAAGGCGTCTTGAAGGTCGACGGCCTCCTCCTTCGACAGAAATTCCCGGCCGGCGCAGCGCACCTTGATCTCGGCCGAGTGGCGCAGCTTCGCCGCTTCGAGGACGATGTGGATGTCGATCGGTTCGGCGAGGAACTTCGCCAGGCGCTCCAGCTCTTCCGCCGCCAGGAGCCGCATCTTTTCCGTCACCTGAAGGTGTCTGCCGACGAATTCGATGTTCATCGTTCCTCCATTCTCCGCCAAACCGTGTTCAGAAAATCCGTTTGCGATCCGAGGATGAAGGCACGTTGAGCTCGTCGCGGTACTTGGCCACCGTCCGGCGGGCGATCTGGATGCCTTCGCGGTTGAGGATGCGCATCAGCTCGCTGTCCGAAAGCGGATGACGGGCGTCCTCGGATTCGACCAATTGCTGGATCTTGCGCTTCACCGTCAGCGACGAGATGTCCTCGCCGTAGTCCCGGTCGATACCGCTGTGGAAGAAGTACTTGAGCGGGAAGAGACCGCGCGGCGTGTGCATGTACTTGTTCGAGACCACCCGGGAAACCGTCGACTCGTGCATGCCGATGTCCTCGGCGACGTCGCGCAGGACCATCGGACGCAGGTGGTCGAGGCCGTGGTCGAGGAAATCGCGCTGCTGGCGGACGATCGAGGTCGCCACCTTGTAGATCGTCCGCTGCCGCTGGTCGAGGCTCTTGATCATCCACAGTGCCGAGCGCATCTTCTCCGAGATGAACTGCTGGGCGTCGTTCTGGCGGCCCTCCTGTCGCAGGTTCTTGAGCATCATGCGGTAGGCGCGCGAGATGCGCAGCTTGGGCAGACCGTCGTCGTTCAACTGGATGACGTAGTCGTCGCCCACCTTGATGACGTAGACATCGGGTTCGATGTAGTGGGTGCGGTCGTTGGTGAACTTGCGTCCCGGCCGCGTCTGCAGCGTCTTGATGTCCTCGATCACCGGCTCGAGAGCGGCGAGCGTCACGTCGAGCGCGCGCGCGATCACCGCGTACTGGCGGCGCAGGAAGAGCTCCCAGTGTTCTGCCAGCACGCGCCGGGTCAGCGAGTCGCCCGGCTCGCCACGCAGGTCGAGCTGCAGCAGGAGGCTGTCGCGCAGGTTCGGGCAGGCGATTCCGGGCGGATCGAGCCGCTGGACTCGAGTCAGAACCGCCGCCACCTGCTCCATCGCCAGCGGCTGCTCGAGCCCGGCGCTCGCGAGGTCGCGGATCTCGTCGAGCGAGGCGACCAGGAAGCCATCGGGATTCAGGTTGCCGACGATCAGCTCGGCGATCTCGCGCTCGAGGGGCTGAAAGTCGGACATGTGGATCTGCCAGAGCAGATGGTCGTAGAGGTCGGGCTCGCGTGTCAGGGTGTTCTCGAGCGGCGGCGCTTCGCGATTCTCGGACTCGCCGTAGCTGCCGCCGTCGTCTCCCGAGGCGTCGTCGAGATAGGCCTCGAAGGCCACCTGCTCGAGGCGCTGGCGCTCGAGGACCTCCGGCGTCGGCAGCTCCTCGATGACGTCCTGGGTCGCGGCCTCGAGCGGTCCGGCGTCCTCGTCGTCGTCCTCGATCTCCTCGGCCTCTTCGAGCACCGGGTTGATCTCGAGCTCCTGCGCCACCACGACCTCGAGCTCGAGGCGGGTCATCTGCAGCAGCTTGATCGCCTGCTGCAGCGACGGTGTCATCACCAGTCGCTGCGAGAGCTTGAGGGAGAGTTTCTGTTCGAGTGCCATGCGGTGTCGGTGAAGGGGCGGCCTAGAGCTCGAACTGTTCGCCGAGGTAGATCTTGCGGACTTGCGGGTCGGAAGAGAGCTCGAGCGGCGAGCCCGCGCGCAGAATGCCGCCGTTGTTGATGATGTAGGCGCGGTCGGTGATCTTCAGCGTCTCGCGGACGTTGTGGTCGGTGATCAGGATGCCGATTCCCATCTGTCTCAGGTGGCGGATGATACCTTGAATATCGAGCACGGCAATCGGATCGATCCCCGCGAACGGCTCGTCGAGCAGGATGAAAGAGGGCGACAGGACGAGCGCCCGGGCGATCTCGACACGGCGGCGCTCGCCACCCGAGAGCATGTAGCCCATGCTCTTGCGCACCTTCTGCAGCCGGAACTCCTCGATCAGGCGGTCGATGCGCCGCTCCTGTTCGGCGTGGGTCAGGTCCAGCGTCTCGAAGATCGCCCGCAGATTGTCTTCCGAGGAGAGCTTGCGGAAGACCGAGGGCTCCTGGGGCAGGTAGCTGATGCCGCGCTGCGCGCGCAGATACATCGGCAGATCGGTGATCTCCTCGTCGCCGAGCATGACTTTGCCGCCGTCCGGCGCCGCGAGGCCGACGACCATGTAGAAGGTGGTCGTCTTGCCGGCGCCGTTGGGCCCGAGGAGACCGACGATCTCGCCCGGCGCGACGTCGACGGAGACGTCGTGCACGACCGTGCGGCCGCCGTAGACCTTCTGCAGGTTCGTCGCCACGAGGCGCGGCCCCTCCCGGGGTCCGGTGCGGGTCATTGCGCGGCTCCCGCCAGGCGCGCGGCGCCCGACTTGAGATCGTAGATGGCGCGCTTGCCGGTCAGCGAAGCGCCGGTGTCGTCCTTGATCCTGACCGGACTGCCCGCGAGCTCGATGCTCTCCTGCGCGACGTCGTAGGAAGCGGTCGTGCCCGAGATCGTCCGCCCGTCGGCCGAGTCGCGCAGCAGGACCGAGCCCTTGCCGACCATGCTCTGGATCCGCTGCGCGCCGTCGAGCCCGGCGATCAACTCGTCGCAGGTGAGCGTCCGGGTCCCCTGCTGCAGACGAACGCCGCCGGTGTAGGTCACGCTCGCCTCCGCCCGGCGATAGGTGAGGAGATCGGCGATCACTTCGGTCATCGGCGCCGCCACACCGCCGGCGGGTGCAGGTGCGGCGGGTGCTCCCTCCTTGTTCAGGTCGATCATCGTCCGCACGCCTCCCGCCGCCGAAAGCCGCTGCTCGGCCTCCTCGCCGTGCACCTGGTTGGCCAGCAAGAGGCTCTTGCCCTGCCAGGCGCGCACCTGCCCCTTGAGGAAGAAGCCGCGCGGCGCGTCGGTGAAGATCGCCTCGTCGGCCTGGAACTCGATCGGCTGATCGCCGCGGAATCCGACGCCGGCGATGGCGCTGCCGCTCCCCTTCTGCAGGACGCCGCGCACCCCGCGGTCGGCAGTCAACAGGCCGGTCTTGCGCGCGTAGACGATGTGCGGCGCCGCGAGCTGGCCGCTCGAGCTCTCGGTGCGCGCCGGCGTTCCCAGGAGCTCCGAGCGTTCGGCGGCGAAGTCGAACAGCGCCTGCTCTCCCCAGCCGCGGAACGCCGGGTCGGTCAGCGTGACGCCGCCCGCCAGCACCACGCGCGAAATGCCGCCGGTCGGCCCGAACTCGGCGTCGGCCCGGTCGGCCCGGCCCGAGCGCAGCGCGTCGGTGACCCCGCGATGGTACTCGGCGAAGTAGACCGGCTCGGTGCTCTGCGCCGTGCGCGGCCTGCCCCCTTCGAGCTGCATCCAGAGGGCGCGCGAGGCCAGGCCGTGAATGATCTCGCCGTCGACCGACTCGAGCAGCGCGAGGACCTTGCCGCGGCCTTCGAGACTCATCTCGCGCGGCTCGCTGACGCCGGCGGCGCCGAACTGCACGGTGAGCTTGGCGCCGCGGAAGTCCACACGGTCGGCGACTCCGGACTCCTCTCCGGCACTCGACGCCACATAGGTGCCGGTGAGCGACCCGTCGAGAATCAGCATCGCCGGCGTCGCGCCGTCTTCAGCCAGGAACAGCTCCGCCTCGTCCGACTCGAAGTGGCTGGCGCCGCGGGTGGCGGTCACTTCCCCCTTGGCGCGCAGGACCCTGCCGGTGCGGTCGAGTACCACTTTGCCCGCCGCGACCGTCATCGGCTCGGCGCCCGGCAGCGCGCCCGCCATGGTCACCGGCCCGCGCATCGTCATCAGATCGAGGGCGACGTCGAACTCGAGCGAGCTTGCCTCGCCCTTCCAATACGCACCGTGGCGCAGGGCGATCGGACCCTCGGCGACCAGGAACTTGCCGCCGCGCGACAACTGCAACTCGCCGCTGTCCATCGCCAGCTCGCCGCCGGTGAGCTGGACATGGCCGGTGAGCAGTGCCTCCTGCGAGTTGGTGTCGTAGGTGGCGGAGTCGCTTGCGACCGAATAGCTGGTCGTGTCGCGGTAGATCTGGAAGCGCACCCCCTCGAGCTCGACTCTGCCGTCGCGGGTGGTCCGGAAACGG
>JAGOCP010000417.1 GCA_017998715.1 Thermoanaerobaculia bacterium | reverse complement strand
GCCCGCGCACACCGAGCTCGCGCAGGACCTCGAAACCGTTCATCTTCGGCATGTTGATGTCGAGCAGGACGAGATCGATCGCGGGATCGGCGGCGAGGGTCGCAAGCGCCTCCTCGCCGTCGCGCGCCCCGAGGAGATCGCCGCCGCGCAGCATCACGCCATACATGCGATGCATGAGATCGGAGTCGTCGACGACGAGGATCTTCTTGGGTTTCACGGGCCAGGCCAGTGTAGACGAAGGGTGGCGGGCTTTCAACAACACCTTCGGGCAGCGGCGCGTGCTTCCGATCGCGCGCGCAAGGGTGACGACCGCTCGTCGGCCTTGCATCGGCGCTCGATCTGGGCGACGATGAAGGATCTTCGAAGGAGCCTCGACCGTGCACTCGCGCAGCGGATCGACCACGACCCGTCGATGGGTCGCATGAGCCCGGTGGCCGGCAGGCGGACCGAGTCCGGGTCCCTCGTCGCTCCGGCGTTGCTGTTCGGCGCCGCCTGGGCCGCGGGTAGCTGGCTGCTCGCCGGCGCAGCGCACGGGACGCGCGGGTCGACTCTGTTGATCCTCTTCCACCTTGTTGCCGGCGCCGGCGCCGCCCTCCTTCTCGTCTACGAGCTCACCCGTCGAACGAGTGATCCGCAGTCCGGTCTGCGGTCACGGCTCGTCGCCGTCTTCCGGCAGTTGGGCGACGGAGATCTGGTCCGTACCGCCGCCCTCGCCCGCACCCTCGACGCCGACCTCGCCTCCGGCGTGGGCCGCGCCGTCGCCGGCCTGGCTTCGCGCGTCGAGCAGCTCCAGGCCAGTTCGCACTCGGTCGCCGGGGCCGCCGAGGGCGTCGACCGCGGCTCGACGGTGCTCGCGGCGAGCTCGGCGCAGCAGGCCGCCGCCGCCGGCGAGGTCACCGCGGCGATGGAGGAGCTCTCGCGCACCGCCGCCGAGATCTCGGAGCATGCCGAGCGCCAGAACCAGCTGGTTCTCATGGCGGAGAGCGAAGGAGCGGCGGGAGCGGAGGCGGTCGCCGAGGCGGTCGAAGGGGTGGGCGCCGTGGAGCGCCGCATCGCCGACGTCACGGCCCGCGCCGACACGCTGGGAACGCGCTCGCGCGAGATCTTCCGCGTCCTCGAGCTGATCAGCGACATCGCCCAGGAGACCCATCTTCTGTCGCTCAACGCCGCGCTCGAGGCCTCGGCGGCAGGCGGCCGCGGCCGGCGATTCGCCGTCGTCGCCGGCGAAGTGCGTGTGCTCGCCGAGCGCGTTCGCGACTCGGTGGCTTCGGTGCGCAGTCAGATCGAGGAGTTCGCGAGCGCGATCCGCTCGACCGTCGTCGCCACCGAAGAGGGCGGCAAGGAGGCTGCGCGAGTGCTCGAAGAGGCGCGCGCGGCGACCGGCGCGCTCGGCATTCTGCGCGCCTCGCTGCGCGAGAGCTCGGAGGCGGCGCGGCAGATCTCGTCGGTGACACGCCAGCAGACCTCCGCCACGGAAGAGGTGCTGTCGACCCTGCGCGAGCTCCACCAGGTCGTCGAGCGCATGTCGCGCGACCTCTCGCAACTGTCCGCCACGTCCGGCCGGCTGCACTCGATCGGGCTCGATCTCGAGCTCCTCGGGCAGACCTTCCGCCTCGATTCCGCGCGCTCGCTCAAGAGCCACGTACACACCTGGGCCGGCCGGCTGCCCGAGAGTCTCGACGGCAGCCGAGCGGCGGCGGCCTGGAACGCCCAGGAGCTGATCGACGAGCTCGTCGGCGGCGCGCCGTTCGTCGAGTGCGGCTGCATCGTCGATGTCCGCGGCAAGGTCCTCGCGACCCAGATCGCGCACGAGCTGCGTGCCGCCAGCGCCGACGCCCTGCAGGAACTGCGACGTCGCAATCTCGCCGATCGCGCCTGGTTCAAGAAGGCGCTCGAAAGCTCGCGCGCCGTGGTCACACCGCCGGAGCGCTCGGTGATGTCCGGCGAGCTCTGCATCATGGTCGCAGTCGCGCGCCGGAATGCCGCGGGCGAGGCGGTCGCGGTGATCGAGTTCGATGTCAACGTGAGCCACTGGACGGAGATCGGAGCGTGACCACCACCCCGTACCTTCTGGTGCGCGTCGGCGAGCGCGTCGCAGCGCTACCCGCCCTCGCGGTGCGACGCGTCGTCCGCGGCGCGCGCCTCCATCCCCTGCCCGGCGCCGGTCCTGGTCTGGTCGGCCTGGCGGAATTCGCCGGCGAACCGCTCGCCGTGCTCGATCTGGCGCAGCTGCTGGGAGAGGAACGCCGCAGCTCGCGACCGCCGGTGACCGTGGTGACCTGGCTCGGCTCGGGCTCCGACCGGGAGCTCGTCGGCCTCGGCGTCGACGACGCCATCGAGGTGACCGAGATCGATGCCGCCGCCCTCGGTGTCGGCCAGGCACTGGTCGGCGGGCGCCCGGTCCTCGTCGTCGACCTCGACCGCCTCGGAGTCGAGGCATGAGCGGCGGCTTCCTCATCGTCCGCCGCAGCGGCGCGCTCTGGGGCCTGGACGCGGACCAGGTGGCGACCATCGAGCGCCGGGATGCCGCTGCCCGCGAGGGCGGAGGCGGCGCGCTCGAGGTGCGCTTCGCCGGTGGACGCCGCCTCGCGGTCGACGCCGTAGTCACCCTCGCCGCGGAGCTCGCGGTACGCCCACTCTCTGCGCGCCTGCGGCACTTTCTTCCCGCCGGCGCCGCCGGTCTCGCCCTGCTCGCCGGCGAACCGCTGGTCCTCCTGGCCCGGGACAACGAGGTGGTGCATGTTTGACCGTCACGCCGTTCGCCACTCCATGCCCGTGGCGCCGGTGGCGCTCGCCCTGCTCGCCGCCGTGCTGGTGATCGTCGCCGAGGCGGGAAGCTCCTCCTCCTCCTGGCGCCCGGCCGCGGCGCTCCTCGTTGCCGCCGTGGTGGCGGCGTTCGCCCTGCCGGCGATCCGTCGCACCCTCGCCCTGCGCACGGCGAAGCAGGCCGATCGCGCCCGCCTCATCGCCTCGCTCGACGAGCTCACGGC
>JAGOCP010000416.1 GCA_017998715.1 Thermoanaerobaculia bacterium | reverse complement strand
CCCCCCCACCCTCCGCCGAAGAGCTCCACCTCCTCCGCCACGACCTCGACCCGAAGCGGCTGTATCTGTAGGCGGAGGTGCGGAGTGATGGCGGGAGGCGGCGCGACCCAGCGTAGAATGCCGCCATGAAAGTCCTCAGCGCCGAGGTGGTGGATGGCCGGCTGGAGCTGCCCGAGGGCGCGGCGAAAGAGGGCGCGACGCTGGTGGTGTTGGTGCCGGACGGCGAGGAAGAGGGATTTCGCCTCTCCGCGGAGGAGCAAGAACGGCTTCGCATCTCGATCGCGCAGGCCGACCGCGGCGACCTTTTCGACGGGCTGACGCTCCTCGACCAGCTCAAGCGCTAAAGCGTGGCACTCGGCATTCGCGTCACTTCCGATGCCAGGAAGCAGATCCGCGAGGCGAACGACTGGTGGCGCGAGAACCGGAGGTCGGCCCCGGATCTGGTCCGTACCGAGTTGGAGCGGGCATTCCTCCTGATCAGCTCGCAGCCTGACGTCGGCTCTCCGGCCCTGGATCCCGGGCTGGAGTCTGTGCGGCGCGTCCACCTCTACCGCATCCGCCACTACCTCTACTACCGCGTGGCCGGGGACGGAACAATTCAGATCGTCGCTCTTTGGCACACGAGTCGTGGATCTACGGCTCAGCTCTAGCCGCAGGCGCTGCTGTCTCCCGCCGTTCCAACCGAAGCGACGTCGGCAAACGCCGCATTGTCCGGCCTCGTAGGAACTGAGGAGACCGAGGCTCCTTGCGAAGAGATGAAAAAAGATCGGCAAAGGAACGACCCCGCGGCACGATTGGGATGGACGCTCGTTGCGGTGGCCACGCTGGGAGTGTCACTCGCCGGTTGCGCTTCGAGCCTGCCGAAGGTCGGCTATGCAGCGCAGGCTGCCGACCATTTTTCCCCCTTTCGCAGCATCGATCCGGAGGATACGGATTTCTCCGACTTGGAGAGCCTCGGGAGAGCGCTCGCCGGGGTCGAGGTCGTCCTGCTTGGCGAGGCCAGACACGGATCGGACACGGGCGTGTCCGCTCGCGCCCGGCTGGTCAGGTTTCTCCACGCCAAAATGGGATTCAGCATCCTTGCCTACGAGGCCTCCTTCTTCGGCACCGCGCGGGCCTGGGAGGACGCGCAGGTTGCTGCGGATCCGACGGCGGTGCTTGCGGACGGCGTTCACCCCGGTTGGTCGAAGCGGCACGGTGCGCCGCTATTCCGCTATCTCGCTTCCCAGATGAAGAGCGACAGGCCCTTACGTCTTGCGGGGGTCGATCCGGCCTTCAGAAACGGCGGAAGCCACGAGAAGACGCTGCGCTTCGACGCTGAAGCGATGGCTTATCTGGCCGCCAGGAACTGCGACTCACCCTGGACAAACTCAGCTCGGAAGTCGCTCATTGAGCTCGCGAATGCCGACCTGGAGCCAACTGCAGAAGAGATCGCCCGGAAGGTTGAGCTCCTCGCTGCGCTCAGGCGGTCTATGAGCTGTCTGGCCCGCGCTTCGGGCTGGCCGGCAAGCCCGGAGGACGAGTTCTGGCAGCAGGTCCTCGTCCATGTCGATGCCCTGGCCCGCTCCGACTGGGGAGACCCCGCCGATCCCGGGCTCCGCCAGATACGCGATCGCGCTATGGCCGACAACGTCAACTGGCTGCGAGCGCACCATCCCGGGGAGAAGATCATCGTCTGGGCTGCCAACCTGCACAACGCGCGGGCGCTCGCCGAGGTCCGTGACGGCGAGGAGCTCGCCAACCCGGGCGAACGCCCCATGGGTCAGTACCTTGCCGAAAGTCTGGGCGATCGCCTTTTCTCGCTGATGACGACCTCGGGCGAGTACGTGTGGAGGAACGGTGAACGCGAACCCTGCGTGCCGGCCGATCGCCGGGAAGTCCTCGAAGCCGAGCTCCAGGCTCGAGGCCTTCCCGCCGGGTGGGTGAATCTGCGCGCCTGGAAGGCCGGCTCCGGGCAACCGGGAGATTTCGTGGCGTTGGCCTTCGGTCTGCTGCCCCGGAAAGCCCCTTGGACGGAGGTAGCTGACGGATTTCTCTACCTGCCGGTCATCGACTCATCGATTGCGGGACGCTGATGATCGCCGGCGGGGTCGTCTCGGAGGGCAGGGCGCTTCTCGAAGAGATCCACCTCTGAAACGAGTAGAATCCAGACCCATGAGCGCTCCGGAGCCACTCATCACTTCCTCGCCCGATCGTCTCAGCGGGACGCCGGTGTTCGCGGAGACCCGTGTGCCGGTGAAGACGCTGATCGACTACCTCGAAAACGGCGATCCGCTGGACGCTTTCCTGCACGACTTCCCTTCCGTGACGCGGGAGCACGCCATCGCCGTCCTCGAACTGGCGAAGTCGGCCCTGCTCGCCAAGGCTGTCGCGGCTTAGGCGACCAGCGGGGTGAGAGTGCTGCTGGATGCCTGCGTTCCTCGGCAGCTCGCACTCGAAATCGCCGGACACCAGGTCGACAGTGCCGTGTCCCTGGGCTGGGGCGCGCTGGACGACGGTCCGCTTCTCGACGCCATGGAAGATCGATTCGACGTTTTCGTCACCGTGGACCGGCAACTCCCCGTGCAACAGCGCATCTCGGGGCGCTCCTTCGCCGTGATCGTGCTACGCGCCAGAACCAACCGATTCGCCGACCTGCAGCCTCTCGTCTCGTCCATGATCCAGGTCCTGCCCAGGCTTCGGCCCGGAGAATTCATCGAGGTCAGCTCGTGAACAAGTCCATTCGAGACGTCTCTTGCACCGCGATTTGCCGCAGCGCTTTCCGAGGACTCGTCGCGGCGGCTCTCGGGAGCGTGGCGCTTGGCTTGTCGGCGGTTCCCGTCGCCGCCTCGTCGACGCAGTTGAGCGCCGGGCATCCGTTCAGCGACATCAGCTTCTCGACCACGCTGCCGCAGTTCAGCCCGAACGGGCTGTTCGCGGTCTATCGCCAGGACGCGGAGATCGACGGCGCGATCGAGCTGTGGAGCGTGCGCCTGAACGGCAGCGCTCCTGTCC
>JAGOCP010000005.1 GCA_017998715.1 Thermoanaerobaculia bacterium | reverse complement strand
ATCGAGCCCCCCGAGCCGAGAAACCCGAGAGCCAGGCCGATGGCGAGCGCGCCGAGGGCCGCCGCGATCAAGCCTTGCCCGAACCGCCCGAACCGAAGCGCGCGACCGTGCGGCCCGAGGCACTCCATGCATGCATGCCGCCCTCGAGGTGGCGCACGGGAGCTCCGGCGCGGACAGCAATCCGGGCCGCCGCCTGGGCGGATCTGGCGCCGGACTGGCAGTAGAGAACGAGCCGATCGGCCTCCTTCGCGAGCTCCTCGACAGGGAGGGCCGAGAGCGGAGCCAGCCGCGAGCCCGAAATACTCCCGAGCCAGTGCTCGACCCGCTCCCGCACGTCGACCAGAACCACCTGTTCGCTCGCCAGCAGCCTCTCCAACGCCTCCGGAGAGAGCCCGACAACACCCGAGCCCTTCACCTCAGGGCACCTTCGGGGCAGCAACGGCCGGCCGATCCGCCTGCAGCGGCACGCGCACGCTGAAGGCTCCGCGCAGGTCGCCGCTGGCATAGCCGACGGCGAGGTCGCCGGGGTAGCGCTCTGCGAGGACCGCGGCGACGCCGGGGGCGAGCTCCGCGACCTTGCCGTGGCAGCCGAGACAGTTCGGCGTGAGCAGAATCGGTCGCAGATAGCGCAGCTCGGAGGCGCCCGTGGCGTCGCTCGCGACCTCCGCCAACTCCGCCGGCGGACTCCCCTGCTGCACCTGCGTCGCGAACCGTTCGAGCGCGGCGCGCTCGAACGCGTCCGGAGCGTCGGCAGGATTGCGCTGCTGCAGCGACACCCGCCGCAGCGAAACTCCCTGGCGAGCGGCCTCCTCCCGGGTGGCAACCTGGGCCTGGGCGGCGCAGGCTTCGACGGCCCCCACCGGGCCGCCGCGGGAAACCTCTGCCGCGAGCAGTGACCGCAGCCGGGCGCCGAGGTCGTCCGCCGCGCCGCGCGCCCGTTCGAGCGCCGCAGCCGGCACCTCCGCCGGGGCTCCCTTCAGGGCGGGTACAGGCTCTTCGCCCGCAACCGCACTCCCCGAGACGCCTGGACCCACACCCAGTGCGAGCGTGACCAACGCCGCCGGCAGGGTCCGACGCCAGCGCAGGGCGGCTTCTCCGCCCGCCCTCATCCGGCCTGCCCAGAGACGCCGCGCTTGTGCATCGGGCAGCCCATCCCGGTGCCAGCCCAACGCGGCAGGCCCTGGGCGTCGCGCAGCTCATAGGTCGCTTCCCCCTTGCGCACCGAGCGCGCCAGGAAGTCGGCCGGCGCGGCGTTCGACGGCTTGGCTCCGGTGACCTGGATCTCGTCCTGCAGCATGATGGAAGCACCGATCTCGGCGAGATAGGTCGTCGGACCGAGGGCGACTTCGAGGTCGCCGGAGGTCGTCGTGAGGCGGACGTGGAGGCCGCCGCAGGCGCACGCCTGGGGCAGAAGCTCGACCACCTTTCCGGTCAGGGTCGTCTCGGCTGCGCTGTCGTAGGCCGGCGGCCCGCCGGCATGGCGTCCCTGACAGTCTCCCTTCCCGTTCCCGTGGCCGGGTCCAGGCCCACCTTGGGCGACGGCAACAGAAACGGCAGCGACGAGAGCGGTGACGGCGAGCGCGGTGATCGCGAATCGGGCTTTCATGGAAACCTCCTGAGGCTGGAGATGGCACCGCACCGAGCGGTGTCGAGCACATCACTTCTCAAGAGACCCAATCAGCGGAAAAGGTTCCCGCGCCGGGCGGTCCGGACGCTCGATCGGCCTCAGACCGGCTCGCGCTTCTCCCAGGCGGAGATGTCCTGGAAGCCGCCGAGGGCTTTGGGGAAGAAGCCGCGGAGCTCGAGGTGCCGCGACCAGGAGGCGCGCAGGTAGGCCTCGGAATGAAACGTCGACTGCTCGTTGAACGGTCCGACGCTCGGACGGAAGAGGAATCCCCGCGCCTCGAGCTTCGCCAGCTCCCCCGGTGTCACGCCTGGACTCGAACGAGCGATGTCCGGCGCATGCGTCGTCGCGAGCAGCAGTCCACCCGGGCGCAGCAGCCGGGCGAGCTCGCCGAGCCAGGCCTCCTGCGGACCCTCGTCGAGGTGGGTGAAGACCGAGATGGTGAAGATGACGTCGAAAGCGGCTCCGGGAAGAGCCGTCGGCGGCGACATCGGGATGACCGCGAAGGTCCCCGGCAGATGGCGCGCCGCCCAGGCGATCTGGCGGCGATCGACGTCGACGCCGGTGTAAGCCAGGTCGCGCACCGCGAAGCGCGCCTCCGCCTCCGGCCCGAGGAGATGGCGGGCCACGCGGCCGCAGCCGCAGCCGAAGTCCAGCCAGCGCAGGTCGCTCGCCGGAGGCCGCGCGAGCTGCCGGTAGACCTGCAGCAGATCGCCGGCGCAAAGCGCTCCGACGTGCAGGAACTCGGCGCGCGAGCTGTTCGGACCGACACGGTGGCGGAGCGCCGCCGGCGGCAGCGGCAGGCCAGAGGCGCCGGTGAAGCGCTGGCGCAGATCGGCGGCGAAGTCCTGCCGCCGGTAGCGCGCGTCGGCGACCGCGCGGCGCAGTCCGGCCCGCACCGGGCCGGGGACCAGGCGCCGGATCAGCGCGCGCAGCATCGCCGCTCTCCGGCGAGCCTCGATGGGGCTCCCCGCTCCGGCGCTGGCGTCAATTCACCGATCCCGGAACGGCGAGGGTGAACGGCGCGATCTCGGCGGCGAAGGTCTCGCCGGTCGCGACCAGCTGCATCTCGTAGTGCCCCTGCATCGCTCCGACGGTGGTCTTCAAGGGGCAGAAGCTGGTGTACTCGAACGACTCGCCGGGGGCGAGAACTGGCGTCTCGCCGACGACGCCGGGGCCCTCCACGGTCTGCACCTCGCCGTCCGAATCGGTGATGATCCAGACGCGCGACAGCAGTTGCGCCGTCTCTTGGCCGAGATTCGAGATCCGCACGTGGTAGGAAAAGAAATAGTAGCTCTCGAAAGGCGAGCTCCGGTCGGGCTCGTACTCGCTCTCGACCTCGATGCGGATGCCGCGCGTCGTCGTATCGCTCACGTTGTCTCCTGACGAACGAGGATAAACTCCCTCGCGAGGTGGGAGCAAACCGTCCCTGCCCGCCAACTCGACGCCCTCCCCGACCTCCACGACCTCCGCCAGCGCCGCCACCGCCGCCATGCCCGTCTCCGCCGATGACTTCCGCAATGCCCTGCGCCACTTTCCGGCGGGGGTGACGCTCGTCACGCTGAAAGTGGGAGAGGAGATCCACGGCCTGACGGTCTCCGCCTTCGTCTCGGTCTCTCCCGATCCGCCGCTCATCGCGGTGATCATCGACGACAAGCATCGCGCCCACGAGCTGCTCGAACGGCCGGGCACGGTCTTCGCCGTGAACATCCTCGGCGAGGCCGATCAGGCCCTTTCCGACCGCTTCGCCTGGGGTCCCGAACCGAACCGCTTCGCCGCCGGACGCTGGACGACCGCGGCGACCGGCGCCCCGATCCTCGTCGACGCGGTCGCCTGGCTCGACTGCACGATCGCGTCGCGCCATCCCGCCGGCAGCCACACGATCTACGTCGGCGCCGTCCAGGCGAGCGCCGTGCCCCGGCCGGAAGGCGCGCCCCTGCTCTACTGGAACCGGGACTACCGCCGGCTGAAGCTCGGCGAGAGCTGATCCGGCGATGCGCTGGATCGCCACCTGCGGCCGCGGCCTCGAGGCGCTGCTCGAGAGCGAGCTCGAGGAGCTGGGCCTCGAATCCAAGGACCGCGAGACCGGCGGCGTCGCCTTCGACGGCACCTTCGCCGACGGACTCGCGGCCAACTGGCGGCTGCGCACCGCCAACCGCGTGCTCGTCGAGCTCGCGAGCTGGCCGGCGGCCGACAACGACCAGCTCTACGCCGGCGCCCGCGCCCTGGTCGAGAACGCCCCCGAGGCCTACGGAAAACGCGACGGCGGGGCCACGCTGCCGCTCGCCGAGATCTTCTCGCCCGACCGCACCTTCTCGATCCAGGCGACCTCGTCGCACTCGGCGATCCGCGATACCCGCTGGATCGCCATGAAGGCGAAGGACGGCATCGTCGATGCCCAGCGCGAGCGCTTCCAGGCGCGCTCCGACATCGAACGTTCGAGCCCCGACGTCGCGCTCCGCCTGCGCCTCTTCCGCGACCGTGCGACGCTTCTCCTCGACAGCTCGGGCGAGCCGCTCGACCGGCGCGGCTATCGCGTCGCCTCGACCGCGGCACCGCTGCGCGAGCAGCTCGCGGCGGCGGCGCTCCTCGCCTCGGGCTGGAACGGCCGCGGGCCGGTGGTGGACCTGATGTGCGGCTCCGGGACGTTTCTCGCCGAGGCCGGCGCCATCGCGATGGGTCTTGCCCCCAATCGGTTGCGCAACCTCTGGGCGTTCGAGCGCCTGCCCGGCTTCGACCGCGAGCTCTGGCGCTCGATCCGCGAAGCGCCGCTGCCGGCGCCGGACCCGTCGGTGCGGATGATCGGCGTCGACCTCGCGCGCGAGGCGATCGCCGCCTCGCAGCGCAATCTGGCGGCCGCCGGCCTCCTCGGTCAGACCGACCTCGTTCTCGGCGACGCCTTCGCCTTCGACCCACCGGCGGGCCCCGGCCTGGTGGTCGCGAATCCGCCGCACGGCGAGCGCCTGCTCGATTCGCCCGAACTGTGGAAGACGCTCGGCGACACGCTGAAACAGAAGTACCGCGGCTGGAAGGCAGTCATCTTCGCCGGCGGCGACACGCAGGGCAAGCTCCTCGGGCTCAAACCGACACGGCGGATTCCGGTCTGGAACGGCCCCCTCGAGGCGCGCGTGCTGGTGTTGGATCTCTGGTGAGCGCTTTCCCTCCCGGCGAGCTTGCCGCCTTCGCCGACCTGCTGATCGACGTTGACGTGCATCCCGAGATCGCTGATTGGTTCGCGGTGTGGGACACGGTGCTCCCAGCGGCGCTCGCCGGCGAGCGTCGCACGCCGCTCTTCGCCTCGCGTTTCGGCACCCTGTTCTACGCTCGCCCCGACGGCAGCTGTCACATGCTCGACGTCTTCTTCGGCGAAGTGCAGGAGCTCGCCCCCGACGTCGCGACCCTCGACTTCTTCTTGCGAGAGCCTTCCTGGCAGGAAACCTACCTGCTCGCGGCTTCGGTGCGGGCGGCGGCAGCAGCCGGCAGGGTCGCCCGCGGCAGCGAGTGCTACGCCATCGCGCCGCACCCGGCGGTCGGCGGGCCCGATCCCTGGGCCGAGGCTGAGCTCGATCCGGCGGCGCTCATGGTGCTCGAAGGGGCGCGTTGGCAGGAGCAGTGCGTCGACTTCCTGCGCCGCGCCCGGGCGTAGAATCCCCGGTCATGATCCTCGCAGCCACTCTGCTCACTGCCGCTGTCGCGCTGCTGCACGTCTACTTTCTCGTCCTCGAAATGTTCCTCTGGGAGGCCCCCGCCGGCCGACGGGCTTTTGGCCTTTCGGCGGAGATGGCGAAAGCGACCCGCATGCTGGCCGCCAACCAGGGGCTCTACAACGGCTTCCTCGCCGCCGGCCTCGGCTGGGCACTCTGGCGCGGCGCGGCCGGCTTCGAGATGCGCGTCTTCTTCCTCGCCTGCGTGATGGTGGCTGGAGCCTTCGGTGCGGCGACGGCGAGCCGCAAGATCCTCTGGATCCAGGCCCTTCCCGCTGCGCTCGCGCTGGCGGCGAGCCTGCTGGCTCGCGGCTGACTTCGCCCTCCAAGACCGACTCCCGGACTCTCGCTACCGCCCGGATCGAAGAAAGAACCACACCATGGAAAGACAACGTCAGGTGGCCTTCGCGTTGGCCGCGATCTTTGGCCTACTGTCCGCCCTGCACGTCGTCTGGGCCTTCGGCGGCAGGCTCGCGAACGGCTCGGTGATTCCGGTCGTCGAGGGGAAGCCGGTTTTCCGCCCATCGGTGGCGATCACCCTGGTCGTCGCGGCGCTGCTCGCCGCCGCTGCGCTGGTGGTTCTGGTCCGCGCTGGCGTCATCCTGAGTTCCTTTCCGCCGCACCTGGCGACACTCGCCGCTGCCGTTCTGGGATCGATCCTGGTGCTGCGCGCCATCGGCGACTTCCGCCTCGTCGGCCTCTTCAAGTCGGTGCGCAGCACGGCCTTCGCGCAGTGGGACTCCTGGCTCTACTCGCCCCTCAGCCTTGCCCTGGGCATCGCGACGCTCTGGCTCGCGACGCGACCTCGCCGCTCGTGAGGCCCGGCCGAAGGTGATCTTGCGCTCATGATCCGGGTTACCGACCTCGCCCTGCCGCTCGAGCATTCGCCCGCGGACCTCGAGACGGCGCTGCGCCGCCGGCTCGGGCTGGCACCCGCCGAGCCCGCGAAACTGACGATCTTCAAGCGCAGCGTCGACGCCCGCCAGCGCAAGGCGATCCGCCTGGTCTACATCCTCGATCTCGCGCTCGCCGATCCCGCCCGGGAAGCGGAGCTTTTCCGCCGCTTCGCCGACGACCGCCACGTCCTGCCCACGCCCGACACCTCGTACCGCTTCGTCGCCCAGGCGCACGCCGATTTCGCCGGTCCGCGTCCGGTGGTCATCGGCATGGGGCCGTGCGGCCTCTTCGCCGCTCTCACTCTCGCCGAGATGGGCTTTCGTCCGCTCCTCCTCGAGCGCGGCAAGCGGGTGCGCGAACGGACGGTGGATACCTTCGGTTTCTGGCGCAAGGGTGTTCTCGACCCGGAGTCGAACGTGCAGTTCGGCGAAGGCGGCGCCGGTACCTTCTCCGACGGCAAGCTCTACAGCCAGGTGCGCGACCCGCGCCACCTCGGGCGCAAGGTCCTGACCGACTTCGTCGCCGCCGGCGCGCCGGAGGAGATCCTCTGGGTCCACCGGCCGCACATCGGCACGTTCAAGCTGGTGAAGGTGGTCGAGAGTCTGCGGGCGAAGATCGAGGCGCTGGGCGGCGAGATCCGCTTCCAGACGCGCGTCGAGCGGCTCTTGCTCGAAGGCGGGCGGGTGCGCGGGGTGCGGCTCGCCTCCGGCGAGGAGATCGCCGCCGACCAGGTCGTGCTGGCGGTCGGCCACAGCAGCCGCGACACCTTCGAGGCGCTGCTCGCGCAGGGGGTGACGATCGAGCCCAAGCCGTTCTCGATCGGCTTCCGTATCGAGCATCCGCAGACGATCATCGATCGTTGCCGCTACGGCGAGAGCGCCGGGCACCCGGCGCTCGGCGCCGCCGACTATCGCCTCGTCCACCATTGTGCCAACGGCCGTTCGGTCTACAGCTTCTGCATGTGCCCCGGCGGCACGGTCGTCGCCGCCGCCTCGGAGCCCGGCCGGGTGGTGACCAACGGCATGAGCCAGTACGACCGCAGCGAGAGGAACGCCAACTCGGGGATCGTCGTCGGCATCACCCCGGCGGACTACCCGCAAGGCCCGCTCGCCGGCATCGAGTTCCAGCGCCACTGGGAGGAGGCGGCCTTTCGCGCCGGCGGCGGGAACTACGACGCCCCGGCGCAGCGCGTCGAGGACTTCCTCGCCGGCCGCACATCCACCCATCTCGGCAGCGTCCTGCCCTCCTACACCCCGGGCGTGAAGCCGACCGACCTCTCGACCTGCCTCCCCGACTGGGCGATTGCCGCGATCCGCGAGGCGATTCCGGCGTTCGACAGGAAGATCCCCGGCTTCGCCATGGCGGATGCGCTCCTCACCGGCGTCGAGACCCGCACCTCCTCGCCGATCTCGATCCGCCGCGACGAGGCGACCCTGCAGAGCGTCAGCACCCCCGGCCTCTTCCCCGCCGGCGAAGGCGCCGGCTATGCCGGCGGCATCCTCTCCGCCGCCATCGACGGCATCCAGATCGCGGAAGCGGTAGCGCTCGCTGGCATGGGAGACCAGGTCCGAGAGTCGTACGACCGGGCGTATGCCGCTCCCGAAACAGCCGAGGACGCAGCCTTCCGCCGCTCCGCCGCGCGGCGTACCTTGCATTCGTCAGACTGGTGATTCGACATGGCGAAACACAGTGGGCGGATCTCGATGAACCGGGAGGTTCCGAGCCCGGCTTTCGCCGGCCGGTCGTGGTCGTTCAGTCCGATCCGCTCAACGGCTCCCGGCTCCGCACCACGATCGTCCCCGCGATGACCTCGGACCTAGCACGGCCGGAGGCGGCCGGGGACGTCCTCCTCCTGGGCGCTTGATCCCGAGCGCTGTTGCAGAGGCCACTCACGCTCGCAGGCCACCGCCGACCCAACCACAGATTACATAACCCTCGGTAATGTAAAGGCCGGCGCGCCGAGTGCGAGCGCTTGGAATCGAGGCTCCCAGCACGCAGCGTGACGGCCCCAAGGCGGAGCGGCTGAGGGCCAGGTACGATAAGCCCGCCCTATCGGACCTGGCCGCTCCCTTTTCGCCGTCTACGTCTCGGCCCCTACGGCCTCAGAGAATGGCCGGCGCCGGTTTTGAGTGTTCACCGAGGTTATGAGCGCTGCGCGCCATCTACGAGCTCACCGACGCCCTGGTGTCCGCCACTCTCGTGGCGGTCGCCTCAGTCAACCGCCCCTTGATCTGTACAGAAGCCACTCGGTAGCACCAACTACTGCGAGGAGGACCAAGGCTGCATCGACCAGACGCTCTCCCGATCGGTAGCCGGGGCCCAACAGGAGCGCTTCGTAGTCTGGTGCCCTCCCTTGGCTGTGCATTTCCCTCAGCCGCGCCAGTCGCGCCTCTCTGTCGGTTTCAATATTCCCCTTGACGACGACCCAAGCCAACAGGACAGCTGCGACTATGAGATACACCAACACTCGGCGTTTGACCGGAGTTCTCACCTAGTAGCTCCCTGCTTGTGTGGCTACAACCCCAAAGAGAGCATCCGGCGAACAGCCACCGGCCGGACAAACCGGCATGCAACTGTTGTAGCAATGAAAGAAGAACCCCTTCGCTGCACCGTAGATGATGTTCTCATCGACCTGAAGGACTTCGTCAATACCGTAGGCAGCCAGAGCTACGGCACAACCCACTACAAACGGAACCTCCGGCTGCCCGAGCAACAGCGAGGCGGGAGTCACCGCAAGGCCCGCGCCTGCACCGAGATCGAACGCATCTCCTACGTCCTTCCCGCCAGCGATCTGCAAGGCTTCACACATTGCGGCGCGTGCATCAGCCATGCAGGCCTGTACACAACAGCCTGAGCCCGGTTCCTTGCAGGAAAGGTTCGCACCGGCCGGGCAAGGCGCGAGACCGAGCACGTCCTTGAACGCAACGGGGTTCGAGAGACCGTACACAAACTCTCGAGATGCTGATCCTCGTCTGGAACCGCTGGCGTATGCGCCTTGAAATGCCGAAACAAATAGCGGCGTCGCTCTGGGCCGGGAAACCAACATTTCTCCCGACATCAGAGGGTCGACGCTCGTGTATCTCCCAGTCTGAGGTTCGTACCAGCGGTGGACGTTGTAGTAGATGTCGGCGCCGAGGGTGGCGTTGGAGAAGAGGGCGTCGTCCCATTGGCCGGGGAGGCGAAGGAAGATGCCTTTGGTGAGCATGTCATTCGCCGTGCCCTCCTGCCAGTCGCGCCCGAACGGCTCGAGGCCACCGCTCCAGTAGGCGGCGCCCGCCTGGTTGAAAGCAAACACCGGGGCGCCCAGGTGGTCCGTCGTGAGATACGTCGTCGCAGGAGTACCAGATCCGACCTTCTTCCAGATCGCCACGGGTCGCCCGGCAAAGTAGAGCACGTTGTTACGCTCGAGCGTACCACCGGCGATCGGCATTCGCTCCAGCGAATACAGCAGTCCCTGACTGCTGTAACTCGCGTTCACATAGCCACCATTGGGCTGCGCTGCGTTCCTGAGAAAGCCTCGCCCGTCGTAGGAACTGACAAGCCGGCTGTTCTTGGCGCCGGGGCGCTCGACCTCCGACAACGCCCCCGATGCGTCGAAGGTGAAGTCCACCACATTGGCTCCGGCCTGCATGGAATCGAGATATCCGGCCGCATCGGTCGAGTAGGTTCGCAGAACTGGGCACCCAGGGCCCGCTTCCTCGCAAACTGAGGTTAGCCGCGCCGTCGAGCCCGTTGCTGCAGCGTTCTGCTGGTACGCGAAGTTGCGGTACAGGAACCCGACGCCTTCGCGGGTTCGATTTCCTACTCCGTCGTATTGGTAAATTCGGTTGTTTCCCCATGGGCCAGAAGCCGAGGTCAGGAAGTACTGGTAGTCCTGGTACGCAAAGGAGCGCACGGGAGCTCCGGCAGGGATCGTCTGCGTGATCGTACTCACATTGCCCACGTCGTCCTTCGTGAAGTCCCAGTGGAAGAGGGAACCGTTGACATCGACAGTTGACGGCAGGTAGCGGGCGTCGTAAGTGCGAGTCTCCGTGCGCACCGGTGAAGTGCCGAACGTCATGCTGGAAATGGGGCCATTGGCCTTGTACCCCGACGCCGTGATGATGTTCTGCGCGCCGGTACCCGGGTTGACCGACAGCGTCTGGTCGCGATCGGCGAAGTCATACGAGTAAGTCGCTATCAGGCCTTGCGGATAAGTGATCGTCCAGGTGTTGCCATTCTTGTCGAATGTCCGCGCCAGTTCGCCGTCCTGCTTCACTCGTCCGAATCGTTCGTACTTGAAGTCCAACACGATCGGCGTTCCACCCGTCGGGTTGCGGATAATCTGTTTGAGTCGTCCTTTCGTGAAGTCGGCGGTATCGATCGTACTGCCGTAAACGTAATCGACGTCGCGCGCATTGTCGACGAAGTCGACGAAGTCGATCCGATCAGCAGCATCCACCGTTCGGTTGGTCACGATCGCGCGCGCGTCCGTCTCCTTGATCAACTGGTGGTGGAGATTGTATTCACTGAGAGTCAGGCCAGAGACCTCGGACTGCTGACTCGTCAATAGGTCGCGATCATCGTAGACATAGCTGGTCAGGGTTCCTTCTGCATCGACCACGCTCGTCAGGTGGTCCTGAATGTCGTAGTCGTAGCTGGTAATCGAGCAGTCGGGATCGTTCGCGACGTTGGGATCGCAAGCCGCAGCTGTCGGCCCCCAAGGCTGCCGCATCTCGATCATCCGATTGAGTGCGTCGTACTTATAGAAGGCAGTCGCGGGCGCAGAGCCTGCAGAAGGGTGATTCGCATCCCAGGTCTTCTCGAGATTGCCGTTACAGTCGTAGCCGTATTCCGTGGTGGCATACGTGAGCGGAGAAGGAGCCTTCGCCTGCTTGAGCTGATCGAGGTGACAGCGCGAAGTCCGGACGTACTCCTTTCGCGCCTCGGTTGTGAATCCGCCCGAACAGGTTCCAGAGGAGCAAAACTGCTGCTCTTCACTGGTCACTTGACCAGACGTGTTGTAGCCATAGGCTGTCCGCTCTCTGCGCACGCCCGTCGTTTGCAGACAGCTCGTTGAACTTGGGCTTGCCACAGCAGTTCCGCGCGTCACAGCCGTGCGGCGGCCCGCGGTGTCATAGGTGTATTCAATACCGTTGACCCGGGGAAGCTTCACGCAGAAGAGGTCTCCGAGTATGGTATAGAAGTAGCTGGTCGTCTCGTCATCCGAGTTGGTCAGCCCTTCACGCGTCACACTGGTGACTCGGTTCATGCTGTCGTACGCCGTAGTGACCATAGTGCCGTTGACGTCAGTGACCGTTACTCTTCGATTGAGATCGTCGTTCCCGAAGAAGGTCTGACCAATCAGCGGATCGGTGCGCGAGAGCAAGACCTGATCGCCGCGGGCTCCATCGAAATCGAACTGCGCGACGTCGGTCGTTGTGAATCCAGGCGGGTCCACCGACGTCGGCGACCCCGCAGCTGTACCCACGTAGTCATAGTCCGTGGTGTCCCCCGAGATGAGCTGAGCTACCCCGGCGACAATCTGGCAGCCGGCTCGGGTTTCGAAATCCAGGTTGCCGTTGAGCGCGCTATACGAGCGCACAATTTGCCGGTTCGTTGTACAACCTGGGACGGAAGACGGACGTTCGATCAGCGTCGGAAACGCAGGATAGTTGACGTCGTAGGCGTACTCCGTCGTACGCTCGAGCAGCCCGTCGCCAAGAGCTTCCGTGCGGGAGGCAACTTGACCGTGATCCGTGTAGGACAATTCCGTGACCGTGCCGCCGGCATCGGTGATCTTCCAAGGAAGCAGCGGGTGCCCAGGGTTCGACGGATTGTCATATTGGATCGAAGAGTTCGGCCCGAGGCCGCAGGTGGGGCAGCCAGCGGCATTGATCGTCTGGGTGACCCTTGGCTTTCCACTTGCGCTGTCGCGATTGAACAAGTAGCGCGTGACATTGCCATAGTCGTCAGCCACCTGAGTTTCGGTCGCGCTCGTATAGGTCCATGTCAGCCGCTGAATGCCGCTTCCGAAAGCCGAGCTTCCCTTCCAGGCGCGGTAGAGCCTGTTCTGCGGGTTGTACTCCCATGCGCCTTCCACCCGGCTCGAGCTGCCGGCTGAACTGAAGATCGACGCCGTGGCCATATGCGCCGGGAAGACATGATCGTAAGTGAAGCGCCAACTGGTCGAATCCGGGCGGTTGATGCGCAGCAAGGCATTGCCAGCCGCCGAATCCCAAACATACGTCCAGTCACGAGTGGGGGTGCCACCAGCGCCGACCCCGACCTCCCTAAGCGTCTGAATCCGACCGGCCACATCGTAGAAGAAGAGAATCTTCAGCCCGCTCGGGAAGTCCACCTCCGTGAGCCGATTGAGGCCGGCATCGTAGATTCCCTGAATCGGCTGTTGATTGCGATTCTCGGTTCGATCCCATAGGCCATCGGACTTGAAGTAAGTCGTGGTTCCGTCGCCTTCGCGGAGGCTCCAGCCGACACCGGCTCCGAGCCACTCCAGGACACGGTAGTCGTCGGCCGGGATCCGCGTCTGGTAGACGTTGCTGCCGTCCAGATCGGAGAACTTCCGGAAGCTCGCGGACTTCGTGATCAGCCAGACCGTGGTTTCGTCAGGACTGGGCACGATTCGCTGTGCGAAGTCGTGAGACCAGAAGCGTCCGAGTCGATTTCCCCAGGCGGCGTTCTCTGGGAGGCCAAGGCCGCCAGAACCTCCATAGAGATACCTGAGCTTCATCTCGGGTGGAGCGCCCATTTCGGGAGCATAGGAGTGCCCTGGCTGCGTATAGGTGGGGATCGTCGCCACTGCCTCTTCCTCCGTGAGGGCGATCGGCGGACCACCGCCAGTAGGCGGCGCACCGCCGCCGGGACCGAGGCAGCAAGCACCGGCCGCAGCCGAGTCGCCTTCGCCGCAACCCCATGTAGGAGGGGTCGGCGGGCAGAAGAAGTGTTTCGCCGGGTCGAGATAAACGGTGGTGGTGTGGAGGCAAGAGCTACAGCTGGGAATTCCCGGCGCGTTGCACATGAACAGGTTCAGCGGTACCGGGCTTGAGACTCCGCATTGGAACGAACCCGTGACGACTTCTGTCACAAAGTCGTAGTTGCCAGCGCCAACACAAGAGGTCGGGCATTCGTCCCCCGGTATCGTGGCGTTTTCGGAGGGAAAGAAAGAAGGGCAGCTATTGTTGATGCTGTTACCGGGGAACTCGACCGCGACTGTCGCGGTGTAGCCGCATGGGCCGCCAACATAGTCGCAGCCCGAGACGTTTAGCGTGTAGACCGGATTTCCAATCACGACGGGATCATGGCAGGCAGCGAAAACGCTGCAGCATGCCGCGGCCGTACCGGAACCGATTCCCGCGCCAGCGCAGGAAGAGAACGACTCAGCACTCAGCGGGACCGATTGCCCAACCGCCAGCATGCAGAGTGCTACCACCGAGATTCGAAGCCATCTGTTGATCACAGTCTTCTCCTCATGTACGTGAATCGGGCCGCTCTCGGGCTCC
Source organism: Thermoanaerobaculia bacterium (assembly GCA_017998715.1). GTDB lineage: Bacteria > Acidobacteriota > Thermoanaerobaculia > Multivoradales > JAGPDF01 > JAGPDF01. The sequence goes on along the minus strand of JAGOCP010000005.1, from coordinate 27,439 downwards.
CTTGAATGCACCCGAGCAGGGTAGAACTTCACAGCTCGAGACAGACCGATTGGCTGAAGATGTTGAGGTGGAGTCAGCGAATGGAAGTCCCCTGTATTTCGCCATCTAGTGGGTAGACCCTAGAAGTCGATGGATGGTAGACAACTGTTTGCCTACGCCTTGACGCAGATAGCGGCAAGCGGACTTCGCTCAACGCTGGCGCCAGATGTCTTGCAAACGGACCAGCAGTCCGGGGGAAGGGCACTTCGGATCCCGCGGAGCCTGCCTCTATTCAGAACTCGGAGCTCCACCCGCCCTCCTGGGTGGGAAATTGCGAGTCAAACTGAGTATCCAATTCCGAGAGCAGGCGCTGGTCGTCAGCAGCCAGGGCGCCGAAACTCAGTGGGCGGAGATGAGGCGGGGCAAGAATTCTCCGGCGCTGCTGACGGAGAGGGTCCCTGGATCGTATGTATGCTGGAGAGCGAGACCTATGCTTCTAGCTGACGATGTCGAATCGACGTCCCTCTCGATGCTCCTCGAAGCGCTCGACCCGCGGCTCCGCCTGATCGCGCGCAGATACAGGATCGACACGCTCGACGCCGAGGATGTACTGCAAGAGACGCTCCTTCGCTTCCTTCGCAGGCGGCACTCCATCCACGACCCTTTCCTTTGGCTGCCCCTGGTGTTTCGACGCGAGTGCCTTCGCTTCGTTCGCAAGCGGAAACGCTACGTGAATGGGACCGTCGATCTCGAGAGACTCGACACCTCATCACTGCGAATCCCGCCCGACCAAGTTCATGCCACCCGACTCGACCTGGCCGACGCCTTCGAGAAGCTGCGACCGAGCCAGCAAAGACTGCTGTGGTGGCGCTACGGATTGGGGATGACGGAAGCAGAGGTAGCCGGAGCCCTGGGCTGCAAACCAATAAGCGCGAAGAAGGCCAGTTCGCGAGCTCTCGGTGCGATACGCCGCGCAATGAACACGACTGCCTGAAAAGCGCCTGCGTTGGGAAATCGGCAATCCTTCTCGCGACTTCTTGCACAGAAACCGAGAGGGTTCAAGCGGCGAAGCCCGTCGCTCACCTGCGCGGCTGAATCTCCCGCTCCTCATATCCACCCCCTACCCACTTGGGCGGGCACACTCCCTGGCACTACCTCCCCTGCGCGCCGAATCAGCGACTCGGCTAGAATCGGCCTGTCCCCGCAGTCCATCCTGATCGATTTGACACTCCCGGAGGAGAACCACCCAAATGAGGCTCATGTCCCGCATCTCGGTCGTCGCCGCCCTCGCTGTTGTCGCCGAGCTGGCTCTCAGTCCAGCTCAGGCAGACGCTGCACAGGAAAAGGTGCAGTCCAGCCGCCCGAAGCCTTCGGCTGCGGAATGCGCTCTCCTCGATGATCCCAGCATTGCAGGTCGCATGGACGGCCTGCTCCGCCACCTCGCCATCGGCTGCGGCCGGCAGGCGGAGTTCATCGGCAACGTGCGTGAAGAGGGCGGACCGGAAGGGCTCAACTTCGCTCCCGCGGCGGTCGACGCCCCGGTGAGCAGCCCGGCGCAGGACACCTCTGGCACCGCCAAGACCGAGAGCGAGACGTCGATTGCCTACAATCCAGTCACTGGCACCCTCTGCGCCGCCTGGAACGACTCCTTCCACGGGATCACTCAGAACGTCGGCTTCTCCGGTTTCGGACGCTCGACCGACAATGGTGCGACTTGGGTGGACAAGGGGGCGGTGAATCCGACCGCCGATTTCGATGACGGCGACCCGAGCCTCGTCTGGCGCAAGCTCGACGGCAAGTTCTACTACGCCGCGCTCAAGGGCGGCGGGCTCGGCGTCTACCGCTCGGACGACGACTGCAACACGTTCACGTTCGTTTCTCAGATTTCGACCGGTGGCGACGACAAAGAGATCATGGCGGTCGACAACAACCCGGCGAGCCCCTTTTACGGCCGTCTCTACGTCACCTGGACCGACTTCGGCATCGATGACCGAATTTACGCCACCACTTCTAGCAATGCCGGTGCGACTTGGGCGCCTCAGCTGGCACTCAGCACATCGACCATCGTTCAGGGCTCTTGGCCAGTCGTCGCGCCGAACGGAGATGTCTTTGCGGCTTGGGTCTCGTGGATCGGCGACTTTGGCACCGGCAACATCGACATCCAGGTCGCGCGGTCCACGAACGGCGGCACCACTTGGAGTCTCGTGACGCAGCCGATGTCCAATCAGGTCAACCCGCGCGAGGCTGCCGCGCAGGCTTTCTGCAATCGACCAGCGCTAAAGGGCAACATCCGGCACTTGCCTAGCCCGACGATTGCCGTCGACGCCGCTGGCGTCCTGCACGCCGTCTACACCTACGACCCGGACGCCACCGGCGTCGGCGACACGGCGAACGTCTACTATCGCCGCTCGACCGACAACGGCGCTACCTGGCAGCCGGAGATCAAGGTCAACGACGACGCGACGATCACTGACCAGTATCAGCCTTCGCTCTCCGTCGGCGAAGGAAACGTAGTCGCGGTCGGCTACTACAGCCGCCAGAACGACGTCGCCAACAACCTGCTGATCGACTACTACTCGCGCGTCTCCTATAACGGTGGCGTCTCCTGGCAGCCGAGCACGCGGCTATCGGATGTTTCGACGTCGGTCGTCCTTGATCCGAACCTCGCCGACTGCTACCACGGCGACTACGACACCCAGCTTCACCGGCCGGGGGCGGCGCAGTACCTCTGGTCGGACGATCGCAACCCCGGCACGGGCGCCGATCCGAACATCTACACCGAATCGACTCCGGCCGGCGTCGACTTTCTGGTGCTGAGCGCTGCTTCCACCCAGTCGATCTGTCCGCCGGCGAACGCCGTCTATCCGATCGACGTCTTCCAGTTCCAGGGCTTCGCCGAGACGGTGAATCTCTCGGCGACCGGTAACCCCGGCGCGACCTCCGCCGTCTTCGCACCCACCGGCGTCATCCCGCCCGGGGCGTCTACCCTGACGATCGGCAACACGACGGGTCTGCCGTTCGGCACGTCGACCATCACCATCACCGGCACCTCGACGCCTTCGACCATCGTGCATTCGAGCACCGTCTCCCTGACCGTCTATCCGACGGCTCCGGCGGCTCCCGTGCTCGTCGCGCCGGCCGACGCCTCGATCGATCAGGTCCGGAGCCCCACACTCGACTGGAACGACGTACCGGAGGTGACCGGCTACCATGTGGACGTCGCGACCGATGCCGCTTTCACCAACATCGTGCGTACCGCCGACGTCGCCACCAGCCAGTGGGACGTGACGCCGGCGCTCGGCATCCTCACCCAGTACTTCTGGCGCGTGCGGGCGGACAATCCCTGCGGTCCGACGCTTTCGGCGGCGCCGTTCTCCTTCACCACCGCCAACCCGACCATTCTGCTGGTCGATGACGACGACGACGGCCCGGACGTCTTCGCGACGTATCAGACACTCCTCAACAGCCTCGCCGTCTTCGACGTCTGGGATGTGGTCGACGAGGGGGGAGAGCCGACCCTGGCCGACCTCACCCCCTACCAGGCGGTCATCTGGTTCAGCGGCGATCGCTTCGGCGGCAACACGACGCCTTCCGCCGGCCCGCAGACCCCCGCCGAGACGGCGCTCGGGAGCTACCTCGACCTCGGGCAGAAGTGCTTCCTGATCGCGAGCCAGGACTACCTCTGGGATATGGGTGGCGCCGGCCACAACGTCGCCACGCCGTTCATGACCAACTACCTCGGCTTGGCCTCCGGCACCTCGGACACGGGCGACTACACGATCGTCGATGGCTTGAACCGCTACGGCACGCTGCAGAACCAGTCCCTGACCTATCCCTTCACGGATTTCTCGGACATCCTGGTGCCTGCGGCTGCGACCGGTGTGGAGATCGCCTTCCGTGGCGACACGCCGAATACCAACATCGGGGCGATCTCCAAGCGGGGAACGGGCTTCTTCACGACCTACATGTCCTTCGGCATCGAAGCTCTGCCGGCGGCCTCGCAGGACGATCTCCTCTTGAAGTTCCTCTCCTACTGCAGCAGCCTCCTGGTCGACGGATTCGAAGCCGGCAACACCTCTGCCTGGAGCTCGACCGTCCCCTGAGGTCGTTTTCGGCCAGAAGGGCGAGCCTCGACGAAGGCCTGCTCCGGCAACGGAGCGGGCCTTTCGTTTTCCGATGCGGTAAGTTCTCGCTGCATGCACTCCCGGACAGCGCCCCCGATCCGTTTCGAACGCTACGTCGCCATCGGCGACAGCTCGACCGAAGGGCTCGACGATCCGGCGGGGGACGGGAGCTTCCGCGGCTGGGCGAACCGCCTCGCCGAGCAGATCGCCGGCGCACAGGCGTCGGCCGGAGGGCTGCTCTACGCCAACCTCGGCGTGCGCGGCAAGAAGACACGCGAGATCGCGGACGAGCAGCTCGCACGGGCGCTCGCCATGCGACCCGACCTCGTCACCCTCTTCGCCGGCACCAACGACATCGTCTCGCGGCGCGTCGATCTGTCGGCGGTCGCCGCCGATCTCGCGGCGATGATGGCGGCGATCCGCGGCAGCGGCGCCACTCTGCTGACGTTCACCATGCCCGATCTGGCGCCGGTGATGCCGCTCGCGCGTCGACTGGCGCCGCGTCTCGACGGGCTCAACGCGGCGATCCGCACGGCTGCTGCACAGAGCGGCGCGCTGCTGGTCGACTTCGCGGCGCACCCGGTGGCCTCCGATCCGCGTCTGTGGAGCCCCGACCGCCTGCACGCCAACGCCGCCGGCCACGCGCGCATCGCCGCGGCGCTCGCCGACGCGCTCGGGCTTCCGGATGCCGACGACAGCTGGCGCCTGGCGCTGCCCCCCTCCGACCCGCGCTCCGCGGCGCGTCGCTGGCGCGACGAGCTCGTCTGGGGCAAGGACTATCTCCTTCCCTGGCTGGTGCGCCACTCGCTCGGCCGCTCCTCCGGCGATCGCCGGCAACCGAAGCGGCCCGAGCTCGCTCCGGTCGCGGCGGAAACCCGCAGGGAGACTCGCCCATGAGCCCGACCCCGACGCTGCTCGGCCTGCCTTACGACGCCAGCTCCTCTTTCCTCCGCGGCCCGGCGGAGGCGCCACCGCTCATCCGCAAAGAGCTCTGGTCGGAGGCGACGAACCCGTGGAGCGAGGCGCTGATCGACCTTTCCGCTCCTGGGGCGCTCGCCGACGCCGGAGATCTCGAGCTGCCGGCCTCGCCCGAGGCGCGACAGCGGATCGAAGCCGGTGTGGAGCGTGTCCAGGCCGGCGGCGGCAGGGTCATCGCGCTGGGCGGCGATCACTCGGTGACCTATCCGGTGCTGCGCGCCCTCGGTCCGCGTCACCCGGGCCTGACACTCCTGCACATCGACGCACACCCCGACCTCAACGACATCTTCGAAGGCGACCGCTACTCGCATGCCTGCCCGTTCGCCCGGATTCTGGAAGAGGGACTCGTCGCCCGGCTGGTGCAGGTCGGCATCCGCAAGATGAGCCCGCACCAGCGCGCCCAGGCCGAGCGCTTCGGTGTCGAAGTGATCGATATGCGCGCCTGGGCGGCCGGCGTAAGGCCCGCCCTCGCCGGCCCGCTCTACCTGTCGCTCGATCTCGACGGCCTCGACCCCGCCTTCGCCCCCGGCGTCTCGCACCAGGAGCCGGGCGGCCTCACCGTGCGCGAGACCATCACCCTGATCCAGCAGCTTCCGGGACCGTTCGTCGGCGCCGATGTCGTCGAGCTCAACCCGCGCTGCGACGTCGGCGGGATGACCGCGCGCGTCGCCGCCAAGCTGGTCAAGGAGATCGCCAGCCGGATGCTCGAGACCGCCACGTCGACGCCTGGGACCCGGGAGCCGTAGACTGTTCGAGATGGGCTTTTTCGCGGCGCTCGCGTTGGTCCCCCTGCTGGCCGCTTCGCCCGCCACGCTCGATCCCTTCCCTACGGCGACATCGCCACCGCTCTTCCCCGGGGCTCGCTCCGTTCTCTGGGTCGGCGCCCACCCGGACGACGAGGTCCTGCTGGCGCCGGTTCTCGCCAAGCTCTGCCTGCTCGAGCGCCTGGACTGTCACCTCCTCGTCCTGACTCGCGGTGAGGCCGGCATCTGCCTGCTTCCCGGGGGCTGCCGGCCGAACCTCGCCGACGTGCGAACGATCGAGATGCAGCAATCGGCAGCACTTCTTGGCGCTGAGCTCACTCTGTGGAACCTGCCCGACGGCGGCGGCACCGCCGGCTGGAGCGCAGCTTCCGGAGGCCACAGCGCTCTCATTTCGCGACTGGCGTCCTTTCTCCAAGCGCTGGCCCCCGATGTCGTCCTGAGCTTCGATCCCCGCCATGGCAGCACCTGTCACGGCGATCACAAGGCGGCAGCCGAGCTCGTTGTCGAAGCCCATGCCGGTCTCGACGCTCAACCGGCAGTGTTCTTCCTCGAGACCCGGGCTGCCGTGAATGCGACTCCGCCGTTCGTGGCCTACGCGCCCGCGGCGTCGGCGAGCGCCGGCGCCTTCGGCTATCCAGCCACGATCGATGTGGGAGACAGCTACGGAACCTGGAGCTATTCTGCGCTCGCTGCTGGGCTGCACCCGAGTCAGTTCGGCCCTGAAACGGTGCGCGCGCTCCGCAGGATGCCGGGAACCCAGAGGGTGGTCTATCTCGCCCCGGCGCCGGGCGCGCTCGCCGACGATGATGTCTATTCTTGCCCCTAGCCTGGCCTACTCTTCCGGCAAGACGTCGGGCCACCATTCGTTCGCGACGTCGAAGGTCCAGGGGCAGGTGCGCTGCAGGCCGAGCTGGTCGAACATCGGCGACGACGCCCGCAGCGGGAAGGTGACGCCGCCCCGCCCGCCGCAGCGGAAGTTGGGGCCGCCGGCGACGAGCGCGAGCTGGACAGCGAGCGCGGCGGCGGCGGCGGCCACGAGTCCGCGCCGGGCGACGGTCGCCGACGCCGGTGAGGCGAGACGCCGGCCGAGCCAGAACACCACGGGCACGACCGCCGCCTGGAAGAGCGGCACCGCCTGCCAGCTCTGCGGCGTCGTCGGCGCGGCGGCGAAGACGACGACTGCGGCGACGAAGCACCAGAACGCGTAGTCCTCGACGAAGCGGCGCGGGTCCGCACCTTGCGAGCGGGCGAACGCCGCGCGCGCGCCGGCGGCGAAGCGGCGGCGGAAGAAGTCGACGTTCGCGGCCAGCACGGCGACGAGCGTCAGGATGCCGGAGATCCCGACGAGGCCTTTGGCGAGCGGCGTCAGGAAGCGATCCACGGCGGCCCCGGCGAGGGCGGTGAAGTCGAAGATCGCGCTCTGCTTGTTGATCAGCAGCGAGGGATAACGCAGCCAGTACGAGAGTCCCTTCAGCAAAGGCTGCACCCAGACCAGGCCGCGGAAGGGAAAGCCCTCGCCCGCGGCGACGATCGCCGGCTCCGCCTGCACGGCCTGCCACCACGGCACCAGCAGCGCGAGGGTCACCGCGACACCGGCGGCGACGCCGCCCCAGTGCACTTGAACCAGACCGCGCCGCCAGAGCAGGAGCGAAGCGACGATGAGGAGGAGCATCGCCGGATGGAGCTGCGCACCGACGCCGAGTGCGATGAGATGCAAAAAGGAGGCGCCGAAGCGTGGCCGTTCGCGCTGGTCGAACGCCGTCGCCAGGTGCAAGGCACCGAAGAAGTAGAGGAAGTTCGGATTCCACAGGAACGCCGACGCCTCGAGACGCCATGGATTCAGCCAGTAGACCACCGCGAAGGCGGCGCGCTCCCACGGCGTGAAGACCGCGCGGAGACGCCGGTCGAGGAGTGCCCAGGCGGCGAGGTGCAGCAGCCAGATGAGGACGACCGGCGAGCGATGATCGCGCCAGACGGCGAGCGGCCCCGCCATGAGCAGCGTCGTCGCGATACCCGGGCCATCGCCGCCCGAAGAGAGCGGATTTCCATAGGGAACGAGCTGGCCCCGTTCGGCGAGCAGCCAGCCGCGCGCCAGCAGGTTGAGCTGGTCGCCGCCCGCCTGCGCGCGGACGACCATGAGCAGCGAGATCAGCAGACCGGCGACGACCGCCGCGCGGCGCAGGAGATCCGGGAACTTCGTCGATCGATCAGGCATCGGTGAATCCGGTTCGCTCCGGTCGCGAGCCGCGCCCGCGTCCAAACGTCAGCGCTCGCCGACGGCCAGCGCGCGATCAGTCGCCATACGGGCGCGAGATGACGCAGGCATTGATACCGCCGACACCCATCGAGAGCTTTCCGGCAGCTCCCTTGGGCACCGGACAACCCTCGTTGAAGGCGAAGCGCTCGTGCACCCGGGCGATCTCCGGATTGAGCTCGGTGCGGGCGAGCGGCGTCGGGAAGATCACCCCGCGCTGATATCCCAGGTACTGCGCGGTGAGCTCCCAGCCGCCGGAGGCACCCATGCCGTGGCCGAAGGTCCCCTTGCGCGCCGTGACCAGGACGTCCTCGTGCAGGATGCTGCGCAGGTTCTCGACCTCGAGATAGTCGCCCGGGGTCGCGGTGGCGTGCAGGTCCCACGAGCCGATCTCCTCGGGCGCGACACCGGCGGCGGCCAAAGCCTGGACGATCGCCGTCGTCGGCCCGGTCTTCGAAGGCGTGATGATGTGCTCGGCGTCCGAAGAGACGCCGACCGCGAGCGGCTCCATGCCGATCGTGTGGAAGCCCTTCGCGCGCAGGTAGTCGAGATCGCCGACGATCCAGATCGCCGCGCCGCCGCCGACGTGCGTGCCGCGCAGCCCCGTCATCGGCTTCGACACCGAGCCGTCGGCGGCGCCGACGCGCGCGTTGTGGAAGGCGCCGACCATCAGCCGCAGCGGCGGTGGATCTGTGGCGCCGATCACCACCGCCTTGGCCTCGCCGCGGCGGATGGCGTCGATGGCCAGCTTCAGTGTCACGCCGAACGTGGCGCAGGCGGCGACCGGCGCGAAGGTCAGGCCGGTGATCTTGCCCATCATCGAGATCTGCGCCGCCGGCGCGTTGTGGATGTTCCACAGCAGGTTCGCCGGCACTTCGCGCCAGGGCGGCGGCGGGCAGGACCAGGTCTTGAGCATCCGGTTGATGCGCCGCTGCTTCTCCTTGATCAGGCCGAGCTTGCCGGTCTCGACCGTGCCTTGCACGGCGAGCGACTCGATGTCGCGCATCTCGGCGAGGAACTCCCGCAGCGGCAGCGAGTGCCCGGCCCAGAAATGCCACCACTGCTCCTCGATCTCTTCGCGGTCCTCGTCGGGCAGGGTCGCCGGATCGACCGGCGGGGCGGCGCCCTCGGGTGCGCCCTCGCCGGCGAGAAAGCGGCGCAACGCTTCGTTGCGCTCCGGCGCCGCCCAGAAGCGGTCCCACCGGCGCTGCGCGCGATGCAGCTGGAGCGACACGGATTCGATCGTGCCGAGCGCGCCCAGGCCTGTGCCGACGTAGACGTGCGCCTGCGAACCGAGCTCCTGCAGGACCTGCTCGAGTCCCGGGTTCTGCCCGAGCGCCTGGACGAAGGCGGCGATCGCGAAGAGGGTCGGCATGTCCATCTTCTCGGTGATCTGCGAGAAGCGGCTGGGCGGGAAGCGGGCCTCGATCCACGGCTTGTAGTCGGTGAAGTCGAAGTCGGGCTGGCCGACGAGGAAGTTCGAGGGCCCGAAGCCGTCGTAGGGCCGGAGCCAGCTCTCTTTCGACTCCAGGTGGCGCTCGAACGCTTCGATGTCCTTCGAGCGCGGCGCCACGACTCCCCAGCCGAAGACTCCGATCCGTGTCACGGTTCTCTCCTATGCGACTGCGCGCCTTCGCCGGCGAGCAGGAAGAGCAGGTCGACGACCCGCTGCGAGTAGCCCCACTCGTTGTCGTACCAGGCGACGACGCGGGCGAAGCCGTCGCCCAGGGCCTGGGTCGACAGGGCGTCGAAGATCGACGAGTGCGGGTTACCGATGATGTCCGTCGACACCAGTGGGCGGGTGCTGTACTCGACGATGTTCTTGAGCTCGCCCTCCGCCGCGCGTTGGACGGCGGCGTTGATCTCGGCTACCCCCGGCCGGCCCGCGAGCCGGCAGGTGAAATCGATCAGCGATCCGTCCGGCACCGGCACCCGCAGCGCCACTCCGTCGAGCTTGCCCTTGAGGCGCGGCAGCACCTTGCCGACGGCGCGCGCCGCGCCGGTCGAGGTCGGAATGATGTTCAGCGCCGCGGCGCGGCTGCGCCGCAGGTCGTCGTGCGCCACGTCGGCCAGCCGCTGGTCGTTGGTGTAGGCGTGGACGGTCGAGACGAACCCCTCCTCGATGCCGAACGCCTCGTCGAGGATGCGCGCGATCGGCGCCAGGCAGTTGGTCGTGCACGAGGCGTTGGAGACGATGCGGTCGGTCGGACGCAGGTCGCCGTCGTTGACCCCGAGCACGACCATCCGGTCGATCTCGTCCTTGGCCGGCACGGTGAGAATGACCTTCCGCGCCCCGCCGGCGAGATGGCGTTCGAGCTTCTCGCGGCTGCGGAAGGCACCGGTCGACTCGATCACGACATCGACTCCGAGCTCTCCCCACGGGATCTTGGCCGGGTCACGCTCCGCAGTCATGCGAGTGGAACGTCCGTCGACGGTCATCGTCTCTTCGTCGAAACTCACCTGCCGGCCGAACGGTCCCATTACCGAGTCGTACTCGAGCAGGTAGGCCAGATGCTCGTTCTCGAAGAGATCGTTGATGCACACCACCTCGACTTCGGGGCGGTCGCAGAGGATGCGGAAGACCGAGCGGCCGATGCGCCCGAAACCGTTGATGCCGACCCGGATCGTCATCGCGCGTCCTCCCTGGTGAAGGTCGACAGCCGGCGCAACAGGTCGATCACGCGGTGGCAGTAGCCCCAACCGTTGTCGAAGAAAGTGAGGGTCTTCGAGACCCTGCCGGCGACGACCATCGTCGACAGCGAATCGAAGGTCCCGGAGTAGGTCGAAAGCAGGATGTCGGAGGAGACGATCGGCTCCGTCTCGTAGGCCAGGATGCCGTAGAGGCTCTTCTCGGCGGCGGCGCGCAGGGCGGCATTGATCGCTTCGGCGGTGACTTCGCGCGGGTGCCAGCAGGTCAGATCGACGATCGAGCCGTTCGGCACCGGCACGTTGATCGCGAGGCCCGAGATCTTCCCGGCGAGCTCGGGAACGAGCGCTGCGATCAGTTCGTCGGCGTTGGTCGGCTGCGGAATGATGTTCTCTGCCGCCGCCCGGCCGCTGCGCATGTCGTCAGCCGGCACGTCGGCGAGCCGCAGCTGGTTCGAATAGGCATGCACCGAGGTCAGAAACACCCGGTCGAGCGCGAATTCCGCCGCCAGGACCTTGAGCACGGGGGCGGCGCAGTTGGCCGTCACCGAACCCGCCGAGATGATCCGGTGTTCCGGGCCGAGAATCTTCTCGTTCACGCCGACGACGATGGTGGCGTCGGGCAGGTCGTCGGACGGCGAGCAGACCAGCACCCGCTCCGCGCCGTTCGCGAGGTGCGCCTCGAGCGCTCTCCTCGTCTGCTGGGTCTCGGTCGCTTCGATGACGACCTTGACGCCCAGGGCCTTCCAGTCCGGCGCTGTGGCCCCCTGAGGGCCGGCCGGCGGGGCGAGAAGGGCAATCTCGCGGCCGTCGATCTCGAGCAGGCCCTCGCGGCGGACAATCGGTGTCGGGAAGCGCCCGAGCAGCGTATCGAACCGCAGCAGGTATTCGAGCGTCTCCGGATCGGTCCGATCGACGATCGCAGCCAGCTCGATCCCGGAAGACCGGCCCAGCGAGGAGCCTGCGAGGATGCGTACGAGGTTGCGGCCGATACGCCCGCAACCGACGAGCCCTACCGAAATCGCGCCCATGGATTGAGTTTCCTCGAGATTCAGGGAAGGTCCCGGTTCCGTGGACTCCGGTTCGATTCCCCGCCTAGAATCCGATTATGGCAAAACTCACCCCGTTCCGCGCGCTGCGCCCGACTTCCGCGGGGGCGCCGCGGGTCTCTTCCGTCCCCTACGACGTCGTCAGCACCGCGGAGGCCCGGGCGCTCGCGGCCGGGAATCCGCTCTCGTTCCTCCATGTGACGCGCTCCGAGATCGACCTGCCGGAGGCGACCGACCCGCATTCCGATGCGGTCTACGCCCTGGCCCGCAAGAACCTCGATACCTTGCGCCGCGCTGCGCCGCTCGAAGTCGAGGCCGAGCCGGCGCTCTACGTCTATCGGCTGAAGATGGGCGACCACACCCAGACGGGGGTTGCCGGGACCTGGAGCGTCGACGAATACGAGCGGGACCTGATCAAGAAGCACGAGAAGACCCGCAGGGACAAAGAGGATGACCGCACGCATCACATGTGCGCGCTGCGCGCCCAGACGGGGAAGGTCTTCCTCACTTACAAAGCTTCGGTAAAGGTAGATGACATCGCGGCGCGGCTGGCTGCGGCGGAGCCGCTCTGCGACTTCACCGCGGACGACGGCGTCGAGCACACGATCTGGCGCGCCGAGGCAGCGGATCGAGACGCTCTGGTCGCCGCCTTCGCCGAGGTTCCCGAGCTCTACATCGCCGACGGCCACCACCGTGCCGCTTCGGCCTGGCGCACCCGCGCCGAGATCGCTGCGGGCCACTCGCCGCACGCCGCGAGCCCGAGCGCCGGCACCGCCGACAACTTCCTCGCTGTCGCCTTCCCGGACGACCAGGTGCAGGTCCTCCCCTACCACCGCCTGGTGAAGGATCTCCACGGTAAGTCCCCCGAGGTGCTGCTCGCTGAGCTCCAGGCGAGCTTCGAGTTCGTCGACGGCCCCCCGCAACCCACCAGCAAAGGCCATGTCGGCCTCTACCTCGGAGGTAGCTGGAGAACCTTCGTCCTTCCTTCCTTTTCCGGAGCTTCTCCGCTCGAGAACCTGGACTGCAACATCCTGCAGGAGAAGGTTCTGACGCCGCTGCTGGGCATCGGCGACCCCAGAACCGACCAGCGGATCGACTTCGTCGGCGGTATTCGCGGCACCCGGGAGCTCGAAAAGCGGGTCGACGCTGGCGAAGCCGCCGTCGCCTTCGCCATGTTCCCGGTCTCGGTCGCCGACCTCTTCGCGGTCTCCGACGCCGGCGAGATCATGCCACCCAAGTCCACCTGGTTCGAGCCCAAGCTGCGCGACGGGCTGCTGATCCACGAGATCTGAGCCTGCGGGCTGCGCCCAGCCTTTCCGGAGCCAAGTATCTATAATCAGGTGAGTTGCCGCACTCTCGATGGAGGTTCGCCATGCGCCGTCGCCCGCTGTCTCTCGCCTTCCTCGTTGCCGGCCTTCTGGCAGCACCCGTGCACGGCCAATTCCAGCGTTTCGAGATCTCTGCCGTGGTCGAGCCCGCAGGCTCGTACTCCGAGTATCAGGGCTACGACCTCGAGCTCGGTCTCGGCGGCGGCATCGCCTGGCGCTTCAGTCCGCACTGGGCCATCGATCTGCGCGGGATGGTTCACGACGCCGAGTCCGCTGACGCCACCGCCTATCAGCTTGGTCTGCGCTACGCCTTCGGCGGAGACGAGTCCCGCTGGCGTCCGTTCGTCGTCGCTGGTTGGCATTCGCAGGAGGTCGAGTTCTGGCAATTCGTCGATTGCAGCATCTCGTGTGACGGGTACCCAGCAAGCTACACTGACACCGGTCTCTTCGGCGGTGGCGGCGTCGACTGGCAATTCGCCAAGATGTGGGCGCTACGCTTTGAAGGCCGCATCGCGGTCTACGACGCGGGATACGAGGGCCAGTGGGGCGACGAAGGCGGGACCCAGAACGATATCGACCTGACCCTCGGCGTCGCGTTCCGCTTCTGACGTGAAGCGATTCGCCTCCGTGCCGAGAAGCGCGCCATGAAGGCTCCGTTCAGAGAACTGGCGGTGCGCTCGAGCGATTCGATCGACGGCGTGGCCGAGGTCTATCGTGGCGGCGACGAGGGTCGGGCCTCCCTGTTGATCGAGCTGCCGCATGGAGCGACGGAGCGGGAGCACTACGATGCCCTCGCGGCACAGCTCCGGAGCCCGCTGCCGGCGGGGCTCGAGCAGTTCTTTCACGTCAACACCGATTTCGGGGTGCCGGAGCTGGCAGGCGAGATCGCGGCGCGGCTGACGAGCGCGGCGCGAAAAGTTCCGGTTAAGGGGGTTGTGGTCGTGCGGGCGCTGGTGCCGCGCACGTTCATTGACTTCAACCGGGAGATCGCCGCCGGCCCCGAGGCCGTGGCGGCCGGCATGACGCCGGGCCTGCCGCCCTATATCTCTGCGGGCGCAGACCAGCAACTGCTTCTCTCCCTTCACCAGCAGTACCACGCCACGGTGGCGGGGCTGTACCGGGAGATCTGCGGCGCTCCGGGAGGTCTGGCGGTGGCACTCCACAGCTATGCGCCGCGCTCGGTCGAAGTCGCGGTCGATGCCGACATCGTCACCGCGCTGCGCGAAGCCTATCGGCCCGAGGCTTACGCCGGCTGGGTGCAGCGACCGGGAGTCGACTTCATCACCCGCGATGCCGACGGCCTGGACCTCTCTCCCGCCGGGCTCGTCGCCGAGCTCAAGGAGGCCTATTCGGCGCTCGACCTGGAGGTCGGCGAGAACGCGACCTACCACCTGCATCCGGCGACCATGGGCTACCGGTACGCGGCGAGCCATCCCGGGCAGGTCCTCTGCGTCGAGTTCCGGCGCGACCTGCTGGGCGCCCCCTGGCAGCCCTTCGCCCCCTCGCCGGTCGACGCACCCGGCGTCGCGCAGCTGGCCAGGCCGCTCGCCGAGGCGCTGGCGCGCCGGCTCGCCGCGCGTTGATACAATTTCCCCCTACGAAGTTCCCTCCGGAGAACCCTTCCATGACGACCGTTCATCGCATTTTCAATTTTTCCGCCGGTCCGGCCGTGCTGCCGCTCCCCGTTCTCGAAGAGGCTCGCGAGCACCTGGTGGCGTTGCCCGGCGTCGGCATGTCGGTCCTCGAGATCAGCCACCGCTCGAAGCCGTTCGAGGAGATCTGCTACGGCGCTGAAGCGAACCTGCGCAAGCTCGCCGGAGTGCCCGACGGCTACCAGGTGCTCTTCCTGCAGGGGGGAGCGACGCTGCAGTTCGCGATGCTGGCGATGAACCTGCTCCCTGCCGGCCGCACCGCCGATTACATCGAGACCGGCGTCTGGTCGGAGAAGGCGATCGCCGACGCGAAGAAACTCGGCAGCGTGCATGTTGCCGGCACCTCCAAGGCGACCAACCACGACCGCATCCCGTTGCAGAGCGAGATCCGCTACAGCGAAGCTCCGGCCTACGTCCACATGACCTCCAACAACACCATCTACGGCACGCAATGGCACCATCTGCCGGATGTGCCCGTGGGTGTCCCGCTGATCAACGACGCTTCGTCCGACGTCTTCTGCCGTCCGGTCGACATCGCCCGCTACGGAATGATCTACGGCGGCGCGCAGAAGAACCTGTCGATTGCTGGTCTGACCCTGGTGATCGTGCGCGAAGACCTGATCGGCAAAGCGCCGGCAGCGACGCCGGCGTATCTCAACTACGCCACCCACGCCAAGGAGCGCTCGCTCTACAACACGCCGCCGGCGTTCGGAATCTACATCCTGCATCTGGTGCTGAAGCACCTGCTCGCCGAAGGCGGCCTCCAGGCCGTCGAGGAGAAGAACCGCCGCAAGGCGGCGAAGCTCTACGCGGCGATCGACGGCAGCGGCGGGTACTTCCGCGGCCACGCCCAGCCGGAAAGCCGGTCGTGGATGAACGTGACCTTCCGACTGCCTTCGGAAGAGCTCGAGAAGAAGTTCGTCGCCGAGTCGACCGCCGCCGGACTCGACGGCCTCAAGGGCCATCGCTCGGTCGGCGGCATCCGGGCGTCGATCTACAACGCCTTCCCCGAGGCCGGCGTGGACGCCCTGATCGCCTTCATGACCGACTTCGCGCAGAAGAACGGCTGAAGCAGCGGCTAGCCGGCCGCTGCTCGGCAGCGGACCGGCCGCTCAGTGCTCCCAAATGCGCTCGGCGAGGAGCTGGGCGCGCTTCTCCATCCGGCGCCAGAGCCAGGCCATCGCGAGCGTGGCGAGCGTCCAGCCGACGATCTGGTCGATAAGCTCGGCGAGGACGAAGGCGGCAGGAAAGCCGTACCAGTTCCAGTAGGCGATCTCGATCGATGCCCAGCCGAAGAGCCCAGCGATGGCTGCGATTCGCAGCATCTTCGCCAGCGGCACCTGGGCGCCGGTCGAACCTGTGATCGCCACCAGCAGATAGGCGAGCAGCAGCGCACCAAAAACGTCGGTGGCGAACTGGATCACGAGGCGCTGCGGCGACATCGGGTCGGTGCCGACCGGATGGTAAAGCAGCAGACCGTTCGGACCCATCTTGTACTTGCCCGACCAGACCGCGTCCTCGGTCTCCGTCTGCTTGCGCCCGACCTCGAGGCCGGGGAAGGCGTAAAGCCCCTCTTCCGTGAGGTTCTGCTTCATCGCCTCGAGCAGCGGCGAGTTCACCGGCATCTGCGTGAAGCCCATTTGCCCCACCGGCAGGAGCATGTGCGACACGAAGCCCCAGAGAAAAACCACGAATCCACCCACCAGGCCCGCCAAGAAAATCTTCTTCATCGCCGCTCTCCTCGAGTTCGTTCTTTCGCTGCGGCGCCCGCGTACCCGCGCCTACTTGCCGGAGGCAAGCTCTCCCGCCCGCACGCTCGCCACCTCGACGGCGCGCGACAGGACGCTGCGGATGCGGCCGTCCTCGAGCGCCAGGATGCCGGCGATCGTGCAGCCAGCCGGTGTCGTGACGTCGTCCTTGAGCGCCGCCGGATGCCGGCCGGTGGCGAGCACCATCGAGGCGGCGCCGTAGACCATCTGCGCCGCCATCTCGATCGCCGTCTGCCTGGGCAGGCCGCGCGCCACGCCGCCATCGGCGAGCGCTTCGAGGATCACATAGACGAACGCCGGACCCGAGGCCGAGAGCCCGGTCACGGTGTTCATGTGCTTCTCCTCGAGCTCGATGACACGGCCGAGCGGCGCGAAGATGCGTCGCGCCGTTGCGAGATGCGCGTCTCCGGCGCGCTTCCCGGGCGTGAGCACCGTGGTGCCGCAGCCAATGCTGCAGGGCGTGTTGGGCATCGCCCGCACGACCGCCACGCGGGGCCCCAGGATCTCCTCGAGCTGGGCGGTGGTGACGCCGGCGGCGATCGAGACGACCAGCGTCCGCGGCGACACCGCGCCGGCCGCAGCGAGCGCGCGCGCCACCTCGAGCACCTGCAGCGGCTTGAGCGCGAAGACCAGCACGTCGGCAGCGGCGGCGGCCGCGGCATTGTCGACTCCGACCGCGATGCCGAGCTCGGCGCGCAGCCGGGTCGCCGCCGCCCGGGTGCGCGTCGTGCCGGCCAGCAGGCGTTTGGCGTGATGAGCCTTGACCAGGCCGGCGGCGATCGCCTGGCCCATCATTCCCAGGCCGAGGATCGAGATCTTGGAGTTCTTCATCGCAGCCGCCACAGATGGCTCAGCGACGCTTTACGACCAGGCGGTCGTAAGCGAGCATGGCGAGGGTCGAAACGACGCCGATCCCGCCGACCCAGAACCACATCCGGCCGGCGTGGGCAAAGTCCGGTCCGGGAGTGAAGACTCCGTCCTGGCGGATTCCGACGTAGCGCTCGACGAGCGGCCCGGCAATGGCGCCGGAGACAAAAGTGCCGATCGCCACCGGCAGGAAGGCGAAGCCCATATAGGTCCCGACCTGCTCCTTGGGCGCGAGGTCGGCGACGTACTCGTAGTAGCGCGGCGCCTGGAGCCCCTCACCGACCGCATAGATGGCGATGGCGACGATCGTGGCGGTCAGGGTCGGAATCGCTCCCATCAGGAACCAGGAGGCCGAGGCGATCGCGAAGCCGAGCGTCATCGCCGCGAGCGGCTTCATCCGCTTGGCGAGCGCGGTGATCGGTATGGTGATGAGAATGATCGTCCAGGCATCGACGGTCTCGATGATCTCGAATTTCTCGAAGTGCAGCACGTCGCGCACGTAGAACGGCAGGGCGTAGAAGATCTCCCAGAACATGATCCAGAAGCCCGAGAAGATCACCAGAAAGCTCATGAACTTGAGATCCCGGAACACCATGAACATGTCCGCCAGGACCTTGCCCATGGACTTCGTCGGCGGAGCGTCGGCCGGCCGCGGCGGCTCGCGGAAGAAGATCGCCGTTCCCGCGATGAGCCCGAGGCTCACCAGCGAAGACATCACCAGAACGTAGGCGATGCCCAGGTTCTCGCGCACCTGCATGGCGAGCAGCGGACCGATCGCGCCGCCGAGATTCACCAGCGTGTAGTAGATCGAGTAGCCGAGCGATTTGGTCTCCGGTGTCGTCGTGCGCGCCACCGTGCCGACGATCGACGGCTTGATCAGCGAGCCGCCGATGGCGGTGATGACCAGCGCCACGATCATGTAGGTCGCTCCGCCGAGAGCGTCCACCAGGGGCTTGCCCTGCGGCAGGCCGCCGAGGCCGATGAGGAAGTAGCCGACGCTGAAGATCGAGAAGCAGGCGAGCAGGCTCTTCTTGAAGCCGTAGCGATCGACGACGGTGCCGGCGAGCGGCGGCAGGAAGTAGAGCAACGTGTTGAACAGGCTGCCGACGAGGAAGCCGGCTTTGCCCGGTCCGAGACCGACCTGCTCGGCGATGTAGACCGCGAGGATCGCCTTCGAGCCGTAGTAAGCGAAGCGCTCGAACAGCTCGATGATGTTGGCGATCCAGAAGGTCCGGGAGAACCCGGTCCTCGCCTGCTCGAAAAACGCTGACAGTCCGCTCATATCGACTCTCCGGCCCCCGGGAATGGGCCGGATCCTACCAGCGGAGGCGGTGCGAAAACCCTGCCGGCTGGGAAACTGCGGCAGGAAACTGCGGCGGGAAATGGTCGGGGCGAGAGGATTTGAACCTCCGGCCTCACGGTCCCGAACCGTGCGCTCTACCAAGCTGAGCTACGCCCCGTTTTGTGGCGCTGCGACAGCCGTCGCCTCGGGATCGCGACGGATTGCGGAGGATCTCCGCGAAGGAACGGGAGAATACCTTCGCGACGCCTGAACGGTCAAGCGGAACCTCCGATACAATTCCAAATGCCACACCAAGGAGTCGAAATCATGGCAATCCGGACACTTTCCGAGCTCTTTCTGGTCGCTGCGGGCTTCGACAGGCAGGCCTGCCTGATGCACAAGGTCGACGGGCGCTATGTCGCCGTTTCGACTGCCGAGCTCGTGCGCCAGGTGCGGCAGATCGCCAAAGCCCTGGTCGACAGCGGCGTCCGGCCGGGCGATCGCGTGGCTCTGATGGCGGAAAACGGGCCGCATTGGCCAGCGGTCGACTTCGCGACCCTGTGCATCGGCGCGGCGCTGGTGCCGATCTACCCCACGCTCCTCCCCGAGGGCGCGGCCTACGTCGCCCGCGACAGCGGCTCGCGGGTGCTCTTCGTCCAGGGCCGGGAGCGGCTCGAGGGCCTGCTCGAGGTGCGCGCCGACATGCCCGCCGTGGAGCGGATCGTGGCGATCGAAGCGAGCGGCGTGGCGCCGGAAGGCGTCGAGTCGCTGGAGTCCTTCATGGCGCGGGGCGCCGCAGCCGACCAGGCCTGGCTCGAGCGGATGGCCGCGCAGGCGAAACCGGAGGATCTCGCCACCCTGATCTACACCAGCGGCACGACCGGCGACCCGAAGGGAGTCATGCTGACGCACGACAACCTGGTTTCGAACGCCGTCACCGGCTGCGAGGTGCTGGGACTCGAGGGCAGCTTCACCGCCCTGTCCTTCCTGCCGCTGTCGCACTCGTTCGAGCGCCTCGTGGACTATTGTTTCTTCTACAAGGGCATCACCATCGCCTACGCCGAATCGGTGCAGACCGTGGCGGCCAATCTGCTCGAGGTCAAGCCGCACGTCTTCGTCGCCGTACCGCGCGTCTACGAAAAAGTCATGGCGCGGGTGCTCGAGAACGCCACCGCCGCCGGCGGCCTCAAGGCGAAGATCTTCCGCTGGGCCCTGGGCGTCGGGCGCGAAGCGCTGCCGCAGCGCCTGGCATTCGCGCCCGCGGGCCTCAAGGTGAAGATCGCCGACAAGCTGGTGTTCTCGAAGGTCCGCGAACGTCTGGGCGGGCGATTCGTCTTCGCGATGTCCGGCGGCGCGCCGCTGGGCCGCGACGTAGCCGAGTTCTTCTGGGGAGCCGGCATCCCGATCTACGAAGGGTACGGCCTGACCGAGACCTCGCCGGTGATTTCGGTGAATGCGCGCGGCGCCACCCGGCTCGGCACGGTAGGTCGCCCGATGCCACGCATCGAAGTGAAGATCGCCGAAGACGGCGAGATTCTGTCGCGCGGCCCGAACACGATGCGGGGCTACTTCGGCAAGCCCGAGGCCACCGCCGAGGCGATCGACAGCGAGGGCTGGTTCCACACCGGCGACATCGGCCATCTCGACGACGGCGGTTTTCTGGTGATCACCGACCGTAAGAAGGAGCTGATCGTCAACGCCTACGGCAAGAACATCGCGCCGGCACCGATCGAGAACCAGCTCAAAGCGAGCCGGTGGATCTCGCAAGCGGTGGTGATCGGCGACCGCCGGCAGTACCTGGCCGCGCTCATCGTGCCGGACTTCGAGGTCCTCAAGGGTTGGGCAGCGGGCGAGAAGCTCGGCGGCACGATCGACGAGCTCCTGCAGCATCCCCGCCTGCGCGCCACCATCCAGACCGAAGTGGATGCCGTGAACGAGCACCTGGCGCGCTACGAGCAGATCCGGGTGTGGGAGACCCTGCCGGCGGAGTTCACTCTCGAAGGCGGTGAGCTCACACCGACGCTGAAGGTCAAGCGGCGCGTGATCAACGTCAAGTACAAGGCGATTCTCGACCGCCTTTACGCCGCGGGAGACGCTGGAGGCGCCCACTAGGTGGAGCGAGCCTTCCACCTCGAGGTCGGGGAAGACCACCTCGCCACGCTGACCTTCGATCTGCCCGACAGGAAGGCGAATATCTTCACCCGCGAAGCGCTCGCGGAGCTCGATCGGCTGCTCGCCGAGCTCGCGGGCAGGGACGACATCGGTTGTCTCGTCCTGCTGTCGGCCAAGCCTGGCATGTTCATCGCCGGCGCCGACGTCGCGGAGATCGCCGCCGTCACCGATCCCGAGGAGGCCGAGGCCGGCTCGCGGTACGGCCATCGCCTCTTTTCGGCCTGGGAGCGCCTCCCCTTCCCCACCGTCTCGGCGGTCTCCGGCACCTGCCTCGGCGGCGGCACCGAGCTCTCCCTCGCGTCGACCTACATCGTCGTCTCCGACCGCGAAGACCTGCGCATCGGCCTGCCCGAGATCAAGCTCGGAATCCTGCCCGGCTGGGGGGGCTGCGTGCGCCTGCCGCGTCGGGTCGGTCTGGTCGCGGCACTCGACATCATTCTCGCCGGCAAAGCGATTCCGGCGCGCCAGGCGTTGCGGCTCGGCCTCGCGGACGCGCTCTTCCCTGCCGCGGGCTTCCTTCACCATGTGCGGGAGTTCGCCCGCGGCAAAATCG
Source organism: Thermoanaerobaculia bacterium (assembly GCA_017998715.1). GTDB lineage: Bacteria > Acidobacteriota > Thermoanaerobaculia > Multivoradales > JAGPDF01 > JAGPDF01. Next base: position 6,022 of record JAGOCP010000005.1, on the reverse strand, counting down.
GGCGCAAGCGACCCCGGCGAAGACCGCCGGGAGGGCTGAAGCGTCTGCTGCTCGACGGACCGCTCGGACGCTGGTTCGTGCTCGACCAGGCGCGCAAGAAGACCGCGAACGCCACCCGCGGTCGCTACCCGGCGCCGCTCGCAGCGATCGAGGTGGTGCGAATCGGCCTCGAAAAGGGGCCGGCGGCCGGCTTCGACGCCGAGGCGCGGGCGGTGGGCGAGCTCGCGACCTCGCCCACCGCCAAGAACCTGCTCCACCTGTTCGGGCTCATGGAAGCGGCGAAGAAGGACGGCCCCGCCGATACCCCGGCACCGCTCGCGGTCTGCCGCCCGGCGGTCCTCGGCGCGGGCGTAATGGGCGGCGGCATCGCCCAGCTGATGGCCGACAAGGCCGGCCTGCCGGTGCGTGTCAAGGACATCCACCCCGGCGCGATCACGACCGCCCTGCAGCACGCCGCGGCGCTGTTCGAAAAGCAGGTCCGGCGACGGCGCCTGCAGCCGGCGGAGATGCGACGCAAGATGGCGCTTCTGCAGCCGACGCTGAATGAGGCTGGTCTTCAGAGTTCCGACTTCGTGCTCGAGGCTGTGGTCGAGAATCTCGCCGTGAAGCAGCAACTCTTCGCCGAGCTCTCGCGCCGCCTCGCGCCGACCGCGATTCTCGCCAGCAACACCTCTTCCCTCTCGATCGACGACATCGGCCAGCTCGCGGGGCGCCGCGAGCGCGTCGTGGGCATGCATTTCTTCAATCCGGTCGACAAGATGCCGCTGGTCGAAGTGGTCGCCGGCAGCCTGACCGGCGAGACCGCGGTGCGCACGGCCACCGCTCTCGCCCGCCGGCTCGGGAAGACCCCGGTGGTCGTCCGCGATGGGCCGGGCTTCCTGGTCAACCGGCTGCTCGCCTTCTATTCGGCCGAGGCGATGTGGCTGCTCGACGAGGGGCACCGGGTCGAGGCGATCGATCGCGCCCTGGTGGACTGGGGGATGCCGATGGGTCCGCTGCGCCTGGCCGACGAGGTCGGGCTCGACGTTTCGGTCAAAGTCGGCCAGGTTCTCCAGGCCGCCTTCCCCGATCGGTTGAACTTTCCGGCCTGGATCGACCGTATCGCCGAGGACAAAGGCCGACTCGGCACGAAGACCGGCAAGGGGGTCTATAGCTACCGCGACGGCCGCGAGCAGGAGGTCGATCCGGCGATCTACGCCATCCTGAACCTCACACCGAAAGCCGAGCTGCCGCCGCCATCGGCCGAACGCCTGATCCTGCCGATGGTGAACGAGGCGGCGCGCTGCCTTGCCGAGGAGATCGTCGAAGGACCGGGCCCGCTCGACCTCGCGCTGGTCTTCGGTATCGGCTTCCCGCCATTCCGCGGCGGCCTTTGCCGCTGGGCCGATAGCGAAGGGCTCGACAGCATCGTCCAGCAACTGGAGGCGCTCGCCGCGACCCGCGGCCCGCGCCTCGCGCCAAGCGACGCGCTGCGAAAGCTCGCCGCCCGCGGCGGCTTTTATTCGAGTCCGCCTTCCTAGCCATTGTCCGGTGCGCGCTCGCTGCAACCGTGGCTCCTGCAACGCCGTATTTCAGTAAAGGAAAAAGTACCCATGCCTCGAGAGACCAAGCGAACGGTACGCACCTACACCCCCCTTTACTGGAGCTTTTTTGTCGCCGCCCTCCTCGCATTCGGGCACTCGCCCGCAGTGCGGGGGCAGGCCCCGGCGGCAGAGCCGATCTTGCAGAAGGAAGCCCCACTCCTGGTCGCCCCCTTTGGCGCCGAGATCCTGGTAAGCGAAGTCCTGCTGGACGTGATGGTGACCGACAAGAAGGGCAATCCGATCCTCGGGCTGGGACCGGCGGATTTCGAGGTCAGCGAGGACGACAAGAAGGTTCAGGTCACTTCTGCGACGTTCTACAGCAATCGACGCTACGCCGGCTCCGAGCCTGCCTCGTCCGGCGCCAGTGCCCCGGCGGACAACGCCGGTCTCGCGCCGCACTACTTCGTCTTCTTTTTCGACGACCAGCGATCCCACAACGTCGACGTCCCCGGCCTGCTGCAACGCCAGATCCGCGCCGGCAAGGACGCCGTCGAGTGGCTGCGCGCTGGGCTCGCGCCCACCGACTGGGTGGCTGTGGTGGGCTACGACAACCGACTGAAGGTCTTTCTCGACTTTTCGCGCGACCTCGAAGCGATCGAGCGCGCCATTCTCGCTGCGACGACCGGCAGGGGGGCGCGCGAGGCCTTTCCGTCGCGGCAGGTACCGCCCCCGCCGGGCGCCCCGGCGCTGGGACCGGGGCTGCCCACCGGTGAGGCCCTGGGCGAGCAGACCGGGACGATCTACGAAGCGCTCACTTTGGTCGCCGAGGCCTCGGCCCCTCTCGTCGGCAGGAAGAACCTGTTGCTCTTCACCATGGGCTTCGGCCGGATGAACCGCTTCTACCAGTACGAGCCCGATCCGCGCTATTTCGAGCCGATGTCGGAATCACTGAACGACGCGAACGTCGCGGTCTATACCTTCGACTTGACCGACACCGGCGCGAACCATCCGTTCGCCAACGCCATGAGCCACATCTCGGACGACACCGGCGGTCGCTACTATCCGAACGTCCTGCACTTCAAGACGCCGATCGCCGATGTCGCCAGAGAGACGAGTGGCTACTACCTGGTGAGCTACCGGGCCGAGCATCTGACCGGGTTGCGGGGATTTCAGAAGGTCGAAGTCACCCTGGCCAACCCTGAGTTCAAGGTCACGGCACGCAAGGGCTACCGCTTCGGAGAGTAGTCGCCCGGGTCAGTCGACGCCAGCGGCGGTCTCTTCGTCGCTGTCGACGTCGGCGTCCGACTCGATGCGCAACAGCACGACGGAGATGTTGTCGAATCCGCCGCGAGCGTTGGCATCGCGGACCAGCCGGCCGCAGAGCTCCTCCATCCGCGAGCTCGACCGCAGGCGCTCGAGGATCTCCGGATCGGAGAGCATCGTCGTCAGACCGTCGGAGCAGAGCAGGAAAAGGTCGCCCACCTGGACCGGCCACTCGCGGACGTCGACCTCGACCTCGCTGTCGCCGCCCAGCGCGCGCGTGACCACGTTCTTGAGCGGATGCACGCGTGCCTGCTCCTCGGTGAGGAAGCCGGCGACGACCTGCTCGTTCACCCAGGTGTGGTCCTGCGTCAGGAGCTCGAATCGGCCGTCGCGAAGGCGATAGGCGCGGCTGTCTCCGACGTGGGCGACGGCCATGATGCCGCCCTCCAGCACCATCCCGACGACGGTGGTGCCCATGCCGTGCAGCGAGCCGTCCTGGCGGATCGCCTTCAGCACTCGATCATGGGCGATGCGGATCGCCCTGCGGATGCGATCGCTCTGCCGGCCGACGCCGACCAGGCCGGCTCCGGGCGATTCCTCTGAGCCATCGCCATGGGTCGCGATGCTCTCCCGGATCGCCTGCACGGCGATACGCGAAGCAATCTCGCCGTGGCTGTGTCCACCCATGCCGTCGGCGACGACGAACAGCTGGTGCACGGGATCGATCTCGAAGCAGTCTTCGTTGTGGCTGCGGAGGACTCCGACATCGGAGAGTCCGCAGGCCCTAGCGCGCAGCATCAGGTGCCCTTTCCGAAAAGACCGCTCCAGCCTTTCTTCTCGCCCTTGCGCAACTCGTCGAGCGCCTTGGTGACGACCGGATCCTCACCACCCCAGGTTCTGGCCTCATTGTAATAGTGCTCGGCCCGATCCACCAATCCCGCCTCGGCATGGAGCCTCCCCGCCAGTTTGAGGTAGGCGGGGTTGATCGCCTGCAGCTCGCAGGCCCGGGCGATCGCTTCCACGGCCCGGGCCAGATGGCGGCGCTGATGGGAGAGCGCCTGCGCCAGGTGATGCCAGCCCTGGTGGTTCCTGGGCTCCGCCTGGATCGCCCGTTCGAACGCGTCGGACGCCTGGGCGAAGTTGCCATCGCGGTAGAACTGCACTCCCGCTTCCATGTGGAATCGGCCGAGCCGGGAGGCATCGCTGGCCGCCGAAGAGGCCTCCGGCCGCGCCAGCTCGAGATCGTGCTGGCGCCGCCGGTCGGCGTCGAGCAGGACGTTGAACGCTTCGGTGATGTCCTGGAAGTCCAGCTCGGCCTGTTGACGCGCCGCCCCCTGGAACCGGTCCGGATGCCTTTCGCGAGCCAGCTGGCGAAAGCGATCCCGGATCTGCTCCCTGGTGGCGTTACGCGCCGCACCGAGAATGACGTAGTAGTCCTTGGCCATGCTTACTTGGTCTTGATTCTATACAACCGCCCGGCCGACGAGCGCACGGCGTCGGCAACGTTGCGATCCTTGGACATTGTCCGCAGGTCGCGGACCGAAAGCTTGGGCAGGAGTTTAACCGCCACGCCGACTGGAATTCGCGGGTTCTTCGCCAGCGCGAGACAGATCTTGTACTTCGACAGCCACTCCCGGCGACGGGAGATGACGGTCAGCACCTCGTCGATGACCGAGCGACTGGCCGCGACCTGGGCGATCTCGTCCTCGGTCATCGCCGCGTTGTTCACCACCGAGAGCGCTACCGATTGGTTCGTGTCCTTGATCAGGATGCCGCGCAGGGTGCGCGAAGCGCCGCGCGTGAGCTTGATCTTCAGCGGTACCGGCAGGACCCGGATCTGACTCTCCGAAAGGCCCGTCCGCTCGTCGCGCTCGCCCAGCGCCGGCAGTTCCTTGGCCTTTTCGATCGCGGCGATCTCCTCGGGGGCCAACTCGATCCGCTGCAGATCCGAATAGCCGGCCGGCTCCGCCGGTCGCTCGCGCGGCAGAAGGTGTTCCCGGTACTCGCCGATCCGGCGCCGGGCGTAGACCGAGAGCTCGGGATTGGACTCGAGAGAGCTCAGGATCTCCGGCTCTTCGATGATCGCGTCCTGCCGCAGGAGCAGGCTCTCCTGCAGATCCGGCGTGAGCCTCGCGGCGAGATCCACCAGCAGATGGCGCGGCACATCCCGGCGGCGCATGATCGCCTCGAGGATGATCGGGTGCGTCTCGCCGAGGGCGAAGTACTCCAGCACTTCCTCGCCGGCCTCGGTCTCGACGAAGGTCGCGACGAGCCGCGGATCGACCTCTTCGAGCGAGGACTTGGCGTAGCCCGAGATCTCGGGGCTGTCCGAACCGGAAAGCTCGACCTGCAGCGGAATGAGATCCTGCACGGAGAGCGGCAGGATCCCCTGCGCGGCGAGCAGCTGCAGCTCGCGGCTGGCACCGGACCGGACCTGCTCGACGAGCGGGTGGGTCGATGCCATGGGCGTCAGCGCAGAACCGAAGGAGGTTTGGCGGCGGCAGGCGCCGGAGTCGCGCCCTGCGGCAGAGCGGCGCGAGGACGCTCGATGCGCAGATCCCGCACCACTCGAGTCGAGTTCTCGGGCAGCGCGAACGGCACGCCGTCGACCTCGACCGTCAGGGCGCGCGAGTTGCCGAGCGTGAGAACGACGGCCTGCAAGGCCTCGATCTGCACCGTCTCGCCAGCTGCCTTGAGCTCGCTGGTCCGGCGGTTGCCGTCGACGACCGATTCCATCCAGCAGTCCTGGGTGAAGTTGAGCACCACGCGGAATGGGCCGGACGGGGCCGGAGAGACGGGCTCGGAGGAGGTCGCTCCGGCCGCGCTCGAGCCCTCCGCAGCCGGCGGTCGGAGCTCGGCGGGGGCCATTGCGACGCCCCCAGGATCGAACGGCGGAGCGCTACGCGCCTGTGCGGCGGCGAGCGCTTCGACCGCTTCTGGTGCTGCCACGGCAGGAGCCGCCCCGGCATCGGCCGGAGCGACCATCGCCGCGGGCGCCACCAGCTTGGATTCCGGCGGCGCTCCGCGGCGGCGCTCGGCGAAGAACGAAAGGAGCGCCGCAACCCCGACGAAAAGCACGACGGCGAGCCCGAGGAGCAGGCCATAGCCGAGCGAGGACGGAGCTGCGCCAGCGTTTTCGCCACGAGTCGGCTTCGGGCGCTCCGGCTTCCGGCCGCTCTCGCTGCGTTCTTCGAGGGCGACGAGATAGAGATTCACCACTTCGTCGGCGTTGAGAC
>JAGOCP010000108.1 GCA_017998715.1 Thermoanaerobaculia bacterium | reverse complement strand
CGCGCACGCTGCTCGCCGCGGCTGCGACGCCGGCGAAGATTCCGCGCGAGCCGCTTTTCACCGCGCTCCGCCTGGAGCTCGCCGCGCTGCGCGACCGCGCCGGTGATCCCCAGCTCGAGATCGACCTGCTCTGGGTCCTGCTGCCGCTCGCCCGCCGAATGGGTCGTCTGCACGAGCTCTCGGCGGCGCTCGAACGCGGCTTCGACCTGGCGCGCGACAACCCCCAGCGTTTTCTGGCGATCGCCGCGCTGCGCGCCGAGCTCGCGCAGATGGCCGGGCGCTACACCGAAGCCAAGTGGGTGTTGCGCCAGGCGCTCGCGGGCCAGAAGGGCGGCGACGCGCGACGCAAGGAGATGCTGCTGCTCGAGCTCGGCCGTGTGCTCGTCCGCCAGGGCAAGACAGGCGAGGCCGGCGAGCTCTTCGCCAAGACCCTCGGCGTCGCCGAGCACCGGGGCCACAAGGGCCTGGCCGCCACCTGCCGCTACTTCCTCGGCAACATCGCCTACCATGAGTTCCGGCTCGATGAAGCGAAGGCACTGCACCTCTCGGCGCTCGAGGTGCGCCGCGAAAAAGGCAGCGGCGTCCCGACTTCGCTGTCGGCGTTGGGCGCCGTCGCGCTGGCCCAGGGCAACTTCCCCGACAGCCTCGCCTACTTCGAGAATGCGCGCGAGATTCTCGCCGCCGAAAAGTCCGAGGCCGAGGAGGCCTACGCCCTGGTCGGCGTCGGCAAGGCGATGACTCGACTGGGAGACTTCGCCGGTGCAGCTCCGGTACTGCGCCGCGCGCTCGCCCTGCGGGAAGGTCGCGACGATTCCGTCGGCGAGGCGATCGCTCGTCTCGCGGTCGCCGAGAACTACCTGCACCTCGACCAGCCCGATCAGGCGCTCGTCGAGGCGCGCAAGGCGCACTTCGCTCTCAGCCTGATCCCCCCCGGCGAGCCCCGCGCCGACGCCGAGCAGCTCCTCGGCCGGATCCAGCTGCGCCTGCGCCGCAACGACGCGGCGCTCGCCAATCTGGAGGAAGCCGTCCGCATCCACCGCGAGCTCGGAAAGGGTTCGAGCCTGCTCGCCGATCTCGCCTACCGGATCGAAGTCGAGATCGCGCGCGGGCGAACCGAAGCCGTTCTCGCCGCCTTCGAGAAGCTTGCCGTCGAACGGCCGATGCTCGACAACGCACCGCTGCGCGAGCTGTCCGATTTCCACCTCTACCTCGCCGCCCGCTGGCTCGAGGAGCGCGGCGGCAGGAACGGTGACGTCCTGGGGCCCTTGAAGCGCAGCTACGAGGAGCTCATGCGCCAGACCGGCTTTCTCGCGCCGGCGATGCGTCAGCGCTTCCTCTTCCAGGTGCCGCTCCACCGCGCGATCGTCGAAGCGGCGACGCGCCACGGCCTGTCACTGCCCGCGAGCTAGTTTCAGGGCTTGACGGGCTCGGGCAGTCCGAGCAACGCGTCGAGCGCGGCGCGATCTGCGTCGGTGAGATTTTCGTTGCCGAGGAGAAAGCTCCCGGCGCCTGGAATGGGCACCGCGGGACGGGTCAGGGAACGGTCGAGACCTGAGCAGTCGACGGCACCGAGCGACAGTGTCGCCGCCTGGTCGCAGAGCGTCAGAATCTGATTGATCGTTTGCGACTGCACCGCGACCTCGATGCGCTCGGGGAGCTTCTCGGGCAGCACCTCGTAGCCGTCGGCGACACGTCGAATACGAACCTTGGCCGCGAGCCGGATCGTCTGGGGCGGCACGACGAGAACGTCGGTCAAGTTGCGCACCATCGGTCCGATCGTGACGTCGGCGATCAGGTCACCCTTGCCCTGCACGTCGAGCTCGACTTCACCGGCGAAGGCACCGGTCTCCCCTGCGATCGGCGTCAGGCGGATGCGGTTGGCGCGCAGAACGATCGCCTGCTTGGGTGACTGCAGGCGAACCGAGAGCCCTTCCTCGCCGATCGGAGCCAGCTCGCCCACAAAGTCGGTGTAAGTCCGGTTCAGCTTTGCGAACTGCAACCCGTAGGTGGTCTCGGCGGCGACGGCCAACGCCGCGCCGAAGGAGATGGCGATTCCCACCAGAAGGGCGGAGCGTAGTGCCTTTCTCGCGATAGGAACGCCTGCTTGAGTGGTCATGTATTCAAGGATAGTAGCCCCGCGGCGCTCGCGTCTTCAACTTGCCACCCTGGGCCTTCACCTCGACGGTCGAGAAGACGCCCTCCTTGCCGGGAGGATCGGGCGCGAAGGCGAGCAGGTACTGGCTGCGCAGCTCGCGCGAGATCTCGCCGTAGACGCTGTCGAGCTCGTCCGCCTTGGAGACGAAGAACGAGCGCCCGCCGGTTTCGGAGGCGAGCTTCTCCAGCTTGTTGCGAATGCCGACCTGGGTGGCGCCGACCTTCAGGCCGATGGCGTAGACCGCCGCGCCGCTGCGGCGGGCGAACTCGAGCGCGTCGTCGTAGGGGACGAGGCTCGAGGTGTCGTCGCCGTCCGAGAGCAGCACGATCGCCTTGCGACCGCGGATGCCGCGCAGCTGATAGAGCGCGAAGACCAGCGCGTCGTGGAGCGCAGTGTTGCCCACCGCCGGCAGCTCGCGGAACGCGATCTGCACCGCCTCGACGTCGGGGGTGAGCGGCATCAGCAGGCGCGGACGGTCGGAGAAGCCGACGGCGAAACAGCGGTCGGTCGGCCGCACGACGCCGGTGAGAAAGTCGCTCGCCGCATGCTTCGCTTCGCCGATCGACTCCTGCATCGACCCGGAGGTATCGAGCACCAGGCCGACCGCGAGCGGAAGATCGCGCACGAGCTCGAACTTGGCGATCTTCTGCGGCTTGCCGCGGTCGAGGACCTCGAAGTCGCTCTCCGCCAGATTTTCGGCGAGTCCGCCGCTCTTGCTGTAGACGGTGGCGAAGATCTCTACCAGATCGACTTCGACCTGCTCGAGAAAGGCACTGCCGTTGAGAACCCGGAAATCCTCCACCCGCGTGCCGTCGACATAGGTGGCGGAAACCGTCAGGTAGGCCGGTTCGCTTCCCGACGGCGCCACGAAGTTGGTCTCCCACGGCGGCTGGGTAAGCGTCGCGAGCACCTGCTCGTTGAGCCGGAACTCGACCGACTCGACTCGTTTGCCCTCCGGCACCATCACCGCGGCGCGAGCCACCGTCGGCCCGACCACGCGCTTGCCGCGCTGGGGCGAGAGCAGGCGAACCCGCGCCTCGCCCTGCGGCTCGTTGAGGACGGTCTCGTCGGCGACGACGACAGCGTCCTTGTCGTCGAGACCCTCGGCGCGCACGACCAGCTCGTTCGGCAGGTTCGGCAGGCGCAACTCGGCGGTCCAGGGCGGATTCGTGCGCACGAGTTGGCGCACGCCGTTGACGTAGAAGGCGACCTTCCGGATGCGCTCGCCGACGACGATCGCTTCGGCGCGCCAGAGGCCGAAGACGACGTCGGAGAGCGGCGGCATCAGGACCAGCGTGTCGCGCGCCCCCATCCGCGTGAGTCCGGTCTCCTGCCCGAGTACCTCCTGCGCCCCGGCGAGCGGACTCTCCGGCTCGGGCACTGGCTCCTTCGGCACAGTGAATCCCTGGCTCACCCAGGCGGTGCGCCCGGAAACCTCGTCGCGAAGCTCGAGCTCGACGATGTAGGGACCGCCGGGCCGCAACAGCCGCTCGGCGACGAGCACGACCGGCGTCGTCGCCGCCGGCGGCTGCATGACGAAGCGGTTGCGGAACTCCTCGAAGGGCGCCCCGGCGAGCTCGAGCCGTCCGGCGACAGTGAGTCGCGACTCCCGGCTGCCCGCTTCGCCGGCGACCGCGAGACCGACACCGGCCGGCAGGACGATGCGCAGGCGCGCGACCAGCCGCTGGTCGCGGCGCTCGGGGAAGGTCACCTGCGCCCACTCGATCGGCAGGATCTCGACCGGCTTCGGCAGTACGGTGGCTGCGGCCTCCCGCGCCCAGACGGCGATCTCCGCTGGCGGCGCGACCATGGCGTCCATCATCGCGTCGGTCGGCCGGTCCTTCTCGAAGCGGAACAGTCCCTGCACACCGGTGACCTCGTCCACCTCCTTGCTCGCCTTGCACAGCACGCGGTCCGGGCGCTTCCCCGAGGTCAGGCCGCGCAGCTCCTCCCACTGTTCGAGGTAGTACTCCATCTCCGGCATGTAGAGCACCCGCTTGGACTCGGTCGGCCGCCAGAGCGCGAAAAAGGCGTCGGCGCGTGGCCGGAAGAGCACCGCGCGCCGCGCGCTCTCGACCGGACCGTAGCTCCAGATCTCGAGCGGGCGGAAGGTGTCGCCGCAGTCGACCTGGGTGCGCTCGCGCGGCGTGCCGTGCAGGAAGAGCATCCGTCCGCGCGCATCGCGCAGCGACAGGCCTTCGCTCCAGACCAGGCGCTGGCGGAGCTCGATGCCCGTCGCGAGCTCGTTGGCGGGCGTTTCGGGCAGGGGATCCTCGGCCAGGAAGGCGCGCGCCGCGGCGAGCCCCTCTGTGAGTGGCAGGCCAGCGATGCGGGTGCGTTCGGCCGGCGGCAGGAGGAAGGCTGGCCCCTCGTCGAGAAACCGGCGCAGCGTCTCGCGGTCCGCCGCCACCGGATCGATACCTTGGGCAGCGGGCGCCGGCGCCGCCGGCGCGACCTCCGGGGCCGCCTGGGCGAGGCCCTTCGAGACGCAACAGAGTGCGAGCAGCAGGGTGCAGCGGGCAACATTCGATCGCATGGACAGTCCTCGGCCTCCGGCCAGCCTTCGAACGACGAGCAGCAAGCCGTGTACCAGCCCGGCGTCCGGCGACTATACTCGGCCTCTTCTCTCACTCCGGGTGCCTCCGACCATGCCGCCAATCGTCAAGAATCAGCCGATCGCCACCTGGAATGCTGGAGATTCGGTGCAGGGCTTCGCTTTCTTGAAGCGCAAGGAGCTGCGCCAGGACAAGAGCGGCAAGGACTACCTCGACCTCGAGCTCGCCGACTCCTCGGGCTCGATTACCGGCCGTGCCTGGTCGGACAGCTCGGCGCTTGCCAGCGCCTTCGCGGCGCGCGGTTTCGTCAAGTTCCGCGGCCAGGTGCAGAGCTACCGTGACCAGCTGCAGATCAAGGTCGACCAGTGCCGGCCGGTCGAACCCGGGGATGTCCAGGACGGCTTCGACGAGAGCCGGCTGGTGCCGTCGACGAAGTTCGACCTCGACGACCTGATGCGTCGCCTGGAGGGGACACTCGAGCGCGAAGTGAAGCGGCCGGAGATGCGCCGGCTGGCGACGGAGACGATGGCTGCGTACGGGCCAGCGCTGCGCGTGCATCCGGCGGCGAAGGCGATCCACCATGCGTTCCGGGGCGGATTGCTCGAGCACGTGGTGTCGATGATCGAGCTGGCGGTGAAGTTCGCCGATCACTATCCGGAGCTCGATCGCGACCTCCTGGTCCTCGGCGTCCTCTTCCACGACCTCGGCAAGCTCCAGGAGTTGGGCGCCATGCCCGACAACGAATACACCCCGGTCGGGCGCCTGGTCGGCCATATCGTCCTCGGCCGCGATCTGGTGCGCGAGCGCGCCGCCGCGATCCCCGGCTTTCCGGCCGACCTCCGTCTGCAGCTCGAGCACCTCGTGCTGTCGCATCAGGGGCGGAAGGAGTTCTCCTCGCCGGTCGAGCCGATGACGCCCGAGGCCTTCGCCCTCCATGCCCTCGACGATATCGACTCGAAGCTCGCCGTCCTGCGCGGCCTCAAGGAGACTGGCAAGGGCTTCGTCTGGGCGAGAAGCCTCGAGCGCTTCGTCTGGCTAGGGGAGGCGGAGGCGGTCGTCGAGGCAGCGCTCGAGGGGAACGGAGACGAGATACCGGCCGGCGCGGCCGAGGGCCCCGTCGATCAGAAACGCATCTGGTAGAGCATCCAGTAGACCACCACGCCGGTGACCGAGACATAGAGCCAGATCGGCAGCGTCCAGCGGGCGATCTTCTTGTGGCGGTCGAAGCGGCGGGCGAGGGCGCGCGACAGGGTGACGACGGCGAGGAACGGCACGGCGGCGGCGAGCACGGTGTGGGTCAGCAGAACGGCGAAGTAGACAGTGCGCACCGTGCCGGTGCCCTGGAACTTCACCGAGCCGACCTGGAAGTGGTAGACCAGATACGACACCAGGAAGACGATCGAACAGCCGAACGCCGACAGCATGGCGCGGCGGTGGGCGTCGATCTTCCGCCGCAGGATGAGCACCCAACCCACGAGCAGGAGCACCGCCGAGGTCGCGTTGAGCGCGGCGTTGAGGCTGGGCAGGTCGGCGAGCGTCAGGTTCATCGCTTCCCGCCTTCCGCCTCCACCGTCGCGAGATCGGCGAGGACGCGATCGATCGCGTCGTCCTCGAAGGCGATGTAGGTGGCGCGCAGGCGCCCCTGGGCATCGACGAGGGCGAAGCGGTTGCTGTGCAGAATCGGCGAGGTGGTGTCTTCGGGCGTCGCTTCGACCGCCATCAGGAAGCCCTTGCGGATCAGCTCCCAGATCGCCGCGCGCTCGCCGGTGGCGAAGAGCCAGCGCGGGCCGGCCTGCCAGCCTTCGGCGTAGCGCGTCAACTCCGCCGGCCGGTCGTGCTCGGGATCGACGGTGATCGACAGCAGGCGCACCGTCGAGCTCTGCGGAATCTTCAGCTCGAGCTCCTTCATCCGCGCCGTGAGCCGCGGGCAGGAGGCCGGGCAGCGGGTGAAGATGAAGTCGACGATCGCCGGACGGCCGGCGAGCGCCGCCTTGTCGAGCGCCGCGCCGCTGCGTTCGATGAGCGAGAACTCCGGCAACTCGGAAAGGACTGGCAGCGGCTCGCCACCTGCGGAGGGGCGACAGCCGAGTGCCGCCGCCAGGAGCAGCACTCCGAGAAAGGCGTGCCGAAGGGAGACGCTCACCGCAGAAAGAGGTGATCGAAGACGGCGACGCTGAAGACCGCCGGGAGGTAGCAGACCGAGGTCAGCAGCAGGCGGCGAGCCGTGGGCACCGACTGTTCGCGCGCGAAGAGCACGGCGCTCAAGAGAAAGGCGAGGCCGAAGAAGAGCGCGCCGGCGAGGTGCACGGCGCCGGTAATGCCCACCGCCGACGGCAGGATCGATACCGGCACCAGGGTCAGGGCGTAGAGCACCGCCTGGCGCCCGGTCGTCCGACCGTCGGGATCGTTCACCGTCAGCAGCGGCATGCCGGCGCGCCGGTAGTCGTCGCGATAGAGCCAGGCGATGGAGAGGAAGTGTGGCAGCTGCCAGAGGAACAGGATGGCAAAGAGCAGCCAGCCGCCGAGATCGAGCGCGCCCGAGGCGCCGGTCCAGCCCATGACCGGCGGCGCGGCACCGGGGATCGCGCCGATGAGGGTCGCGAGCGAGCTCTTGCGCTTCATCGGCGTGTAGACGCAGATGTAGGCGAGCAGCGTCCCGAGACCGATCGCGGCGGTGAGCGGATTGACCAGCAGCCAGAGAAGAGCGAGACCGGAGAGCGACAGCAGGCCGCCGAACGCCAGCGCGTGCTCGGCGAGCATCCGCCCGCCGGGCAGGGGCCGGCTCGCGGTGCGGCGCATCAGCTGATCGGTCTCGCGCTCGACGTACTGGTTCCAGGCCGCCGAGCCGGCGGCGACCAGCGCCGTACCGACGAGGGTGGCGGCGAACTTCGGCAGATCGAGCGGCCGCTCGCTCGCCAACGCGAAGCCCGCCGCCGTCGTCAGCGTGACGAGGAGCGTGATCCGCGGCTTGGTGAGCTCAACCCAGTCTGCCGGGCGGGGAAAGGCGAGCACTTCCGACGACACGCCGGGCAGTTTATCGTCAAACGCCCCGTGCGCCGCTCAACCGGAATGCGACGTGCTGCCGTAGAGTGACTCGATGGTCTCTCCCGTCCCGGTGATCGAGCTTCGTGCGGTGGAGCGGAGCTTCATCGAGGCCGGCCGCCGGCGCGTCGTCCTCGACGGGGTCTCGTGCGCGATCGCGCCCGGGGAGCTGGTCGTCCTCCTCGGCCGGAGCGGATCGGGTAAGTCGACCCTGCTCAACCTGATCGCCGGCATCGACTTGCCTTCCGCGGGCGAGGTTCTGCTCGAGGGCCGGTCCTTCAATCGCCTGAGCGAGGACGAGCGCACCGTCGCGCGCCGCGACCGCATCGGCTTCGTCTTCCAGTTCTTCAACCTCGTGCCGACCCTCACCGTCGAGGAGAACCTCCTGCTGCCGCTCGAGCTCGCCGGGCGGGCGACGGGAGCGCATCGGGAGCGCGCCCTCGGCCTGCTCGAAGAGGTCGGCCTCGCCGATCGCGGCGGGCAGTTTCCCGACCGGCTCTCGGGTGGCGAGCAGCAGCGCGTCGCGGTGGCCCGCGCGCTCGCCGCCGATCCGGCGCTCGTCCTCGCCGACGAACCGACCGGGAATCTCGATCTCGAGACCGGGCTCGAAGTGCTCGACCTCCTCGATCGCCTCACCCGCCGCGCCGGCAAGACCATGCTCATGGTGACCCACAGCCCCGAGGTCATGGGGATCGCCGACCGCGTCCTCACTCTCGACCACGGGCGGTTGGTCGAGCCCCCCCGCCCGGCGGCGCCTTGACCGCCGGGCGCAGAAGTTCAGACCGGTGAGCCTTCTCGGGCGCGCCAGCCGGCGCTACCACCTGCACCATCCCGCCCAGTTCGCTCTGGCCCTGGCCGGCGTGGCGCTCGGCGTCGCCGTCGTCGTGGCGATCGACCTCGCCAACGAGAGCGCGCGGCGCGCCTTTACCGTCGCCACCGACGCCACCGCCGGCAAGGCCACCGACCAGATCACCGGCGACTCGAACGGCTTCGACGAGGCGCTCTTCGCCCGCATTCGCGCCGGCACGTCTGACACTCCAGGAGTGCGCGCCGCCGCGCCGGTGGTCGAGGACTTCGTCGTCCTGCCGCGGACGACGGCAGCCGGCGGCGCCGCCGTCGACCGTTCTTCGAGCGTCTTGCGCCTCCTCGGCCTCGACCCCTGGAGCGAAGCACCGTTCCGCAGCTTCCTTGGTGCCGGGGCGGGCGGGGCCCTCGAAGGCGGCAGCGATCTCGTCCGCTTCCTCACCACGCCCGGCGCGATGCTGCTCGAGAGTACGACCGCGACGCGACTCGGGCTCGCCGTCGGCGACCGTCTCGCGGTGCAGGTCGGCGCCCGCCGCGGAGAGCTCCTCCTCGTCGGCGTGGTCCGTCCGGCCGACGACGCCGGTCGCGAGGCGCTGGCGAACCTCGCGTTGGTGGATATCGCCACCGCGCAGGAGATCCTCGACCTGCCCGGGCGCCTGACGCGGATCGATCTCGCCCTGCCCGACGGCGAGGCCGGCGAAGCCGCGCGCCGGAACCTCACCGCGCTCCTGCCGCCAGGCGTCCATCTCGCCCGCGCCACCGCCCGCCCCGAGGCGCTCGAGCAGATGACGCGGGCGTTTCGCTTCAATCTCCGCGCCCTGTCGCTGCTCGCCCTGCTCTGCGGCACTTTCCTGATCTACAACACGATGACCTTCTCGGTCGTCCAGCGCCGCGAGCTCTTCGGCCGCCTGCGCGCGCTCGGAGTGCGGCGCGGCGAGATCCTGGCGCTGGTGCTCAGTGAAGCCGCCGTGCTCGGCATCGTCGGCAGCGCTCTCGGACTGCTGTTCGGCATCGTGCTGGGGCGGGGACTCATGGGCCTCGTCCTGCAGACAATCCGCGATCTCTATTTCACCCTCGCTGCGGGGAGCTTCGCGCTCGCGCCGATGTCGCTCCTCAAGGGCGGCCTCCTCGGCCTCGGCGCCTCGCTCGCCGCGGCGCTCGCGCCGGCGCTCGAGGCCGCCAACGCACCGCCGCGCGCCACGCTCCTGCGCTCGGAGCTCGAGAGCCGCGCCGGCCGCCTGGCCGGCCGCGGAGCCCTCCTCGGCCTCTGCCTCGGCTTCGCCGGCGCCGCCGTGCTGGCGCTCTCCGAACGGTCGCTGCCGCTCTCGCTCGGCGGCTTCTTCCTCGTCCTGGTCGGCTTTTCTCTCCTCGTCCCGCTGGCGCTCGCCGCCACCATGCGCGCGGCCGCCGCGGCGCCGCGGCGGCTGGTGGGACTCTTCGGCAGGATGGGGGCGCGCGCCGTGGCGGCATCGATCTCGCGCACCGGCGTCGCGGTCGCCGCGTTGACCCTCGCGGTCGCCGTGTCGATCAGCATCGCGGTGATGATCGGCAGCTTCCGCACGACGGTCCAGATCTGGCTCGAAGGCGCGCTGATCGGCGATCTCTACGTCAGCACGCCGACCCAGGTGCCGAGCCGCGCCCACCTGCGCATCTCGCCCGAGGCCGTCGAGCGCATCCGCGCCCTGCCCGGCGTCGAGCGCATCAACACCCTGCGCATGACTCTGGTCGAGAGCCCCGGCGAGCTGCCGGCGCGCGTCGTCGGCATCGACCTCGACCGCAAGAGTCTCGCCGCCTACCATTTCAAGGAGGGGGACTTCGAGTCCGCCTGGCGCGAGCTCACCACGACGGACGATGCCGCGATCCTCGCCGAGCCGTTCGCCTATCGCCGCGACCTCCACCTGGGCGACCGCTTCGAGCTCGCGACCGCGCAAGGCCCCAAGTCGTTCCGCGTCGTCGGCATCGACTACGACTACGGTTCGGACCAGGGCGTCGCGATGCTCCCCGAGGCGAGCTTCCGCGCCCACTTCGGCGACCCGGGTGTCGCCGTCCTCGCGGTCTTCGCCACTCCGGGCGCCGACCTCGCGGCGCTCAAGGAGGCGGTCGAAGGCGCGGCGCCCGAAGGCGAGCTGGCGGCGCAGTCGAGCCGTCTCCTCAAGCAGATGTCGGTCGAGATCTTCGACCGCACGTTCCGCATCACCGGCGTGCTGCGCCTGCTGGCGATCGCCGTCGCCTTTCTCGGCATTCTCGCGGCGCTCGCCGCGCTCGAGCTCGAGCGCGGCCGCGAGTTCGCGGTGATGCGCGCGCAGGGGCTGACGCGACGGCAGCTTCTCAAGTTGGTCGCCGCCGAGACCGGTTGGATGGGAGCGGCCGCCGGGCTGTTCGCGTTGCCGCTCGGCGCCCTCCTCGCCGCGCTGATGGTGCACGTCATCAACCGGCGCTCGTTCGGCTGGTCGATGGAGATCGCCTGGACCGCGCGCCCGTTCGTCGAGGCGCTGGTCCTGGCACTCGGCGCGGCCCTCCTCGCCGGACTCATCCCCGCCTGGCGGCTCGGCAAGAC
>JAGOCP010000415.1 GCA_017998715.1 Thermoanaerobaculia bacterium | reverse complement strand
GTTCACGATGCTGCTGATGGGTCTGCCTGCCACGCGCATGACGACCATCAACATCCAGAACACGATGAACTGCCCGGGGATGACCCTGGTCCCGTCTCAGATCAAGGTCATCATCCTGAAGCCCTGAGCACGCGCGCCGAAGACGCGAACGGGCCGCACCGAAGTGCGACCCGCCCGGCGAGCCCTCAGCGGCGCCGCTTCACGGACAGATGAAATAGCCGCTCGGCAGCGTGCTGATCTGCGTGCCGGCGTCGCAGACGTGGCCGTCGTTGCCGCCGCAGGACGATTTGCAGCGCGTCCGGACGAAGTCGGGGCCGCTTCTTTCCGCGCAACAGTTGTCACCTGCGGTCGGGCAGTCGACGTCGTCGTTACACTCGAGGAACTCGTCGTTGCAGCTGGCGGCGTCGTTCTCGCACCCTGCGGTCATCGTGCCGTTGTTGCAGCACACCTCCATCGGGACGTCACAGGTCGAACCGCCGCACGGCACGGTCTCCTGACCGCCGCCGGTGGTCACGGTGGTCGACCCGGTCGTGGTCGAGGTGGTCGAGGTCGTCGTCGAAGTCGTCGAGCCCGTCGTGGAGGTCGTCGAGCCGGTGGTCGACCCGGTGGTCGTCATGGTGCTGGAGGTCGTCGGTCCCGCGCCGCCCTGAGAGCTCGTGCTGCCCGCGCCGCCGCTGCCGTTGAACTGAAACTGACCGAAATCGTCGGTGCAGCCGGTGAGCGAGACCAGGACGACGGCCGAAGCCCCAAGCAGTTTCATCATCAGAAGCTCCCTTCCAAGCCGACGTAACCAGGACCTACGACAGGGCGCACGCGGGCCTCTTTGACCTCTTCGTCCTCCTGGAACAGGGTCGGGATGAAGAGACCGACGCCTGCCGCGAGCCCGACGGCGCCGATGACGAGGCTGACGTTCGCTCCGGTCTGGAGGGACGCGCCGGTGTCAGCGTCGCCAGCGAGAGAGGCCGGGCAGCGATTGTTCGGGCACTGGTCCTCGAGGTCGCTGAACTTGGCCGCGCTCGCGGCGCCCAGCCCTGCGAACAGGGCCATTCCGACGACGCCGACGCCGCCGAAGACGTACGCGGTGATCCGTTGGCCCTCGCCGCCGTCGAACGGATGCACGCTCTTCTCCTTCGGAGGGGGAGGAGGCGGCGCCGCGAGCTTGAACGACACGGTGCCCTCGGCGCCGGCCGCGATGTTCACCGTCTTGGACTCGTTGTGGCCCTGGCTGCGAAGGGTGACCTCGGTGGCTCCCGGCTCGACCGGGATGGCGCCCCCCACCTCGTTCGACGGGACCGTCCGGCCCGATACGAGCAGCTCGCCCTGGCGATCACCCAGGTCGACCCGCAAGAACCCGACCTTGGCCGCCATCGCGGTGGCCTCTTCGCTCGCGGCCTTCGCGGCATCGGCGTACTTGGGGTCCGCGGCGACGGCTTCGTTCGCGACTTGCTCGGCGCCCTTGGCCTCGCGGTAGGCGTCGGCCAGGCGGCCGAGCGAGGACAGCTCGCGGGCGATCATCAGGCGCGTGTTGGGGCTCGCGACGACGTCGTACGACGCCTGGAACTCCTTCAGGGCACCCTCGTGGTCGCCGGCCTTGGCCTTCTCGAGCGCACGGCCGAAGGCCTCTTGGGCGGCCGTCTTTTGCTCGTCGGTCGCGGTCGCGACGGGCACACCGGCCGCGAACGCTTGCTGGTCGATCGTCGCCACCGCGAGAAGCGCTACGAGCGCCCCGATCCTGATGCCCCTCATGTTCGCCGTCTCCAGAGTGTTCGGGTGTGCCAGAGGAGAATATACGTGGCCCCCGCGCCGCGGCGCCAGCCTTCCGCTTTTCGCGCAGAGCTTAGCGTGTTCTACGAGTATGCGTTCTGTGGCAAGGTTCGGCGCATGCGGCGCCCATCCTTGCACTTCTTGATCGCAACCCTGGCGCTTTGCGCCTCGGCCTGCTCGTCGAACGAGGGCAAGGACGCGCCGACGGCGCCCGCCTACTCGGCCAAGCCCAAGCTCGACGCCGCGGTCGCCGCGGCCGAGAGCGCCCGGGCCGGCTTCGCGCTGCCGCCGGCGCGGCCGATCTCGGGCGGGGCGCCTCTCTCGCTCGAGAGCCCGCGCGCCGTGTCGATCGTGATGCCGGCGGGCTTCGAGAAGAGCGACAGCGGGTTTCAGTTCGTCCAGGGCAAGCGCGGCGACCTCGAGCTGACGCTGGTCGTGGGCGAGGACAAGGGCGCGCTCGACGCCGACGCCGACCTGCGCTCGACGCTCGCCACCGACCCGCGGGCGATGGCCCGGCGCTTCGATGCCGGCGGCGTCCCCGGCGTGCTCGAGGCGTTGCCTACCGAGACCGACGGCCAGGGCAAGAGCTGGGAGCGCCTTCACTTTCGCGCGTGGGTGGACGTCGCGAGTGGCCAGGGAACCCGCATCGTCCTGAACCTGAAGTTCCCGGCCGGGACGCGCACCGACCACGAGCAAGCATTCGCGGACGTGGTGGCCACGCTGAAGGTCGCCCCCCAAGCGCCTCCTGCCCCGAGCGCATCGGCCTCTGCCGCGGCTTCCGCGAGCGCGGCCCCACCCCCTGCGCAGGGGAGCTCGAAGTAGCGAAACCGGGTTAGAGTTCATCCTGGGCGTGTGTGCCGCCAAACTCAGGAGCGGGTGGGATGCAGAACTTCAAAGCGATCTTGGTGGGGCTCGACTCCACGAAAGACGCGAGGCTCGAGATCGTCAGCGGTCGCAGGCCCAGGGTCATCGCGGGCACGGACGTACGCACCGTCAGCGACGAGATCATGTCGGACGACGAGGTGCTGGATCTGTGTCGCTCCGTCGGAGCCGGAAAGGCCCTCGACTCGCTGAGCGACCAGCCGGTCACGTGGGTCGCGACGGGCCTGCCGAAGCAGATCCGGGGGTCGGTCGTTCAGAGGGGCCGCGACGTCGCTGCCACCTTCAGCCCCATCGTGAAGGACGTCGCGCCCGCGAAGGACGTCCCCGCGAAGGACGCCGCGCCCAACTCGACCGCGGCGCTCCGGAA
>JAGOCP010000107.1 GCA_017998715.1 Thermoanaerobaculia bacterium | reverse complement strand
CCGCCGCCGCCCCAGCCGCCGTCGCCGCCGTCCGAGCCCGTTCCCGGCACGCTGAGGCAGTCCGGAAAGACCGGGGCGTAGCCGCCTCCGCCACCGGCGCCGTTGCCGCCGTTGCCGCCTGGCGACCCCGGACCCGAGCCAGCAGCGCCGCCGGAACCGCCCAGCGTCGTGCTCGCAGCTCCCGCTTCGCCGGTCGCGTCGCTGTCGACCGAACCGCCGCCCGCCGCCGGACCGAGCGACCCGTTGCCGTTGTAGTGCCCGCCCGCACCGCCATGCGCGTGGCTGTTGAAAACCGCGCAGTCGACCAGTTCCAGGGTGCCGCTGTCGAGGAAGAAGACGCCGCCGAGGCCGGCACCCCCACCCCCGCCGCCGGCGCGTTGTCCGCCGTTGGCGCCGTCGCCGCCTCGCGCCCAGGCGGAGTCGACGCGCAGGCCCCGCACCGTGAGCCGGCCGCCGTCGATGCGCGCCAGGCGTCCGATCCCGCCCGAGACACCGAGGCGGAGGGCCGCAGCCCCGGCGCCGACGAGCTCGATCGTCGAGGTGATGTCCGGCAGCGGACCTGCGAGGAGGATGAAGAAGTCGCCGGTGAAGGCCGTGAGGTCGATGCGGTCGGGACCGGAACCGGTCTGCCCGAGGTCGGTCACGGTGTCGGTCTCCGCTGCGATCACCGCTTCGCGCAGGGTCACCTGGCCGTCTCCGGCGACGGTGGAGTCGCCGCCGTTGTTCACCGTCAGCACCGCGGCGGGGGACGAAGCGGCGCTGGCGAGCCAACCTGCTGCGCAGAGGAGGAGAACACGCGGCGCGTTGCAGATGCGGAAGGACATCGTGAAAGACCTCTCTCTCGACGGCGGTGAAGGACAGACGGGTGAACGAGCGACGAAGGGTATGCGCATCCGTCCAGCCAGGCAAGTCCCGCGAGAGACTCGTCCACTTTAGTGGACAGTTATCGCCAGCCGGGGCGTGGCAGGCAGCGCATCTCCTTTCTGTTCAGAGAGTTGCCTTCTCCGTGCAGCTTGGCACGGAGCTCGCTCCGTACTCAGGACAGGAGGAACCGAAAATGAACCGATCCCTCGCCTTCCGCAGCCGCAGATTCAGCACCGCCGCTTTGCTCGTCGCCGGGGTCCTTTTCGCCGCTCCCGCCGCGCGCGCCGAGTTTCCTTTTCCTCCCTCGCCACGCGAAGTCCACCATGAGCTGCGCGGTCTCGCCCACGACGTCCTGCGGACGCTCGGGCGGATTCCGGTCGAGATTCACCGCGAAGTCAGCGCGGAGCTCGGAGAGTTCCTGATCGGCAGCGTCTACTACGGGCCGCACCGTCACCACCACTCGACCTACAGCTTCCCGGTGTGGATCGGCAGTGAGGTCGACTATCGGCCGTTCGTCTACTGCAACAGCCGGCTCTATGGCAGCTACGACGCCCGCCCGCAATTCTGGAGCGGCTGGGGCGAGCCGACCCAGAGCCGCTGGTGCGACCATCACCACTCCTGGTATCCGACCGCGCATGCCTGCTTCCGCGGACACTCGCGGCCGCAGTATCGGCCCAGCTACGGCTCCAACTACCGGCACGACTACCGACCCCAGTACCGGGAACAGTACCGGCCGGACTACCGGCCGCATTCCGGGTCGCACTACGGCGCGCCCAGAGACCCGGCCTACCGCCCCGAACATCGCCCGAGCTACCGCCCGGAGGGTCGCTCTGACCGCCGTTCCACCTGGCGGCAGGACGATCGCCACGGTTCCCGCGACGGGCGTCGCCAGGACGCGTACGGTCGCGGGCAAAGCGGGTCGAGCCATCGCGGCGACGGCTCGCACCGGCGCGGCGGCAACGGCAACGACGATCGCAACGGGCACAACGGCTCGAACGATCGCAACGGCGGCGAGCGCGACCGCCACTGACGTCGCAGCCCGCCAACTGCTGACGTAGACTGCCGACGGGGACTGTCCCTTCGAGACGGGGGCAGTCCCCCTTTTTTGTCCCCCCTTTTTTTTGGCGGCCGTCCCCATTTTCCCGCGGCACGGGCGGACGGGTAGAGTGCCGCGCTGATGTACGACCTCATCGGCGACATTCATGGCCATGCCAGCGAGCTCGCGGAGCTGCTGCGCCGTCTGGGCTATCGCCGGCGCGCCGGCGTCTTTCGCCATCGCGAGCGCACGGCGATCTTCGTCGGCGACTTCCTCGACCGCGGACCCGAGATCCGCGAGACGCTGCGCCTGGTGCGCGGCATGCTCGAGGCCGGTTCGGCGCTCGCCGTGCTCGGCAATCACGAGTGGAACGCCTTCGCTTTTCACACTCCGGATCCGGACCTCCCCGGCGAGTACCTGCGCCGGCACTTCGACCGCAACCTCCATCAGGTCGCGGCGACGGTGGCGCAGGTGCCGGCCGCGGAGCTCGCGAGCCATCTCGCCTTTCTGCGCACCCTGCCCGTCCGGCTCGAGATCGGTCAGGCCGGGCGCGCAGGGGCCTTGCGCGTTGTGCATGCCTGCTGGGACGAGGTCGCCTTCGGGGTGATCGACGAGGCCTGGGCTCGCCACGGCGGACTCTCGGACGCCTTCCTCGTCGAGGGCTCTAACAGCGAGTCGCTGCTCTTCGCGGCGCTCGAAATCGTGCTCAAGGGGAAGGAGATGCAGCTCCCGCCGGGCGACTCGCTGGTCGACAAGGACGGCCAGCGGCGCACGCTCGCGCGCGTGCGCTGGTACGCGCCCACCGCCGGGCAGACGGTGGCGAGCTACGCCCTGCCGCACTTCCCGCACCTTTCTCCGGCGCCGCTGCCGGCCAAGGTCGTCGCCGAGGCGCGGCCCTACCGGGCGACCGCGCCGCCGGTCTTCTTCGGCCACTACTGGCTCAACGACCCGGCGCCGGTGGCGCTGGCACCGAACGTCTTCTGCCTCGACTACTCGGTGGCGGCCGGCGGCTTCCTCGCCGCCTATCGCTTCGGCGGCGAGCAGGACGGCGAGTTCGTCACCGTCCCCAGCCGCCCTCGAATCGTCCCGCGATCGAGCTGAAGATTCCGCGGGCGGCGTCGTGGCGCGGCTCCGCCTGCAGCCGTCTCGCCCGCTCCGTCTGTGCAGCCGGCCCTTGAGCGCGGCGGCGCGCCGGCGCAGAATGCGCGCCATGTTCCGGCGTGCGCTGTCGATCGCAGCTCTGCTTGTCCCGCTGCAAGCTGTCGCCGCGCCGCCCGCCGCCGCGGAGATTCTGTTCTTCGACGGTTTCGAGGTCGGCTCGCAGTGCGCCTGGAGCGCGGCGACAGGGGTGGCCGGAGGGCCGGCCTGCTGCGGCGCACTCCTCTTCGAAGAGAACTTCGCACTGGCGGACGGTTCACCCTGGCCCGCCCCCTGGGTCGAGGCCGGCAACGAAGTCGCCGTTGCCGACATCCAGCAGGGGCGTGGCCGGCTGCGGCCGGATCCGTCCGGTTACTCCCTGGCGCGGATGGTCGCGCCGGGGACCGCCGGCACAATCGAGGCGCTGTTCACTCTCGTCTTCGAAGACGCTGCGACCCAGGGCGTCGGCTTCTACGCCCGCCAGAACGGCGGCTACCTGCAGCAGACCGTGCCGCCGGGGCAGGGCTACGCCGTCTTCGTCGAGGCGTTCCGCGGGCCCGGCATCGGCGTCTGGCGGGAGCAAGGCGGCCTCGAAGAACAGATCGAAATTCTGTTCGATAACGACCTAGGCCTGGCGAACGGAGTGCCGTACCGCGTGCGTTACCGCCTCGAGGATCCGCCGCCCCTCGCACTCGGCAACGCGTCACGCCTGCGGGCCCGCGTCTGGCCCGCCGGCAGCGCCGAGCCGCAGGCCTGGCAGGTCGACGCCATCGACATGACCGGCGTGCTGCAGAACATCACCGGCGGCTTCGCCATCGACTCCTGGAGCGAGCTCACCTCCGGCATCACCGCCCACACCCTGGTCGACGACCTGCAGATCTTCGCCGTTTGCACGCCGTAGCGCCAGCGCACGCTCCGCAGCACTCGCTGTTCACCGGCGTCGAGCGAGGGGTGGCTGGACCGAGGGCTCCCATGGGCCCGGAGCGCGGTTCTTCAGCGCTTGCACCCTTGGGTGCGAGGACCCATGGGAAGCGGGCCAGACAGGACCCGTCGCGGGGGCTTGCCCAAGATGCTCCGCGAGGAGCCAGCCGATTTTCCGCCGCCGCTACCGCGGCCAGAGCCAGCCGAAGCATCCGCCGGTGACCAGGGCGTAGACGAGCCCGTCGATGACGGCGCGCACCGTGTTGCTCCACGGCACACCCATCCAGATCGAGTTGACGATGTTGCCGAGGCCGTAGGCGAGGAAGGCCGCCGTGCCGACGAAGCGGAAGACGATCAGGTAGTCGATGCCCGGCGCGAGGGTGCGCCCGGCGAGGTAGGCGAGGAAGAAGCTCACCACCAGGCAGTAGACGAACCAGCCGCCGAGGTACTTGCCCATCGACATCGGTCCGTTGGGCATGACGGTGAGCATCCCGACCGGGCCGCGGCGGAACTTCTCCTGGACGTCGGGAGTGCCCATCTCCTTCATCGAATCGCAAGACGGGAACTGGTAGAAGCCCGGCGCGAGATTCGCTTTGGCGATTCCGGCGAGCGCTTCGGCTTCGTTGGGGATCCGCTTGTAGTCGGCGCGGTGGTACTGCAGCACCATGTGCAGGATCGAGCTCACGACGAAGACGGCGACACCGGAGACGACGATCGGCATCCACAGGGCGGCAATGGAAATCATCGCGAACCTCCTCCGCAGGGCACGGAGCGTCCGCCGGCGAGGAGTCGCCCGCGTCGTCCGCCAGAGCCCGGAAATCTGGCGCGGAGACTAGCATCGGAGCGTGCGGCGTCCCGCACGCGGGCGCGAACGGGCCCTCTGGCGACGGCGCGCTGGTCGAGCGCGCGAGGCGACGGCCGGCGGCGCTTGCGAGGGCGCCACCGGCCGTTCGATCCCTGCGATCCCTTCTTGCGAATACTGCGAGGAGTTTCCTGGATGCGCGTCGAGCGCGCAGGTGCCTCAGTTCGACGCCACCTGGTCGGCGGTGTGGCTCACGACATGCTCGCCGACCCACTGCGCGAGCACTTCGCGCGGCACGGTCGAGAGCGTCGCGGTGAGCTGCTTCTCGCTGCCGCCGCGGGTCACCGTGTAGGTCGCGGCCTTGCCGGGTGCGAGCTGCGATTTCGCCTTCTTGACCGCCTCCTTGTTGTCGTCGCCGAAGCGCGCGCCGTTGAGCGCGACGAGCACGTCGCCCTTCTGGAAGCCGGCCTTCTCGGCCGGGCTGCCCGGGGCGATCTTCGAGACCGCGTAGACGCCGGCGGCGTTCTTCTCGGTCTCGATGCCGAGGTAGCCGTGAGAGGCGTACTTCTTCGCCATCTCGTCGTAGCTCGCCTGGGTGTGCTTCTCGGCGCAGTGCTCGCCGCCGGCAAGAGCGGCGCCGCTCGAAGCGAGCAGCAGGACGACGGCGACGGCGGTTCCCCTGCGGTTGAGGCTGGTCATGTCGAAGCTCCGTTTCTCTCCCGGTCCGCGGCGGAGGGCGCCTGCCACCGTGGCTCCCGGGTTCGGTTCGTTCTCTCTGGCGCCCACGCAAGCAAGTTACGCCCGCGGGCTGTAAACGACGTCTCGCGTTCGTAAAAGGGCGCGAGGCTTCGTCAAGCTTCTGTAAAACTCCGCCTGCCGCCCTTTCGTATATCTGTAACGTGTGGTCTAAAGGCGGAGCGATGCGACGGATACAGCGCTGGCAGAGCTGGACGGTTTTCGCGGCGGCGCTCCTCCCGCTGATGGCGCTCCTCGGGCTGCAGTACTTGTGGCTCGAGCGGCTCGAGCGCGCTTCGGCCGACGCTCACCGCGCCACCCTCGACAACCTGCTCGAGACCGTCGCCGCCGGGGTCGAGGTGCACTACCGGTCGCTCGGTGAACGGGCGCTCAACCTCCCGGCCGCGCTCTTCACTCCCGAGCGTCTCGCCAAGGCGCCGTACTACTTCAAGAAGAAGGACCTCACCGGCGTCGCGCGCCTGTTCGTCGTCTCCTACGCCGGCGACAAGGGCGGCTGGCCGGTCTACTACGTTCCGGGAAGTCTCGAGCCGGTGCCGCCGCAGCCTGCCGAAGAGCGCGCCGTCTACATGGCGATCGCGCCGTGGAAGATCGTCGCCTACAAGGGCGGGATCCTCGACAAGCCTTCGCTGCAGGTGGAGGAGCGCGATCCGGCGCACCGGCTGATCCTCAACCCGATTACCGACGACGCCGGCAAGCTCGTCGGTCTGGCGGGCCTCCTGGTCGACGCCGCGCACTTCGAGAAGGTGGTCCTCGCCGGCGCGGTGCACGACGCGCTGTCGCGATTCCAGGGCGAGCGCGATGCGCTGCCGGTGGTCTCGGGTCGCGACGGCGCCGGCCGCGAGCTCTGCTTCGACGGCGGCGCCGGAGCCCTCCCCGACCGCGCGCCCGAGGCGACGCGCCACTTGACCTTCCTCTTCCGCGACTGGGAGCTCGGCATCCACAGCCGCCACTACACTCCGGCCGGTTGGGCGCGGCGCAATTTCGCCATCAACCTGGCGCTGTCGTTCCTGCTCACCGCGGTGGTCGCCGGCGGCGTTCTCTTCGCGCTGCGCGCGGCAGCGCGGGCGATGCGTCTTTCTCAGATGAAGAGCGACTTCGTCTCCAACGTCTCGCACGAGCTGCGCACACCGCTCGCCTCGATCCGCGTTTTCGGCGAGCTGCTGCGCCTGGGGAAGGCCGAAACGCCCGAGAAGGTGAAGATGTACGGCGAGTACATCGAAACCGAGAGCCGCCGCCTGACGCAGTTGATCAACAACATTCTCGACCTGGCGCGCATCGAATCGGGGCGCAAGAGCTACGAGCTCGCGCCCGCCGACCTCGAGGCGGTGGTGCGCGAGACCTTGCGCACCTTCCGTCCGAGTTTCGAGCAGGCCGGCTTCCGCCTCGGCTGGCAGCCGCCGGCGGCGCCGCTGCCGCCGATCGCGCTCGACGCCGGGGCGATCGGCCAGTCGCTCGCCAACCTCCTCGACAACGCGCAGAAGTACTCCGGCGACGCGCGCGACATCGACGTCGCGCTCGCTCGCGAAGGCGACTGTGCCGTCGTCACCGTCGCCGACCATGGGCTGGGGATTCCCCGCGACGAACAGGCGAAGATCTTCGACCGCTTCCACCGGGTTTCGACCGGGCTCGTCCACGACGTCAAGGGGAGCGGCCTCGGCCTCGCCATCGTGCGCCATATCGTCGAGGCGCACGGTGGCCGCATCGAGGTCGAGAGCCGGCCGGGGGAGGGGAGCCGCTTCCGCGTCGTGCTGCCGTTCGCGTCGACTTCGGCAGCCGATCCCGCCACCCACGCCGGCGGCGAGGCCGCCGAGTCCGTACAGCTTCCGAGGGAGGCCTGACCTTGCCGAGCGTCTTGATCGTCGAAGACGACGAAGCGATGTCGGTCGCGCTGCGCGACGGCTTCGCCTCCGAGGGTTACAGCGTCCGCGCCGCGCGCGACGGCGAGGCGGGCCTGCGGGCAGCGCAGGGCGAGCCGCCCGACCTCATGATCCTCGACGTGATGCTGCCGCGCATGACCGGCCTCGACGTCTGTCGCGAGCTCCGCGCGCGCGGCAACGCCGTGCCGATCATCATGCTCACGGCGCGCGGCCAGGAGATCGACAAGGTCGTCGGGCTGCGCACCGGCGCCGACGACTACGTCGCCAAGCCGTTCGGCTTCATGGAGCTCATCGCCAGGAGCGAGGCGCTGCTGCGCCGCACGGGCACGAAGCGGCCGGCGGGGCCGCTGCGGATCGGCGATCTGGTGGTCGATCTCAAGCGTCACGAGGCGCATCGCGAGAGCGCCGGCAGCGGCACCGGCGGAGGCGTCGCGAGCCGGACACCGGTCGACCTCTCGGCGCGCGAGTTCCGCCTGCTCGCCTACTTCGCCAGCCGGCGCGGCGAGGTCGTCACCCGCGAGAGCCTCCTCGACGCCGTCTGGGAGACGAAGGGCGCGCCGCTCACCCGCACCGTCGACATGCACGTCGCCAAGCTGCGCAAGAAGATCGAGCCCGAGCCGCGCGAGCCGCGCCACCTTCTCACCGTCCACGGCCTGGGCTACAAGCTCACCGAGCCGTAGCGACTGCGGTCGCGGCGCGCAGCGGCTCCCCCTCGCCCTTGCTGCAGTCGAAAGTCGGCGCGGAAAGTGAGATCGTCGGGGCGCGATGCGAAGCGAAATGACGCGTCCGGGTGCCTTTCGGGTGGAGTTCGACAGTCCCGCCGAGCTCGCGGCCGTCGAGCGCACCAGCCTCGCGGTCGGCGGGCTCCTGGTCGCGGCGGGCGAACCGCTGCCGGCGGACAGCGCGGTCGCGTTGACGCTGTGTATCGCCTCCGGACCCGAAGTCGCGGTCGCCGCGCGGGTGGTCGCGGTGCTACCCGGTGCGCTGGCGCTGCATCTCGAGGGCGTACCGGCCGACATCGTTCGCGCTCTCCTCGCACCGCTGCCAACGCCGACGGACTCTCCCGCGGTGGCGGAGGCGCCGGCGGCCGACGAGTCTGCCGCGGTCTCACTGTGGGAGCGCCTGCGCCGGATGACGCCGCCGCAGAAGATGATGCTCGCCGGCAAGGCCGACCGGCTCGAGCGCGCCATCCTGGTGCAGGACAGCGATCCCCAGGTGCTCTTCGCCCTGCTCAAGAACCCGCGCCTCGGTACCGACGAAGTGCTGCGCGTCGCCAAGTCGTCGTTCCTGTCGTTTCAGGCCGCCGAGCTGATTCTCAAGACGCAGCCCTGGTTCGCCAACCTCGACGTCCGGGTCGCGCTGATCCACAACCCGAAGCTGCCGATGCCGTTCGCGCTGCGCATCCTGCCGACGCTGCCCGACAACGAAGTCCGCATCATCTCGCGCGGCGCCGCGACCAGCATGGCGTTGAAACAGGCGGCGCTGCGGCGGTTGCAGGGCGGCTGAAGAGATCCGTCTGGGCTCAGGAGCCGCGCCGGCTCCGCGCCGCCTTCGCCAGCAGGACGATCTGTCCGCCGTGGTAGGCGTTGTGCTGAAGCAGGCCGAGGAGCATGCCGCGCAGTGTCGGATCCGAGCCGGCGACCCGGCGGTCGAAACCGGCCTCGTCGAGCGCCAGCACGGTGGCCTTCAGACGGCGGTGACTCTCCTCGAGGTGAGCGAGCGCCGCCTTCCAGGTCGCATCTTGGCGACCTTTTGCGACTTTGCCGCTCGGCCAGTCGGTCTCCGGGTCGGGCCGATCGTCGGGCGGAGCCTCGATCCGCCGGCGGGTCTCTTCGATCCAGAAGTCGAGGTGGAAGACCAGCTCGCGGATCGTGTGGGCGCCGGCGAACGGCCGGAAGTCGGCCTCGTCCGCGGTGAGGCCGGCTAAGGCCTCTGCGAGCGCCGGGCCATGCCAGGCGCCGCCGTTCAGGGAGCGCTCGAGTTGATCGGCGAATCGGGCGGCTTCGGCGACGGGAGCGATGTTCGACGGCATGGCATCTCCTCGGCGGCCGATTCTAGACGGAGCGGGGTCGCGCCGTTTCGTGCCCCTGTCTCGTGCCGGCTACGCCTTCTTGCGCAGCGCGTCGAGGCTCCAGGGTCCGGCGCCGGCGGCGGAGAAGTAGAGGAAGAGGAAGCAGTCGAGCACCGCCGGCACGCCGCCGTTCACCGTCGGCCAGAACCCCTGTGGGGCGTGAAACTGGAAGTAGGCAACCGCCATCTCGCCCGACAGGATGAAGGCCGTCGGGCGGGTGAAGAGGCCGAGCAGCAGCAGCGCTCCTCCCACCACCTCGAGCGCGCCGCCGATCCAGATCTGCGACGGAAACTCCACGGTGACGCCGGGAGGGAGGCCCACCGGGAAGGCGAAGAGCTTCGACGTGCCGGCGAGCAGAAAGAGCAGACCGGCGACCATGCGCAGCACGGAAAGCAGTTTCGGCGCGGCGGCGATCCAGCGTGCGGCGAGCGGGTGGGTCATGGCGAAGCCTCCGCGGCGGAGTCTAGAGGACGATCTTCGGGCTGAGTAGCGCAGTTCTCCGCAGCGCGCCGCTGCGACCGCCGCTGCGACCGCCGCCGCAACCTTCGACGTCCCGGAGAGGGCCGATCCGGCCTAGGGCTGAACCGCGCTCCACGCCGAAGTCGTGCCGTCTTCGAACGGATCGCTGAACAGCGAGCGCCGCAGGAAGAGGCGACGGGCGACGCCCGAGCCGTCGGCATCGCCGCCGACTCCCAGACCACGCCAGACGACGGCGAAGCGGTCGTTCGAGCTCGCGACGTCCGGCAGAGTCTGGATCCCGGCGGTCGCGGTGTTGACCGTGAAGGCAGCTCCGACCGGGCGGCAGGCGCGGTCGTACTCGCGCGCCGCGATGTCGTCCGCCGGGGTGCGGAAGGCGACGACGAAAGCGCCGTCCGGCGCGACGCCGACGCGCGGGCGCTCGCTCGCTCCGCCGACGGCGAGCTCGGGGCTCGTCGCGACGCCGCTTTCCGCGAAGCAGCGCGCGCGGATCCCGAGCGCGGCATCGGCCCACACCACGACCGTCCGGCCGTCGTCGGCGGCGCCGATGTCGGGGCTCTGCTGCGCGTTGTCCTCGCTCTCGGAGACCAGCTCCGGCAGCCCGATCGGAACCCCCGCCGCGCCGAAGCGCTCGCGGAAGATCCCGCTGCCGTCGTTGTCGGAGACTTGCAGCGCGACGACGAACTCGCCGTCGGCGACCGCCGCGACCGCCGGATTCAGCGGGCTCAGGAGCGTCGCGCCGGGGGCGACGTCGCCGCTCGCCGGTGCGCCGGCGGCGTCGAAGCGACGCACGGTCGCGGCCGGAAGATTCCACCCGCCGACCCAGGATCCGTCTTCCGCCCGGCTGATGGAGAGGGCGCTCGCGCCGGCCGAGGTCGCCTGCGAAAAGGCGAACTCATCGAGCAGGGTCGCGCCGGCGCTCGCCGTCGCACGGCCGCGGACTCCCTGGCCGGCGGCGTCCGTGCTCCAGATGACGATCCAGTCACCGCTGCCGTTGACCTCGATCGCCGGCGCGAGCTGATCGCCGGCGGTGTTCTGGTTGACGACGAGCTCGCCAAAGGGGGCCGAGCCATCGGCCGCAAAGCGCCGGTGGAAGATGTCGCGCCCGCCGCCGGCGACGTCGCTCTGCCAGACGACGACATAGTCGCCGGCATCGCGCATGCCGACCTCCGGCAGGTCCTGCGAACCGGCCGT
>JAGOCP010000004.1:36957-41431 GCA_017998715.1 Thermoanaerobaculia bacterium | reverse complement strand
CTCGGCCAGGAGCTCGAAGTACGCCGTTCCGGGGTCCTCGCCCGGCTCGCCGGAGCCGCCGAGGATCCGGACCTCACCCCCTTGTTCGAGCTTTTTCTCGCCACGACCGGCAAAGCTGCTCCGCTGGCCAGCTATCCGAAAGGGCTTCTACCCTTCCACTGGGCCGGCGATCTCCCACGTACCGCGTTCGCGGAGCAGATCGCCGAGGGACGGCAGTACCTGAAAGATGAAAGCGGCACGAGCCGCTTTCATTTCACCGTCGCCGGCGAGTTCCGCCGCCAGTTCGCCGACGCGCTGGAAGGCGCGCGCCGCGATCTCACCGGGGCCGGCGAACGATTCGACGTCGCCTTTTCCGAACAGCTCCCCGCGACCCATGCGCTCGGTCTCGACGAGGCCGGCCGGCCCGCCCGCACTGCCGACGGCAGGCTGCTGCTGCGTCCCTCCGGCCACGGCGCCCTGCTGGCGAACCTCGCGGCCACGGGCGGCGACATCGTCTTCGTCAAGAACATCGACAACCTGCTGCCCGAAGAGCGCCACGCCGAGCTCGCCCGGTGGAAGGGGATCCTCGCCGGCAAGCTCCTCGAGGTCTTGACCACGCGAGGCCTCGGCGAGCATGACGGCCGCCCGTGGCGGGTTTGCGGCGTCGTCGCCAACAGCGGCGAGCCCGGCGGCGGACCGTTCTGGGTCGAAGACACGACCGGCCGAGCGAGCCTCCAGATCGTCGAGTCGGCCGAAGTCGCCGTCGGCGACGCCGGGCAGGTCGCGCTCTTCCGCGGCTCGACGCACTTCAATCCGGTCGACCTGGTGGTGGCGCTGCGCGATCCCGCTGGACGCCCCTGGGACCTCGTGCGCTTCGTCGACCCGGCCCGGGGCCTGGTGGCGGACAAGTCAGAGGGTGGACGGCGCCTGCGGGTCTATGAGCGACCGGGACTCTGGAACGGCGCGATGGCGGGCTGGAACACGCTGTTCGTGGAGGTTCCAGCCTGGACCTTCGCGCCGGTCAAGACCGTGCTCGACCTCGCCCGGCCGGAGCACCTGGACCCTACCCGTTTGCGCTTGCGAAATCTCTGAGCCGGTCGGTATCCTGACCGGGCAGCATCCTTCCGCCTGGAGAGAGTCATGACCCGACTGTTCGTTCCCAAAGAGACCCGCGCCGCAGAACGGCGCGTTGCCGCTTCGCCCGAGAGCGTCAAGAAGCTCGTCGCCGCCGGCATGGAAGTCCGCATCGAGAGCGGCGCCGGCAAGGGTGCCGGCTTCACCGACGAGGCCTACCGCACGGCAGGAGCGACCCTCGCCGCCTCCGCCGCCGAGGGCTACCAGACCGCCGACATCGTCTTCAAGGTAGCGCCCCCCGACAAGAGCGAAGCCGAGCAGCTACGCGCCGGCACCTACCTTTTCTCGCACCTCGACCCGTACCGCAATACCGAGTTGGTGCAGATCCTGGTCGCCCGCAAGGTGACGGTCTTCGCCATGGAGCTGGTGCCGCGCACCACCCGCGGCCAGGCACTCGACGTGCTGTCTTCGCAAGCCTCGATCGCCGGCTACAAGGCGGTGCTCGTCGGGGCGGAGAAGCTGGGCAAGATCTTCCCGCTGCTGATGACCGCCGCCGGCACCATCCAGCCGGCAAAGGTCGTCGTCCTGGGCGCCGGCGTCGCCGGCCTCATGGCGCTGGCGACCGCCAAGCGTCTGGGCGCGACGGTCGAGGTCTCGGACGTTCGCCCGGCGGTCAAGGAGCAGGTCGAGTCGCTCGGCGGGCGCTTCATCGACCTGCCGCAGATGCCGACCGCTGAAGGTACCGGCGGCTACGCCAAAGAGGTGTCGAAGGAGTTCCTCGAGCAGCAGCGGGCGATTCTCAAGACTCGCCTCGCGGTCGCCGACGTGGTGATCACGACCGCCCAGGTGCCGGGCAAGCGCGCTCCGATCCTGCTCACCCGCGACATGGTCGAGGCGATGAAGCCCGGCGCGGTGGTCGTCGACATCGCCGCCGCCCAGGGGGGCAACTGCGAGCTCACCGAGGTCGACCGCGAGGTCGAGCACCAGGGCGTCTTCATCCTCGGCCCGTCGAACCTCCCGGCCACCGTCCCCGCCGACGCGAGCCTGGTCTACGCCCGTAACTTGTTGACCCTGTTGATGATGGTCTTCAAGGACAAGCAGCTGGCGATCCCCGAGACGGACGCCGAAGTCATGGGGACCCTCCTGGCTCGGGACGGCGCCCTGGTCCATCCCAACTTCACCGCCGCGCCCACGCCGGTCGCCGGCTGAACGCTCCGCCTGGCAAATCGGCTCGCTGCGGGGGTTGCACCGAGCCGGTGTTGAGATACCATTGACCCAATCCTGCCTGAATGCTTCCTGAAAGGGGTCCACATGAAGAGTCGCGTTCTCTCCACTTTCGCTCTCGCCGCCCTCGCGTTCGGTGCCACTGCCACGTTTGGCGGAGTTGCCAAAGAGCGCAATGCCCCGATCGACGAACGCGCCCTCAAGGGCCAGGGGGCAATCGTCGTCCGCCCGAGCCTCGTCGCGCCGGAGGACACGGTGAACTACAACGGCACCATCACGGGTGAGCCGACCTGGACCCGGCCTTTCGCCGACTGCACCGGCGCCACGGGCCTGGGCCCGATGGAGTTTCAGGTTCAGCAGTTCAGCGTCACCGTCACCGGCTCCTATGACGTCACGAGCGTTCAGACCGGCGGCTGGGACGGCTATCTGTTCGTCTACCAGATCGCCTTCGACCCGAACAACCCGAACACGAACTGCGTCATCGGTAACGATGACGGCGGCGGCGGCATCGGAACCTCCGACATCATCGGCGTCGCTCTTACCGCCGGCACGCAGTACTTCGTGGTCACCACGGCGTTCGAGAACGGCGAGACCGGCGCCTTCACCAACACGATCAGCGGTCCGGGAACGATCGTTCTCGGCACCGGCGGGCCGGCCGTCGTCGTCACCAAGACGACTGCAGGCGTCGGGATCAACGGCTGGTTCGACTATGAGTTCACGGTCACCAACAACGGACCCGGCGCCGATACCGGTATCGTGGTGAGCGACACCCTGCCGGCGCAGGTCACCTATGTCAGCGACGATTGCGGCGGCGGCGCGGCGGGTCAGAACTGGACCTGGAACGTCGGCGGCCTCGCCGACGGGGCCAGCGCCACCTGCACGCTGACCGTGAACAGCACGTTGACGACCTGCAGTGCGGTGTCGAATACCGCCACCCTGACGGCCGACGGCGGCGCCATCAGCAGTTCGACGGTCGACAACCTGACGGAAGCGATCCAGGACGGCGGGTTCGAAGACGGCACTCCCAACTCGTTCTGGACCGAGGCCTCGACCAACTTCGGCACGCCGATCTGCGACGCCGGCGGCTGCGGCGTCGGCGGCGGTACCGGCCCGCATTCGGGCACCTTCTGGACCTGGTTCGGCGGCATCGCCGGCGCCGAAGAGGGCTCGATGACGCAGTCCGTCACCATGCCTTCCGGCGGCAGCGCCAGCCTCACCTTCTGGTTCGAGGCGCCGACCTGCGATGCCGGTTCCGGCGCAGACGACTTCATGGAGATCACCGTCGACGGCACCCAGGTCTACCTCGTCGACGCGACCTCGCCGCTGTGCAACGTGGTCGGCTACACGCAGCAGTCGGTCGATGTCTCGGCCTACGCCGACGGCGGCAGCCACTCGATCGCCTTCCACTCCATCACCAACGGCCAGATCGTCAACTTCTTCGTCGACGACGTCTCGATCGCCGCGACGACCTGCGTTCCGGGCGGCGGCCCGCCGCCCCCGCCGCCGGCCGAGGTCCCGACGCTCGGCTCCGTCGGCTTCGTGGCGCTCGCCGGCCTGCTGGCTGCGGCCGGCTTCGTCGCCCTGCGCCGCCGCACCGCCTGAGGCGATCGGACTGAAGCTCGCCCCAAAAGGGCCGTCGCGCTCGGCGCGGCGGCCCTTTCTTCTTGTTTGCCCGGCTGCCAAGACACGCCGGCCCGCAGTCATTCCAGGTTCATCTGCCGGCGCCAGACTCGGCGCCGCCGCCGGACTCTCGTGGCGGCAGAGCTCCCTTGCTCGCCCGACGCGTCACCGCACTCGGCCTGGCCCTTCTCGGGCTCATCCTCGCCCACGCCGCAGCGCTCAGCGCGCAGGAGCCGCCCCTACCCGGCGCACCTCTGCAGGAGCCGGCGCCCCCAGCGGCGCAACTCGAAGCCGAGGGCGCCCGCATCGGGAAGATCGCGATTCATGTCGGCGACGTCTTCGACCTCGACAAACCGGGCGAGGGCAAGAGGCTCTTCCGCTGGGCGAATCTCCTGCACCGCGACACGCGCGCCAGGATCCTCGCCCGGCAGCTGCTGATTGCCGAAGGCGATCGGTTCTCGGCCAGTGCGATCGCCGAATCCGAGCGCGCGCTGCGCGCCCAGCGCTACCTTGCCGAAGCCAGCGTCCGGCCGGTGGCCTACCACGACGGCCTGGTCGACATCGAGGTCCGCACGCG
>JAGOCP010000004.1:18068-36857 GCA_017998715.1 Thermoanaerobaculia bacterium | reverse complement strand
CGCGGCTTTCGCCCCGGCGACCGCCAGCTGCTCATCGCCTCCGCGGCGCTCGGCGGCCGCCTCGAATCGGGCGGCTCTGGCCCGGCGCTCCTCTCGCTGGGTCTGCGCTATCTGTTCCGCGATTTCGCCAACCAGGCCCTCTACATCGCGGCCAGCGCCGACGTCGCGCACCGCCTCGACGCCGAGCGCCAGCTTCTCATCGGCGGTGAAACCGGTCTGCGCGGCTATCCGCTGCGTTACCAGGAGGGCGACCGGCGGGCCCTGCTGACGGTCGAGCAGCGTTGGTACGGTGCGCGCGAGTTCTTCCACCTCTTCCGCCTCGGCGCGGCCCTGTTCGGCGATGTCGGCAGAGCCTGGTTCGCGGGCGCGACCCAGGCCGGCGACCTCGGCTGGCTGCGCGACGTCGGCGCCGGTCTGCGCATCGCCTCGACCCGAACGTCGCACGCCAACGTCATCCGCCTCGACATCGCCTTCCCGCTCGACGGCGACCCGTCGATCGAGAAGGTCCAGTACCTCGTCTCGACCAGCGAGCGCTTCTGAGGCCCCGGGGACGCTGCTAGACTGAAGTCTGCATTCCCGGCGAAAGGCTTCGACGATGGGCGAACACGACGTCAAGGAACTGGACTCGGAATCCCTGCGCGCTTTCACCCGCAAGCTCCTGGGAGACCTGCAGGCGCTCGATCTCATGCTTCAGCACGGTGCCATCGAGACCGGCGTGCGCCGGATCGGCGCCGAGCAGGAGCTCTTCCTCGTCGACCGGGGCTTCAATCCGGCGCCGATCGCGATGGAAATGATCGACAAGATCGGCGACGAGCACTACACGACCGAGCTCGCGCGCTTCAATCTCGAGTTCAACACCGACCCGCTGCTGTTCGGTGGCGACTGCCTGAAGCAGATGGAAAAGCAGCTGGTCGACCTGCTCGCCAAGGGCCGCAAGGCGGCGCACGAGCTGGGCGCAGACGTCATCATGACCGGCATCCTGCAGACGCTCGACATCTCCGACCTGTCGCTCGAGAACATGACCCCGAAGCCGCGTTACTTCGCCCTCAACGAGGCGATGCGCCGGCTGCGCGGGAGCGCCTACGAGTTCTACATCAAGGGCGCCGACGAGCTCATCATCCGGCACGAAAACGTGATGGTCGAGGCCTGCAACACCAGCTTCCAGGCGCACTTCCAGGTCGGGCCGGAGGAGTTCGCCACCCTCTACAACCTCACCCAGGCGGTCGCCGGACCGGTGCTCGCGGCGTCGTGCAACTCGCCGCTGCTCTTCGGCCGGCGGCTCTGGCGCGAGACCCGCATCGCACTTTTCCAGCAGTCGGTCGACCACCGCGCCGCCGGCCTCCACCTGCGCGAGCAGCCGTCGCGGGTCTCCTTCGGCCGCCGCTGGGTCGACGACTCGGTGCTCGAGATCTTCCGCGAGGACATCGCGCGCTTCAAGGTTCTGCTGTCGGCCGACATCGACGAAGACTCGCTCGCCATGCTGCGGCGCAACGAGGTGCCCAATCTCAAGGCGCTGCGCCTGCACAATGGCACCATCTACCGCTGGACGCGGCCCTGCTACGGCATCTCCGAGGGACACCCCCACCTGCGGATCGAAAACCGGATCCTGCCGGCGGGGCCGAGTATCGTCGACGAGGTCGCCAACGCGGCCTTCTGGTTCGGGTTGCTGTCGGGGCTTTCGCGGGTCTACCCGGACATCCGCAAGGTGATGGAGTTCGACACCGCGAACGAGAATTTCGTCGCCGCCGCCCGCCTCGGGCTGCGAGCCCAGTTCGGCTGGCCCGGGCATCAGCACATCCCCGCCGACGAGCTGATCCTCGAAGAGCTCCTGCCTGTCGCCCGCGACGGATTGAAGCTGAAGGGCATTGACGCCGCGGATGTCGATCGCTATCTCGGCATCGTCGAGGAGCGCGTGCGCACCAAGAAGACCGGCGCGCAGTGGCAGCTCGACAGCTTCAACGCCCTGCGGCAGACCGGCAACCGCGGCGAGCGGCTGGGCGCCATCACCGGCGCGATCATCGAGAACCAGATGACCGGCCTGCCGGTACACCAGTGGCCGCTCGCCCGTCTCTCCCACGCCGGCGGATGGGAGAACCACTTCGGCCAGATCGAGCAGTTCATGACCACGGACATCATCACCACGCATGCCGACGAGGCCGTCGAGCTGGTGGCCAACCTCATGAAGTGGAAGAAGATCCGTCACGTGCCGGTGGAGGACAACGAGCACCGGCTGATCGGCATCATCTCCCACAGCAGCATCGTGCGGCTGGTCGCCGAACGGACCGCCGAGCTGGGCAAGGGCCCGATCGCGGTGCGCGAGGTGATGTCCACCGAGATCGTCTCGGTGACGCCGGAGACCTCGACGCTCGACGCCATCGCCCTGATGCGCAAGCACGCCATCGGCTGCCTGCCGGTGCTCAAGGACGGCCGGCTGGTCGGCATCGTTACCGAGCACGACTTCCTGATCATCGCCGGGCAGCTGCTCGAAAACGAACTGCGCGCCTAGCCCGAGTCAGGGAGCGGCGGCGAGGCTGGCGAGCAGCTCCTCGAGCCGCGCGCGCTCGGCCGGATCGCTCTCCACCCGCAGGGCCGCGCGCGCGCAGCGCTCGGCGTCGGCGCCGGCGCCGAGCTCGAGGTGGAGCGCCACCAGCGTCTTCCAGACATCCGAGCGGCCGGGCACCAGGCGCGCCAGGGTTTCGTAGCTCGCCGCCGCTTCGCGCAGCCGGCCGAGCTGATAGGCGGCGCGGGCGGCGTTCTCGATCGGCCGCGGGTCGGTGGGAGCGCGGCGTGCCGCCTCGCGGAAATCGGCGAGCGCCTCCTCCAGCCGGCCCGCCGTCGCGCGCATCGTGCCGCGCTCGACGAAGAGTTGCTCCGAGGTTCCGCCGGCGGCGACGGTCCGGTCGAGGAGCGCCAGCGCCTCTGCGGTCCGCCCGCTCTCAGACAGAATCCGCGCCAGGTTCGCCGCCGAGTCGCCCTCGGTCGGGTCGAGCGCCAGGGCATGGCGGAACTCGCGCTCGGCTTCGTCGCGCTTGCCGAGCTTCAGGAGACTGCCCGCGACGTTCGCCACCGGCACCGCCGAAGCCGGATTCTCTTGCGCCGCCCGCCGGTAGAGCGCCAGCGCATCGCTGTGTCGGCCGGCGTCCCGCAGGCACTGACCTGCGAGCGCCAACGCGGGGAAGTTGTGCGGATCCTCGCGCACGATGCGCTCGAGCTCGCGCAGCACCTCCTGACAGCCGCCCTGTTGAATGCGCGCTGCCGCCGCGTGCAAGGCCTGGGCGATCTCGACCCGGTCGCGCGGGTCCGGCAGATCGAGGGCGACCTCGCCGCCTCCCGCCCCGGCACCCGAGAGATAGCCGAGGCTCGCGAGTTGCCGGCGCTGCTCTTCGTCGAGCGTCGACTGCGGTGAGCGAGCTTCGCCCAGCCTCTCGCCGGCAGCCGCGAGCAGGCGCTCCAGGCGCGAGCCCCAGAGGCGCGCGAGCTCCGGCTGCTCCGCCGCCAGGTCGCGCTTCTCGCCCGGGTCGGTGTCGAGTTGGAAGAGTGACGGCGATGGCGCCTGCAGATAGAGCGCACGGCCGTCGGAGAGCGTGCGCAGCGGGTACCACTTGTAGGCGTAGTAAGGCAGGAAGCTCTCGGAATAGGAGACACGATCGCAGGCCGCATCCACCGCGCCGCTCGCGTGGCCGGCACCGGGGCCGGGCAAGAGCATCTCTCCGTCGAGGCCCGCCGGGATCGGCAGGCCGGCGAGTGCGAGCAGGGTGGGCACCAGATCGACGGTGCGCGCCAGGCAGTGCGAGACCTGCGCTGCCGGTACGCCGGGGCCGGCGACGAGCAGCGGCACCCGGCGCGCGCCGGCGAACGGCAGCACGCCGTGGGTCAGCTCGCCGTGCTCACCGAGCATCTCGCCGTGGTCGCCGACCGCGGCCACCACCGTCGCCGGCGGGAGGGCCGCGAGCAGGCGGCCGATCTCGCTGTCCATGTAGGCGATCTCGCCGTCGTAGAGCCGGTGCGGCCCGCGCGCGGCGTCAGCGAAGCGGGTCGGAGGCCGGTACTCCTCGTGCGGATCGTAGTAGTGCACCCAGAGAAAGTAGGGCGGGCGGAGCCCGGCGAGGGCCGCGAGCGCGGCGGAGGTGGTCGCCTCGGCCTGACGCTCTTCGACGGCAGTTCCCGCCGAAACCCCGGAAGCGAGGTCATCGTCGTAGATCCGGAATCCCTGATCGAGGCCGTGACGCCGCGCCAGCACCACGGCCGAAACCACGGCGGCCGTGTCGTAGCCCTCCGCGGCGAGACGCTCGGCGAGTGTCGGCACCGACGCCGCGAGGACGAAAGTGCCGTTGTCCCGAACGCCGTGCCGGGGCGGGACCAGCCCGGAGAGGATTGTCGCGTGCGCCGGCAGTGTGATCGGCGCCGCGCTGTCACAGTGCTCGAAACGAACTCCGCGGCGCGCCAGCGCGTCGAGGTTGGGGGTCGACGCGAACTCCCAACCAGCACTCCCGAGATGGTCGGCGCGGGTCGTGTCGAGGGTCAGCAGGACGATGTTCGGACGACCCGGCGGCAAGGCTGCGGAAGTGGCGTCATCGCTGCCGGCGCCCGCCGGGACGGCAACGCCAGCGGCCAGGAGCAAGGCGGAAAGGGCAGGCAGAAGACGCGAGCGAAGCGGTCGGGGCATCGTTTTCCTGT
Organism: Thermoanaerobaculia bacterium; assembly: GCA_017998715.1. Taxonomy (GTDB): domain Bacteria; phylum Acidobacteriota; class Thermoanaerobaculia; order Multivoradales; family JAGPDF01; genus JAGPDF01. Next base: position 32,180 of record JAGOCP010000004.1, on the reverse strand, counting down.
TCTGTGGAAGGCACAGAAAATAGCACTTGACAAGGGACTCTCACCCCCTTAGTGTTCGCCCAACCCTCACAGGTTGCAGGTCAGCAGCACCGCCGCACTCCAAGAACCGGTCCTCGCTTCGCGAGAGCTCCCGGGACGGGCGATGAGTCGCGGGGTGCGTGCATCGCCATGTCCGAAAAATTCCTGGTCGGTTTGCCGACGGCTGCGGAAGATCCGCAGACGATTTCTCTTGAGGAGACTGGAAACCATGGACAAGACGACGCGAACGACGATCCGAACCCTGCCTCTAGCGCTCGCCGGCCTGCTGATCGCGATGAGCGCCCAGCTCGCCGGCGCGCAGGCGCTGCGCGAAGCGAACGACGCACTTTCCGCGCGCGCTTTCGACCGCGCCGAGCTGCGGGTCGATGCCGACACCGCCCTGCTCTCCGAGGCAGCGAGCTTCGTGGCTTCCGACACGGACATGGCCTGGCAGGCTTTCGCCGCCGGCCAGAGTGCGCCCTGGATCGCCTACGTCGACAAGCGCACCGGCAAGATCGACTACGCCGAGGGCGGTAACGTCGCCTGGATCCCCGGCGCCGGCAACCGGCTCGCGAGCAGCGGCAAGGTCACTCTCGCGAGCCTCGAGACGCTCGCCCGCCAGCAGCTCGCGAATGTCGCCGGCATGCTCGGCGTCAACCCGGCCGACCTGGTGCTCAACGCCGGCCGCTCCGGCCAGCCGGCCGTACATGTCTGGTTCGTCGACTTCGACGTTCTCGCCGGCGGCCGCAAGGTCGAGGGCGCGCGCGTCGTCTTCTACGTCAACAACGGCAACCTGATCGCCTTCGGCAGCGAGAATCTCCCCGCGCCCGGAACCCGCGTCCCCGCCGTGCGCGTTCCGGTCGAAGCGGCTCGCGCCACGTTCTTCGCCCATGTCGACGGCTTCCAGGCCGGCGACTCGATCGTCGATAACGGCTCCTACAAGCTCCTCCCGACCGCGGTCGCCAGCAAGAGCTTCGCCGAAGGCTACGCGCCCGGCAACGGCCGCGGCCTGGTCGGCGTCTGGGAGTTTTCGTTCCGTCGCGAAGGCATCCTGGGTACCTGGCGCGGCCGGGTCGACGCGACGAGCGGCAAGCTTCTCGAGTTCTACGACATGAACGAATACGGCTCCGCGACCGGTGGCGCCTATCGCTCTGATCGTCCGGCGACCGAGGTCGTCCTGCCGCTGCCGTGGGCCAACGTCGCCTCCGGCGTCTACACGAACTCGGCCGGCGTCTTCAGCGGCACCACCGGCACGACCACCCTGCAGGGTCAGTACGTCAAGATGACCGACAGCTGCGGCTCGATCTCGAAGGCTGCCGACGGCAGCGGCGTGCTCGCGCTCGGCAGCGGCACCGGCACCGATTGCACGATTCCCTCGACCGGCGGCGGCGCGGGCAACACCCACGCCACCCGCACCCAGTTCTACATGATCAACCGCGCCAAGGAGATCGGCCGCGGCTGGCTGCCTTCGAACACCTGGCTCAACGGTTCGATCACCGTCAACGTCAACCTGAACCAGACCTGCAACGCCTACTGGAACGGTTCGACGGTCAACTTCTTCCGCTCGGGCGGCGGCTGCGCCAACACCGGCGAGCTGCCGGGCGTCTCGCTCCACGAGTGGGGCCACGGCCTCGACTCGAACGACGGCAACGGCTCCTCCGCCGACAACGGCACGGGTGAGACCTACGGCGACTTCTCGGCCGCGCTCTTCACCCACAACTCCTGCATCGGCAACGGCTTCCTCGGCACCTCGAACTGCGGCGGCTACGGCAACGCCTGCAACAGCTGCTCGGGCGTCCGCGACATCGACTACGCCAAGCACGCACGCAACACCCCTTCGACGGTCGCGAACTTCACCCAGACCACTTGCCCCAACCCGTCCCCGAACAATCCGAACTACAAGGGCCCCTGCGGCAAGGAAGGTCACTGCGAGTCGCTGGTGACTTCGGAAGCGCTCTGGGACTTCGCCAATCGCGATCTGCCCAGCCCGGGAAGCGGCTCCGCCTGGGCCACGGCCGACCGCCTCTGGTACCTGTCGCGGTCGACGGCAACCAAGGGCTTCGCCTGCACCGCCTCGGGCACTTGGACCTCGAACGGCTGCGTCACCGGTTCCTACTTCCGCGCCATGCGCGCGGTCGATGACGACAACGGCAACCTGACCGACGGCACGCCGCACGGCGGCGCGCTCGGAACGGCGTTCAACCGTCACGGCATCGCCTGCACCACCGACACCGGCTGGAACGTCACCTTCGCCGGCGTCACGCCGCCCGCGGTACCGGCCCTGACGGTCACCGCCGGCAGCAACTCGGCGGCGCTCTCGTGGAGCGGTTCGACCGGCGTCTACGACATCTACCGCAACGAGGCCGGCTGCAACGCCGGCTTCACCAAGGCGGCGAACGACATCAGCGGCGCGAGCTACAACGACACCGCGGTCGCCAACGGTGTCACCTACTACTACCAGGTGGTCGCGCAGCCCGCGGGCAACGAGGCCGCGGCCTCGGCGCCGTCGACCTGCCAGACGGTGACCCCGGTCTCCGGTCCGTGCACGCCGCCGGCGGCTCCGACCGGTGTCTCGGCGACCTCGTCGAGCCAGACGGCGGCGAGCGTCGCCTGGACCGCCTCCTCGGGTGCGACCTCGTACTCGATCTCGCGTTCGACGACCAGCGGCGGACCCTACACGGCGGTCGGCTCCTCGGCGACGAGCCCGTTCTCGAACACCGGCCTCACCTGCAACACGACCTACTACTACGTGGTCTCGGCCTCGAACGGCAGCTGCTCGTCGGGCAATTCGGCGCAGGCTTCCGTCACCACCGCGGCCTGCACCCCGGGCGGTACGACGCTCACCAACGGCGTGCCGGTCACCGGCATCTCCGGAGCGGCCGCGAGCCAGCAGTCCTGGACGATGGCGGTGCCCGCGGGCGCCTCGGCGCTGAAGTTCCAGACCGCCGGTGGCACCGGTGACGCCGACATGTACGTCCGCTTCGGCGCCGCGCCCACCCTCACCACCTACGATTGCCGGCCGTACGCCACCGGCAATGCCGAAACCTGCAACATCGCCACGGCGCAGGTCGGCACCTACTACGTCATGTTGAACGGCTACTCGGCCTACTCCGGCCTGACGCTCACCGGCAGCTACACCACCGGTGGCGGCGGCGGTTGCAGCGTCGTGGCCGAAAGTGAAGCGAACAATGGCACCACCACTGCCGATCCGCTGGTCGCACCGTGCAGCACGGTCAACGGAACCTTCGTCGGTGGCACCGATACGAACGACTACTTCTCGATGACGGTGCCCGCTGGGGCCACCGTCACCGGCTTGCTGAACAACCTGTCGGTGGACTACGACCTCTACCTCTACCGCGCGGGCTCGACCACGGCAGTCGCCCAGTCGACCGCCGGTGGCACCGCCGCCGAGACAGCCACGTGGACCAACACCACGGGCGCTTCGACGACGGTCTATGCCCGGGTCTACAAGTACTCCGCGACCCGCGCGACGTACACGGTCAAGGTCAGCTACTGAGGCCGACTCTCCGGGCCTCCGGGCCCGGCGCTTCGAGGCCCGCGGTGTTCGCACCGCGGGCCTTTTCCTTTCTCGCCCGCGTTCTTCCCCGCACCTATCTGCTCCGCCGGAACTCTCGTGCTTGCCACCATTTGCGGTGTGGCAAACGCTGTGGCGGAGGGATTGCCCTTCGTGTACACTCGGCCGTGACACTTCTTGTCGCAGAGATTTTTCGGAGGAGGCCATGCCGCCGACTTTGAACCAGATGCTGAAGACCATGGTCGAGCAGGGCGGGTCGGATCTCCACATCACGACCAACTCCCCGCCGCAGGTTCGCGTCGACGGCGTCTTGAAGCCGCTCAATGTCCCGCCGCTCACGCCGACCGAGACCAAGCAGATCGCATACTCGATCCTCACGGACAACCAGAAGCATCGTCTGGAGGAGGATCTCGAGCTCGACTTCTCGTTCGGCATCAAGGGGCTGGCGAGGTTCCGCGCCAACGTCTTCCATCAGCGCGGCGCGATCGCCGCCGCCTTCCGGCAGATCCCCTACGAGATCCGCAGCTTCCGCGAGCTCGGGCTGCCGTCGGTGGTGGAGAAGATCTGCGAGAAGCCGCGCGGCCTCGTTCTCGTCACCGGTCCGACCGGCTCCGGAAAATCGACCACGCTGGCCGCGATGCTCGACAAGGTCAACCGCGAACGCGCCGAGCACATCGTCACGATCGAGGATCCGGTCGAGTACCTGCACAGCCACAAGAAGTGCATCGTCAACCAGCGCGAGCTGCACGCCGATACCCACAGCTTCGCCAACGCGCTGCGCTCGAGCCTGCGGCAGGATCCCGACGTCGTCCTGATCGGCGAGGTCCGCGACTTCGAGACCGTCGAGTCGGCGTTGCGCATCGCCGAGACCGGCCACCTGACCTTCGCCACGTTGCACACCAACTCGGCCGCGCAGACGATCAATCGCATCGTCGACATCTTCCCGGCCCACCAGCAGGGGCAGATCCGCGTGCAGCTGTCGTTCGTGCTCGAGGGGATCCTCTGCCAGTCGCTCCTGCCCCGCGCCACCGGCAAAGGCCGGGCGCTGGCGATGGAGGTGCTGGTGCCCAACGCCGCCATCCGCAACCTGATCCGCGAGGACAAGGTTCATCAGATCTACGGCATGATGCAGACCGGGCAGGCGAAGTACGGCATGCAGACGTTCAACCAGGCGCTCGCGGCGCTCTACTTCAAGCGCATGATCAGCCTGCAGACGGCGCTCAACCGCTCCTCCTATCCGGAGGAACTGCAGGAGATCATCTCGCGTGGACCGACAGCCCTCAACCCGAACATGATCGAGGGCCCCGGCGCGCCGGTGGCGCAAAGGAGCTAAGCGATGCCCAGTTTCGTCTGGAAGGGTAAGAACCGGTTCGGCGCGTTTCAGGAAGGCATCCTCATTGCCGACACCCGCGACGCTGCGACCGCCATCCTGCGGCGCCAGAACGTCCAGCTGACTTCGATCAAGGAGAAGGGCCGCGAGCTTCGCCTCATCCCGAAGTTCCCGCGCGGCGTCGGCGCCAAGCGGGTGGCGATCTTCACCCGCCAGTTCTCGGTCATGCTCGACGCCGGCCTGCCGCTGGTGCAGTGTCTCGAGATTCTCGGCGAGCAGGAGGAGAACCGCACCTTCCGCGAGATCATCCAGCAGGTGCGGGGTGACGTCGAGTCCGGCTCCAACCTCGCGGACTCCATGCGCAAGCACCCCAAGGCGTTCGACAATCTCTACGTCTCGATGATCGCGGCCGGCGAGGCCGGCGGTATCCTGGACGTCATCCTGCAGCGCCTCGCGACCTACATCGAAAAGGTCGTGCGCCTGAACTCGCAGGTGCGCTCGGCCCTGATCTACCCGGTGTCGATCATCGTGATCGCGGCCGGCGTCGTGACGATCATCCTCTGGAAGGTGATTCCGGTATTCGCCCAGCTGTTCGCCGGTCTCGGCGGCGAGCTCCCCTTCCTCACCCGCGCGGTGGTCGGCGCGAGCAACTTCCTCGGGCGGTTCTTCCCGCTGATCATCGTCGCGATCTTCCTGATCATCACCGCGGTCAAGAGGTACCACAAGACCGAACGCGGCAGGCGCGTCATCGACGGTCTCACGCTCAAACTCCCGGTCGTCGGCATGCTGGTGCGCAAGATCGCGGTCGCCCGCTTCTGCCGCACGCTCGCCACCCTCACGTCATCCGGTGTGCCGATCCTCGACGGACTCGAGATCACCGCCAAGACGTCCGGCAATGCGATCGTCGAAGACGCCATCATGGCGGTCCGCAAGAGCGTCGAAGAGGGCAAGACGATCTCCGGGCCGCTCGCCGAGACCAAGGTCTTCCCGCCGATGGTCGTCCAGATGGTCAACGTCGGCGAGCAGACCGGCGCCCTCGATCAGATGCTGGCGAAGATCGCCGACTTCTACGAAGAGGAAGTCGACACCGCGGTCGCCGGCCTGATGAAGCTCCTCGAGCCGGTCATGATCGTCGTGCTCGGCGGCATCATCGGCACGATCGTCACCGCCATGTACATGCCGATGTACGCCATTCTGCAGAAGATCGAATAGGCGGCGGCAGACGCAGCTCTTCCGGACCGATCGGAATACCGCGCCAGGGAGGGGGCGAGCCCCCTCCCTTTTCGCGCTCCTTCAGCCATGAGCCCTGCCTTGCGTCACCTGCCGAATCTCGAGCGTCACCTCCGTTGGCTCATCGCCTTCCGGCTGGTGATGATCTCGAGCGTTCTGCTCTCCTACCTCGTCTTCGAGCTCTCTTCCCGCGGCGAGCTGCCGGAGTTCAACCTGCTCTTCGTGCTCGTCGCCGCGACCTACGTCGCGAGCATCCTGCACATCGCGCTGCTTCGGCTGCTCGCGACGCGTCCGCTCTGGCACGCCTATATCCAGTTCGCCGGCGACCTCGCTCTGGTGAGCGGCCTGGTCTACTTCTTCGGTGGCATCACCAGCCCGTTCTCGATGCTCTACCTGGTGGTGATCATGGTCGCCGCCGTGATCCTCCAGCGGCGCGCCGCGCTCACCATCGCCGGCCTCGCCTACATCCTCTACGCGATCCTCTTGACGGCGCTGGCGCGCAATTGGATTCCGGCGCTGTCGCCGCTGCCGACCGACCTCGAGCTCTCGTACCGCATCTCCTACAACCTCGCCGTGCACCTCTTCGGCTTCTACGCCGTCGCCCTCCTGACCTCCTATCTCGGCGAGAGCGCGTCGCGCGCCGAAGAGGAGCTGGCGGAGAAGTCCGGCAGCCTCGCCAACCTCGAGATCTTCCACCGCGACGTGATCCAGTCGATCTCGAGCGGCCTCATCTCGACCGACCTCGACGCCCGGGTGACTTCGGTGAATCGCGCCGCGCTCGAGATCCTGGCCACGACCGAAACCGCGCTGCTCGGCAGGCCGATCGCCGCGAGCGGCCTGTTCTCCGAGGCCGAGTGGGCTGCGGCGGCCTCCGACAGGAGCGCCGATCGTCTGACGCGCTCCGAGCTCGTCGTCGAGCGCGGCGCCGAACGGCTGCCGATCGGCTTCACGGTCACCCGCCTGACCGACGCGAACAACGTGCCGACGGGATGGATCGTCGTGTTCCAGGACCTCTCCCAATGGCGCCGTCTGCAGGAGGAGCTGCGGCTCAAGGACCGCATGGCGGCCGTCGGCGAGCTCGCGGCCGGCCTGGCCCACGAGGTCGGCAACCCCCTCGCCGCCATCTCCGGCTCGGTGCAGCTACTCTCCGTTTCGATCGCCGCCGGGCAGCAGGAGCGGCGACTGCTCGACATCATCGTCAAGGAGAGCCTGCGGCTCGACCGCACGATCAAGGGATTCCTGCGTTTCGCCCGGCCGCGCGAGCGCGCCGCGGCGCGGTTCGACATCGCCGCCCTGCTCGCCGAGAACACCGCGCTGCTGCGCAACTCGGAGGAGGCCACAGGCGGGCACGAGTTCTCCCTCGAGCTCGAGCCCGAGTCGGTTCAGCTCGCCGGCGATCCGGACCAGATCAGCCAGATCTTCTGGAATCTCGCGCGCAACGCCCTGCGCGCCATGCCCAAAGGCGGTAAGCTGCTCATTCTCGGCAGGCTCCGCGGCGAGTCCTACAGCATCGAGTTCCGCGACACCGGCCACGGCATGTCCGAGGAGCAGCGCGCCAAGCTGTTCCACCCATTCCAATCGTTCTTCGATTCCGGCACCGGCATCGGCATGGCGATCGTCTACCGCATCGTCCAGGAGCACGGCGGCTCGATCAGCGTCGAGAGCCGGCCCGCCGAGGGCACCCGGATCGTCGTCTCCCTGCCCTTGCACCATGAAGCGGCGCTGCCCGTCGCGTCGGAGGCCTGAGTGCTTTCTGGAAACATCCTGATCGTCGATGACGAGACCAGCCTGCTCGAGTTCCTCTCGGTGCTGTGCTCCGGCGAGGGTCTCTCGGTGACGACCGCGCGCTCGGTGCGCGAGGCGCGGGAGAGGCTGGCCGAGCGCACGCCCGACCTGGTGCTCTGCGACATGCTGATGCCGGACGGCAACGGTCTCGAGCTCCTGCGCGAGATCAAAGGCGGCGACTCGCGGACCTCGGTCATCATGATGACCGCTTACACCTCGACCAAGAACGCCATCGACGCCATGAAGCTCGGCGCCTACGACTACGTGCCGAAGCCGTTCGACATCGACGAGCTCAAGGCGGTCCTGGAGCGCGCACTCGAGAAGAACCGGCTCTACGAAGAGAACACCTACCTCCGGCGCGAGCTCGAACAGCGCTACGCGTTCAAGAACATCATCGGACGCAGCCCGAAGATGCAGGCGATCTTCGGGCTCATCGAGCGCGTCGCGCGCACCGCTTCGACGGTGCTGATCCACGGCGAGAGCGGCACCGGCAAGGAGCTCATCGCGCGCGCCATCCACTTCTCCAGCCCGCGCGCCACCCAGCGCGTGCTGGCGATCAACTGCGGCGCGATGCCCGAGAACCTCCTCGAGAGCGAGCTCTTCGGGCACGAGCGCGGCGCCTTCACCGGCGCGCTGCGCGACAAGAAGGGCCTTTTCCAGGAGGCCAATCACGGCACGCTGTTCCTCGACGAGATCGGGGAAATGAGCCTGACGATGCAGGTCAAGCTCCTGCGCGTCCTGCAGGAGAAGCTGGTGCGGCGGGTCGGCGGCACGACCGAGGATCCGGTGGACGTGCGGATCATCGCCGCCACCAACCAGAACCTGGCGGAGAAGATCGTCCGCGGCGAGTTTCGCGAGGACCTCTTCTACCGCATCAACGTCATCCCGATTTCGATTCCGCCGCTGCGCTCGCGGCGCGAGGACATTCCTCTCCTGGTCGACCACTTCCTGCACAAGTACAGCGCCGCGCTCGGCGTCCCGCCGAAGAGGATCTCGGCGGAGGCGATGCGCCTCCTCGAAAGTCACAGCTGGCCGGGCAATGTGCGCGAGCTCGAGAACCTGATCGAGCGCGCGATCGCGCTCTCGACCGGATCCGCCATCACCAACTCGGACCTGCCGACTTCGCTCGCCGCGGGCAGCCCGCGCGACGATCAGGGCGTCGCGCTGCCGCCCGAAGGTCTCGACCTCGAAGCGCTCCTCGAGGTGATCCGCGCCGACGTCATGCGGCAGGCACTCGATCGCAGCGGCGGCGTGCAGACGCAGGCCGCGGAGCTCCTGCGCATGAGCTTCCGGTCGTTCCGCTACTACGCCCGCAAGGCCGGCATCACCGGCGCGCAGGATTGACGCCGGCGCACCCCGCCTCCCATCCCGATGGACGAAAACGACTACGACGACCTGCCGCTGCGACAGAAGCGCGGGCAGCGCCGTTCGGAGGGAACCCAGCGCCGGGCGGAACGGCTGCGGGCGCCGGTTGCGGCGGCCGAGCCCGGCGCCACTGCCGGCACCACGTCCGGCAACACGTCCGGTACCGCTTCCGCCGCGCCCGAGGCGAACGACTCGGCGCTTCCCGGAGAGGCCCTCGTGGTCGCGATCTCCCGCGGCCAGTGCGAGGTCGAATGGCAGGGCGAGATCGCGATCTGCCACCTGCCGAAGGCGCTGGCTCTGGTGCAGAAGAGCGATCTCGCGGTGGGCGACCGGCTGCGGGTCGCGCGGCGGCCCAGCGGTGAGCTGGTCGTCGCCCAGGTCCTGCCGCGCAGCAGTCGGCTGTCACGCCCGGATCCGCTGCTCGTCCACCGCGAGCGGGTTCTGGCCGCCAACATCGACCTCGCGGTGGTCGTCACCGCGCTGCGCAAGCCGGCGCTCGCCACCGGCCTGCTCGATCGCTTCCTGGTCGCCCTCGCCCACGGTGGCGTCGCAGCCGCGATCGCGGTCAACAAGTACGACCTCGCTGAGACCTCGGATGCCGCGGGCGACCCGGAGCTCGCGCGCCTCGCGCCGTACCGCGCGCTCCGCCTTCCCTTCCTCTTCTGTTCCGCCAGGAGCGGCCGGGGGATCGAGGAGCTCCGCGCCCTGATCGCCGGCAAGACCGTCGTCTTCGTCGGCCACAGCGGCGTCGGCAAGAGCTCACTCCTCGCCGCCCTCTCGCCCGAGCTCGACGTGCGCGTCGGCGAGGTGTCGACGATGAATGCACGCGGCCGGCACACGACCACCCGGGCGAGGATCTACCGCCTGCCCGGCGAGACGCGGATCATCGACACGCCGGGCATCCGCGAGTTCGGCCTCTGGGAGCTTTCCCGCGAGGAGCTGTCGCTCTACTTCGAGGAGTTCGAGGCGCTCTCGCCGCGCTGCCGATTCAACGACTGCAGCCACTCGCACGAGCCGCATTGCGCGGTGCGCGAGGCGGCCGCGTCGGGCGCGCTCGACGCCAACCGCTACGAGACCTACCTGCGGATTCTCGCCTCGCTCGCCGAAGGGCGCTGATCCTCGGCGGCGGTCGGAGACGCCGGCAGCGTCAGGGACGGCGGGAGTCTCGCCTGCCAGACGCCGAAGCCCGATGAGCCCAGGAGCAGCCGGTCGCCGGCGACCAGCGCCGACAGCGTCTCACCGGCCGGGTAGGGCAGATCGATCGGCACCCAGAGCGCTTCTCCCGGCTGGGAGGCCGGCGGCAGGGCAAAGAGCGCGAGCGCGCCCCCGGCCTCGACCAGATAGGGGAAGCGCGCGCTCCCCGTGGCGATCGTGCGCAGCGGTCCGGAGCGCAGAGGAATCCAGGCGCCCGAGGCGCCGTCGCGGCGGAACAGACCTTCCTTCCCGGAGTAGTGCAGTTCGCCGGCGACGCTGAAAAGCTCGCTGCCCGCGGCCGGCGGATAGGGCAGGCTCGAGGCCTGGAGCTTGCCACCCACCAGCCGCGCCAGACCGTCGTCGCGCAGCACCCAGAGGTCGCCGGCCGCGAGCGCCGCGGACCGCAGAGCCGGCGGCGCCGCGCGGCCCGCCGGCGCGAGTGCGATCGGATGGAAACGTCCCGCGGGCTTCGCGGCGTCGAGGTCGTAGAGGGCCTCGCGGGTGCGCGCCACGATGCGCCCACCAGCCGCTGCCAACTGCTCGACGCGGCGCTCGCCGAGCTCGCTGACCCGTTCGAAGCGCATCGGCACGGCGCTTTCCAGGGAGCTGCCCGCGCCCGCCGAACGCTCGCGCTCGAAGAGCCCGCGCTCGGTGGCGACGAACAGGCGCTCGCCGGAGGTCGCCATCGCGAGCACCGTCGGCAACTCGGAGGGCAGCGGTTCGAAGGAGCTGCCGCCGTCCGGCGAGCGATAGACCCCCGACGCCGGTCCGGCATGGGCGACGGCGGCGAACAGGTGGTCGCCGTCCTGGTCGAGCGCCGGCACGCGCAGATTCCGCATCGCCACCGGCCGGGCGCGGAAGCTCTCGCCGGCGTCGGTCGAGCTCCAGATGCCGGCGCCTTCGGTGCCGATCAGAATTCGCTCGGGACGCGCCGGATGGTAGGCAATCGCCAGCACGGCGAGAGACGGCGGCGTGGTGCGCCGGAACGAGGCGCCGCGGTCGGTCGACAGGAAAGCGCCGGCCACGGTGCCGGCGAGGAGGCGTTCGCCCGGCAGCACCGCGAAGCTCGGCGTCCGCCGCTCGGTGAGGCCGGTCTGGAAGCGCGTCCACTTGTCGCCCAGGCCGTCGCCGCGATAGACCCAGCCGCAGGTCGACGCCCAGAGCTCGCCCGGCCGCTCGGCGGAAGGATGCAGCGAGAACACCTCGGTGTCGAGAATCATGCCGTCGAAAACGCCGCGCCAGGTCGCCCCGCCATCCTCGCTGCGATAGGCCTGGCGCCAGGTTCCGGCGACGACGACCTGCGGCCGCGAGCGATCGACGTGCAGGCTCGAAACATGGATCAGCCCCGGCAGCTCGCGACCGACGGGACGAAAGGTGACCCCGGCGTCGTCGGAGAGCTCGACGCCGGCACGCGTACCGGCGAACAGGCGGTCGGGAACACCCGGGACTGTCGCCAACGCGTAGACCTGGGCCGAGCCGCTGGCGCTGCCAGGGCGGACCGTCCAGGACGCGCCGGCGTCGTCCGAGAACGCCACCCGGCCGCCCCCCCAGATCCCCCAGAGCGCCGCCCAGAGACGTCCGGGACGATTCTCGTCGTAGACCAGGGCGCCGACGACCCAGTGCGGAAAAGGGATCTCGGCGCCGGCGTTGCGGAAGCTCGCGCCGCCATCGTCGGAGACGTAGACGTGTCCCGCCGAGGTGCCGGCGAAAGCGCGCTCGGGGTTCGCCGGATCGAAGACCAGGCTGCGGATGTCGGCGCCGTAGAGCGGCACCGGGTGGAGATCGAGCTTCGCGGCCGGGCCCGCGGGAGCCGCAAGGGTCGCCGCCGGCAGCGCTGCGCCGGCGAACACCGACAGCAGCACCGCGCAGAGGCGACCTGAGCGCCGTGCAGGGATCATTCGCCGCCCGATCCGGACGGGCCCTTGGCGCTGCCTGCAGCGGGGGCGGACGGCGCGGCGCTCGCAGCGGCGGGACTCGCGGGAGCGGAGTCGGCCGATCCGGCGGCGGGACTCTTCGCCGTGCCGGCTTCGCTGCTCTTCTCGCCCGCCTTGTCGGCGGCCTTGTCGGCGCCGCCGCGCGGCGAAGTGCCCTCGGTGCCGCCCGATTTCTTGGCGTAGTCGGTGAGATAGAAACCGCTGCCCTTGAACTGGATCGAGGGCGCCGAAGGGAGCCGGCGCATCGGCTCGCCGCACTTCGGGCAGGCGACCTCCGGCAGGTCGTTGAAGCGCTGCAGGATTTCGGTGCGTTCACCGCACGATTCGCAGAGATACTCGTAAAGCGGCATCGTTCGACCTCGTTCGACCTCGTCCCGGATCAGCTTTCGGAACGCAGCTTGATCTTGATGACTCCCGGCGCCGCCGCCGGCTCGGCGACGCCGACCTTGCGGATCAGCTGCAGCACACTGTAGGCATAGAGCAGCCGGGCGTTCTCCGGCGGCGCGAGCGGCCCCTTGGTCGCCAGCTCATAGAGCGAGCGCTTGCCGTCGACCATGGCGAGGAGCCTGTATTCCTCGGCATCGAGCGCGATGTCGATGAGATCCTCGACCCGGAAGGACGGGCCGAACAGGGTCTCCTTGCCGCCCATGCGGGTGACCAGCGACTTGGCGTTCGCCGCCCGCTTCACGCCCTGCACGATGACCTGGCGCAGCGGGATCTGGATGCGCACCAGCTCGCGGGTATCGATCGCCCCGATGTTGAAGGTGACGTCCCCCTCCTCCCAGGCGAAGAGACTCCAGACGATGCCTTCGACATGCTCGCGAATCGCCTGAAAGACCTGCGCCGGCGAGAACGTACCCTGCTCGATCAGCAGCTCGCCGAGGCGCTGTCCGCTCGCCGCGCGCTTCGCCATCGCGGAACGGAAATCGGCTTCGGAGAGCTTGCCGACGCGGCGCAGGAAGCCGCCGAGACTGTCTGCCAGATCCGAGGACGACGCGTGCACTACATAGCCGTTCTCGAGGAAGATGCGCTTGGTGACATCGCCGAGCACGGCTTCGATGACCCCGGCGACGCGCGCCTGCTGAATGATCGCGAGCATCTCCGGCAACGCCGTCTGGCGCAGGTCGCCGCGATACTGAGAGGTACGTTCCAGGGGGCGCTCCATCGAAACCGTAATCATACCGCGCCGGCGCCATGAGACCCCCGCAGGAGTTGCGGCGTCGCGAACCCTCTGATAGACCCACATCCATGCTCGAACCCGAACTCGCCTGGGAACGACTCCTCCCATCCCTCACGCCGCTCGCGCCGCACCGGGTCGAGCGCCGCCTCGCGGCCGGCCGCGTCCTCGCCGAAGGGCTCGTCGCCACCTCCGACCTGCCGCCCTGCGACCTGGCGGCGCTCGACGGCTTCGCCCTCGCCGGCGACGCCCCCCTGGACGGCTGGTACCCGATCGCCGGCACCCGATTCGCCGGCGACGCGGGCGATGCGGGCGACGACAAGCTCGCACCGGGAATGGCCCTGCGCATCATGACCGGCGCCGCGGTGCCGCCGGGCGCCGACCGCGTAGTCGGGGTCGAGGAGACGATCACCGAGGGAGACCGGATGCGAGCGACGGCCGTTCCCGCCGCCGGCGCCGCCATCCGCCGACGCGGCGAAGTCGTGCGGCGGGACGCCGCGCTGCTGCCGGCGGGGACGCTCCTCACACCGGCGGCGCTCGCTCT
>JAGOCP010000004.1:0-17968 GCA_017998715.1 Thermoanaerobaculia bacterium | reverse complement strand
GCTCGGCGCTGCACTCGGCGCCGGCAAGCGGCGCGACCGATTCGTGCCGGCGACCTGGGGCCGATCGGTGGGAGGGCCAGTACTCTTGCCGATCTCGCCGCAGGGCTCGCACGATCTGCTCGCCTTCGGCCAGGCGACGGCGCTGGTGCGCATCCGCGCCGGCGCCGCCTCGGCCGCCACCGGGGCAGCCTGCGAGTGGCTCGGCCTCGACAGCTGAAAAACGGCCGGCTGAAAAACGAAGGGCGCCGGCAAGCCGGCGCCTCGTCGGTACGTCATTGGCGGAAGCGCATGGGAATCGAACCCACCCCCGTCGCCGCAACCGGCGCCGGACTACGGTTTTGAAGACCGCGAGAGGCACCAGCCCCCGAGCGCTTCCGAAGTGCGCGGAGTCTCTACTCGACCGAGAAGCCCGACAGCTCGACCGGCAGCGTCGTCACCACGAACTCCCAGCCCTGGTTGGCGATCGGCGAGCCAGCGAATGCGAAGGCCGCGCCCGGCGGGTTGTTGGTGGTGAAGAACGAACCTGCCGCCGTGGTCTCGAACAGGGTATCGGTGCTGCTCCCGAGGTCCACCGGATTGAACATCGCCTGACCGAAATTGCTCAGGTCGGCATCCGTGGCGCCGGTGGTGGTGCCGACGTTGTCGAAGGTGAGACCCGCCCAGAGGGTGGTCGTCGTCCCCGCAGGAACGGCGAAGCCGACGCCCACGGGTCCGGTCAGAATGGTGACCCCGGCGCCGAATGTGAAGGCGTTGAAGGAAAAGCCGACCGCGCCGCCGACCGGGGTGTAGTACGTGCCTGGGCCGTTCGGCAGGCCGGCGCCCAGCGGCGCGCCGTCCGCGTTCCAGAATCGCACCCGCGCCCGAACCGAATGCGCGATGGCATTCAGGTTCGCCACCGAGAACCGCAGGGTGACGACGTTGCTCACCGCCG
Source organism: Thermoanaerobaculia bacterium (assembly GCA_017998715.1). Lineage (GTDB taxonomy): Bacteria > Acidobacteriota > Thermoanaerobaculia > Multivoradales > JAGPDF01 > JAGPDF01. The sequence goes on along the minus strand of JAGOCP010000004.1, from coordinate 17,037 downwards.
GATCGGTAGTGAAGGTGACATCGTCCATGACCATGCGGGTGATCCCGCCGACAGCAGGTCCCTGGGCGAAGGCCTGGCCCGAGAACCCGGTGACGTTCGAGTAGATCGCCAGCGGATCGACCGCTTCCGGCAGCACCACGCGGATCTCGGGGTGCTGATTGATCTCCGCGAGGGGGATGAACTTCTCCACCTTGAGCGGGGCGGCGACGAGGATGTCCTGCGCCTCCGCGGCCTGCGCCGGCGGCGCTGAGAGCGAGGTGCCGACGAGCAGCAGGGCGGCAGCCAGATACGAGGTGCGATGACGCATCGGAGTCTCCTAGAAGAAGTGACGTACCCCTCCATCCTACGCCCGGCTCAAACCCTGGTCAAAGCCGCGTCGGGAGCATCCCCTCAGGGCTTGGCCGCCGCGGCTGCCGGCTTCTTCTCGTCCTTCTTCGGCGGCTCGACCGGCAGGGGCTTCCTCGGGAACGGCCCGTCGAGCATCGCCGCCTGATACAGGAAGCTCGCCATGACCACCGCCGCCTGCTTCATGTCGGCCTCGGCCAGGTGCTCGTAGGTGTCGATGTTCGAGTGGTGCGTGCGGCTGAAGTAATCGCGGCCGTCCTGGATGAACTGGAATCCCGGAAGGCCTGCGGAATCGAACGAGACGTGGTCGGTCGAGCCGGTGTTCTCCATCGTCACCGTGGTGACGCCCAGGTCCTCGAGCGGCTCGATGAACTTCTCGAACAGCATCTTCGCGCCGAGGTTCTCCTGGGCGTAGATGCCGTGCACTTTGCCGCCGCCGTTGTCGAGATTGAAGTAGGCCGCGAGCCTGGCGTGCTCGGGCTTGGTGGTGATCGGCCAGGTCGGCTTGCGCCACCGCGCCGGCAGCGCGAGCTCGGCTTCGTCGGTCGGTTCGGGGCGCGACGCGAAATGCTCGGCGACGTAGGCGCGCGAGCCCAGGAGCCCCTGCTCTTCGCCGCTCCACAACGCGGCACGGATCGTCCGCTTCGGCTGCACTCCGAGCGTTCTGAGAATGCGCATCGCCTCGAGCACGACTGCCGAACCGGCGGCGTTGTCGGTGGCGCCCGTGCCGGTGTGCCACGAGTCGAGGTGCGCGCCCGCCATGATGACCTCGGCGTTCCTGTCGCTACCCGGAATCTCGGCGAGGGTGTTGTAAGCGGTCGGCGACTCGCGATGGAACCGTGACGCTACGTCGATCGCCAGCTCGACCTCTTCCCCCTCGTCCAGCAGGCGGAGGATGCGCTCGTAGGGCTCGACCGCCATGACCAGCGCCGGCACGCCGAGCGGCTGGCCGGGGATGCCCTGACCGCCGCCGCCCATGACCCGCACCAAGCCGTGCTCGAACGACGATACCTCGACCGTCGCGACGACCCCTTCGGCGACCAGCTGATCGGAGACCTTGAGCCAGAGCTCGCGGCGCTTGCGCGCCTTCTCCCGCCAGGATTCGCCTTCGCGGTCCGCCGGGATGTCGAAGTCAGCGAGCTCGTCGAGCTTCGTCGCATCGTAGCGAGTGAAGACCGGCTCGGCCGGATCCTTGCGCTCGGGCGCCTTGCTGAGGAAGAGGATCTTGCCGGCGAGCTCGCCCTTGTGCGCCTCGAGGTCTTCGATCTTCTCGATCTCGAGGAACATCGCCTTGCCGGTCGCGAGTCCGGTCGTTCCCGGCGTCCATGCCTTGGGCAGCGCGGCGAGCACCGCCGGTACCGGCGCCGTCATCCGCACCTCGGCGCGGGTGAAGCTCCAACCCTCGCCGAACTCCCACGGCTCGAGATGGGCATTGGCGAGGCCCCACTCGCGGAACTTCGCCAGCGTCCAGTCGTTCGCCGCCTTCATCGCCGGCGAGCCGGTCAGCCGCGGTCCGATGCTGTCGGTGAGATGCCCGACCAGCGCCATGACCTGCGAGCGCCGGAAGCCCTCGTCGCGGATCCGGCCGAGCGCCTCGAGGTCGGCGGCGGTCGCCGCGCCGAGCGTGGAAGTTGTGACCAAGGCAGTGGCACAGACGGCAATCAGACGGGGAGCTCGACGCACGAGGGGGGTCTCCTTTCGAGACAAGGCGGCAGATTCTAGCCCGAACCTCAGGTCACCCGGCCAAGCAGTCGCTCGGAGCGGATGGCCCGGCTATAGAGCAGGCCGACGTGGTACCAGTGCAGCAGAAAGGCCTCGTGCGCGGCGCGCATCGCCCAGCCGAGCGAACCGCGCGCCGGCGGGCAGTCGACCGCCGGCGACAACAGGACCTCGAGCTTGAGACCGCGGGCGACGGTCGCGGCGCGCGCGAGGTGCAGCGGATCGGAAACCAGGATCAGCCGGCGCCAGCCCTCGCGGCGCAGCGTCTCGCGCACGTTGAAGAGGTTTTCGAGCGTGTGCCGGCTGCCCCCTTCGACGAGCACCGCGGAGTCGGCGAGACCCTGCGCGAGAAGCAGCTCGCGCCCCGCTTCGGCCTCGCTCACCCGGCTGTCACCGGTCACTCCGCCCGAGACCAGGATGCGAGGCGCCCAGCCCTCGCTCAGGAGACGGGCGCCGTGCTCGAGGCGTGCCCGGAAGACCGGCGTCGGACGGTTGTCGCGCAGTTCGCGCCCGAGGACGAGAATCAGGTCGGCGGGGGCGCGCTCGTCGCGCCGCGCGTGACCGAGCACCGTGCGCAGGCGGTAGAGCACCGGCAGACCGAGACCGAAAGTAGCGGTGAGCATCGCCAGCGTGATCGACGACGGGCCGCCCGGACCCATCTCTCGCCACAGTTTCAGCAACGGGCGTCTCATCGCCGCCGCTTCGTGCCCGGCTCCCAGCCGAAGCGAGCCAGGTCGACCCGGCCCGCCGCGCCGAACGGGACCCCCTCCTCCTCGAGCAGATGGCGCTGGAAACCGTCGCGACCCGGTTCGCGGCGCAGGCTCACCTCGCCGCGCGCGTTGATCACCCGCTGCCAGGGAAGTTCGGTCGCCTCCGGCAACGCGGCGAGAGCGAAGCCCACTTCGCGCGCGTTGCCGGGAAAGCCGGCGAGCGCCGCGATCTGACCGTAGGTCGCGACGCGTCCTTCGGGAATGCGTTCGACGACGGCGTAGTAGCGCCGCCAGCGGCTCTCGGCCGCCGGCCGGTCCGCAGACAGTCTGGAGCTCGCCGCTTTCACTCGCTGCCGCGCAAACGCTCGAGCTTGAGACGCAGGATCTCGTCGTCGGTGAGATCGCGCCGATTGTCGAGCAGCGCCCGTTCCCAGGAGCCGTAGTAGGGGTTGGGCAGCAGGATCCAGCTCTGCTGCCAGCGGTCGGCATAGCGTTCGACCAGGGCGACACGCTCCTCGGGGCGGGCGCGGGCGCCGCTCACGAAGTCGCCGAGGTCGTCGCCGATCAGCAACAGGACGCGGAACGAGCTCGCCACTTCGGCGCGCCGTGTCGTCTTCTCGGAGGTCCACTCAGGACGCTCGCCGGGCACCAGGACGGTGTCCCGATCCGCGCCGAGCGGGAAGCCTGCGGCAGCGAGATTCTGGCGCGTCTTTTCCTCGAGCGGCGCCGCGCGGTTGGTGACGTAGAACATCGTGACGCCACGCTCGGCGGCGTAGCGGGCGAACTCCACGGCTCCGGGCACCGCGGTGGCCTTCGCGCGCTGCACCCAGGCGTTCCAGGACACCGGCTCGTAGCGCCCGCCGACGCGGATCCGGTCCGCTTCGTAGGGTGAGTTGTCGAGCAGCGTCTCGTCGACGTCGGCGATGACAGCCGGCGGCAGATCCGCGAACGCTCCCTGCTGCTCGAGTGCCGCCGTCGCGCCGCGGTCGGCGAGCGCCCGGTCGAGCTCCACGCGGGCGCGGGCGAAAGCGGCAAGGGCGAGGGCACGGTACTCGGCCGAGGACTGCTGCCAGAGCACGGCGCCCAGGCGATCGTCGTTGCGCACCTGCCCTTCGCCGGTCGCGGCCGGCTGTAGCGCTGGCGCGGGCACCGCGGCCTGCCCTGCCGGCGGCGTTCGAGGCGGAGCGGAGTCGGCCGTACGGCACCCGGCGGCGGCCGCGACGACACAGCACAGAATCAGACCTGCCGGGCGCATCGCCATCATCGCTTCTCCTCCAGGGTCTCTCGATTCCGGCGCACTCTACCCGGATCCGCCGTCGGGCGGGCTTTTGAACTCGAGCTCCGTCAGCTGCAGCCGATGATCGCTGATCCGGGTGGTGCGCAGGCTGTAGCTGCGGACGATCAGGCGCGGACCGACGATGGTCTGGTCGATCGCGAGCAGCGGCAACGCTGCCGGCCAGGTCGAGGACCAGCCGGACCCGGCCGCGTCGTAGGCATGCCGGAATCCCGCCGGGAGCCGGCCGAGGGCGCGCGACCGCCGGGGCGCGTTGAAGTCGCCGAGGACGAGATCGGGCGCGCGTTGCTCGATCATCCGCAGCACGTGCACGAGGAGCGGATCCCGCGCCACGCGCGGCGACGAGATGAGGTTCACCGCCAGGACGCCGAGTGTGCGACCGGCAATTGGCCAGCGCACATAGGCCGCCTGGATCTGGTCCTCGCGGGCCAGCCACTCGACCGCAAGCGGGGCGCCACGGGCGAAGACCGCCATCGAGCCCACGCGGGTCAGGCGGAGCTCGCCCCCCAGCTGGCGCTCGAGCTCCTGCGGCGGCTTGCCCGGCGCTTCCGAGAGCAGGATCAGGTCGGCGGCGAGCGGCCGCAGCTGCGCCGCCGCGCGCTCCACGCCGCGCGGAAAGTCGGCCACGTTCCAGGCCACCACCCTGAGGTCGGCAGCGCGCGACCCGGGTGCCGCCGCCGGGCGCCAGCGGTTCTCGAGCAACAGCACCGCCAGCGCCGGCAGCAGCGCGAGCCCCAACAACAGGGCGGCGGCGCGCCGGTGGCGGCGCACGAGCGCGAAGGCGGCCAGAAGGAGGAGCGCAGCGGCGACGACCGCCGACGGCAGATAAAACGCCCAGGCGGTGGCGAGGACACGGTCGCGAAAGACCTGGCCGACCGCCCAGACCGCCACGAGCGCCACGCCGAGCACCCCGTCGGACACCCCGCCGGACGTCATGGAGCGCGGCCGCGGAGCGTTCTTTCCCGCGCTCATCTCATGCTTCCGCGGTCTGTCTGTGTTGTCGCGTCGTCCCGACTCCAGAGGCTCAGACCGTCTTGAACAGATACCAGCCGTCGGCAATGGGCTCGATGTAGATGAAGCTCCCGGGCGACATCGTCGGCGGCTTCACCCCCGGCCCGGCGCGCAGGAAGCCGACCTGGTTCTCGCCGTCACCGCCGACGATCAGCACGATGCAGCCCTTGCAGTCGCGGTAGTTGCGGACCGCCGCGCCGAGGGTCAGCGTGCGCAGCTGCTGCGCCATGGCGCTGACCTGCTCGGCCGTGACGCCCTGCGCTTCGATGCTGCCCGGAGGCGCAACCCGGCCGTCGAAGTTCACCACTTCGATGGCTGCGAGCCCGGCGAACTCCTTCGCCAGCGCCTCGAAGAGCGGCTTCTGGGCGATGAAGTGGTTCTTGAGCTCGGCATCCGCGGCGATCGTCAGGTGAGAGCGGTCGAGCTCCTGCACCCCGAGCTCGTTCAGCCGGCCGGCGAGCGCGGCCTTTTCGGTCGCCACCAGCGTTTCGAAGAACCGCGCACCGAGCGTCAGCGTGCGGATCGCCTCGAGCTTGAACGCGCCGCCTTCGAGGCGCAGGTAGGCGTACCATTCCTTGGTCACATTGCTGTCGGTCATGGTGACGCCGAAGATCGCGTGCAGGGCATCACGCTCGAGCGCGCGAACGGTGACCGTGACCGCCGGCGGGACGATCGAACCGAGCGTCGGCGAGCTCTTGTAGAGCTCGGCGAACTCGCCGGTGGCGTAGCGGGCCAGATCCGGAAAGGACTTCTGCCTGAAGAAGCTGTCGACGATCCACTCCGGCGAGCCGACGGCGAGTGGGGCAGGGGTCGTGGCCTCGCCAGCGGGCCGGGCGGCCGCGGTCGAAACCAAACCGGATCCGGCAAGCAGAGCCGTTCCGACGAGCAGGGCGGGGAGTCGTTTCATACCCCAATCGTAGACCACACCGGCGCCGCCGGACAGGCGCACGGGCAGAAGGGCCGCGGAGGTGGTTTCTTGACCTGAGTATCGGGTGAGCACAGACTCCGCATATGTTCGGACTCTCCAGCTCCAGCTCCTATGCCGTTCTCGCGCTCTCGAGCCTCTCCGGCGCGGGCGACAGCTGGATCCTCGCCCGTGATCTGGCCGCCGCGATCGACGCCCCCCTGCCCTATCTGTCGAAGATCCTCCACGGCCTGGCCGGCGCGGGGATCGTCGAGGCCAAGCGCGGCTATCGCGGCGGCTTCCGCCTGATTCGCCCGGCCGATCAGCTGTCGGTGGGCGAGATCGTCATCGCCGTCGAAGGTCCCGCATTTCTGGAGGGCTGTCTGCTCGGCAAGGCCGAATGTTCCGACCGGCGAGCCTGTCCCGCCCATGCCTTCTGGGGCCTCGAGCGCGAGCGCATCCGGTCCCAGCTGCAGCGCATGTCGCTCGCCGATGTCGCCCGCTTCGAGCGCGACGCTGGCCGGGGCCTGAAGCTGCCGGTCAAGGCGGCGGCGAAGAAGCCCGCCTCCTCACGCCAGCGGCAGCGCTGAAGCCACCCGGCACGCTCTTGGTTCCTCCTCCCCAGGCGCTGCCGTCCGCAGCGACCGGTACGCCCGGCACCGAGCCCAAGGTCGATCGGGCGGCCGTGGCGCTGCTCGCCTTCCTCACCCTGCTCAACATCCTGAATTTCGTCGACCGCACGCTGATTGCGAGTCTCGCTCCGCTCCTGATCTCCGACCTCGGTCTGTCGCGGACCGAGATCGGCCTCCTCGCCGGCTTCGGCTTCGTCGTCTTCTACACCCTGGTCGGCATCTTCCTCGGCCTTGCCGCCGACCGTTGGCCGCGCCTCCGTCTGGTTGCCGGCGGTCTCGCGCTGTGGAGCGCGATGACCGCGGTGTCGGGGCTGGCGAGGAGTTTCGTCCACCTGCTGATTCCGCGCCTCTTCGTCGGCATCGGCGAAGCCACCCTCGCTCCCGCAGCTCTCTCGATGCTGGGCGATGCCTTTCCGCGCCGCCGCCTCGCGCTCGCCACCGGCATCTACTACGCCGGCCCGCCGCTCGGCATGGCGACGAGCCTGCTCGTCGCCAGCGTGGTCGCTCCCCGTTTCGGCTGGCGCGCCTGCTTTTACCTCCTCGGTGGCATCGGGCTCGTCGCCGTGCTGGCGCTGCGCCTCTTCCGCGAGCCGGAGCGCCGCGGCGCCGGCGCGGCCGGGCGGGCAGGCGCTTCCCAGCCTTCGGTGCGCGAGTTGGTACGCGACGGGGCGCAGGCGCTCCGGCGCCGTCGCGAGCTGCTCTTCGTCCTGCTCGGTGGCGCACTGCTCTGCTACGGCTCGGGCTCGGCGATGCTCTCGGTGACCTGGCTCGTCGAGGAGCGCGGCTACGCCTACGATCGCGCGACGCTTCTCGCCGGCGGCATGGCGGTCGGCGCGGGCCTCCTCGGCAACCTCGCCGGCGGCCTCTTCGGCGACTTCTGCGCCCGGCGATTCCGTAACGGCAGGATCTGGAGCCTTGCCGCGATGACGGCTTTCTGCTCCCCGATCGGCATGCTGTTCTACAACCTGCCTGCCGGAACGCCGCTGTTCTTCGCCTGCTGGTTCGTGACCAGCGCGGCGACCTCGGCCTGGTTCGGTCCGCTCTTCGCGGCCATCCAGGAGCTTTCGCCGGCGCATACTCGATCCACCCTGATCGCCTTCGCGCTGCTGGTGATCAATCTTCTGGGGGTGGGGCCCGGCCCGCTCGTGACCGGCATGATCGGCGACGCGCGCGGTCTCTCCCTGGGGCTCACCGTCAGCCTGGCTGTCACCGCCTTCGCCGCTGTCGCTTTCGCGCTGGCCGCCCGCTGCGCCAGGTCGCCCGGCGGGAGCGCCACCGCGACCGCGGGAGAGCTCAGCCGCTAGCCCGGGCACCTCGAGGCCTAGTCGCCGGAGCGCAACCGGTGCATGATCGGCGCACGGGCTCGGCCCGCCTTGCAGCCAGGAGCTGCGATGAATCTCGAGACGACGTATCTCGGACTTTCGCTGCCGCACCCATTCGTCGCCGGCGCCTCGCCGCTGGCCGACGATCTCGACATGGTCCGGCGCCTGGAGGACGCCGGCGCTGCGGCGATCGTCATGAGCTCGCTGTTCGAAGAGCAAATCGTCCATCAGCGGATGTCCGCCTTTCTCGCCCAAGAGCTGGCGGTCGACGACTCCGCGGAGACCCTCGCCTTGCTGACGGAGGGCGGCTCGTTCGGCGGCCGACCGCAGGAGTACCTGGACCACCTGCAGCGGGTTCGCAGGGCGGTCTCGGTGCCGATCATCGGCTCACTCAACGGTTCGACGCCCGGAGGATGGCTCGAGTACGCCCGGCGGATCGAGGAGGCCGGCGCCGACGCGCTCGAGCTCAACGTCTACGCCGTGGCGACCGATCCCTGGCGCGCCGCTCACGAGATCGAAGCGGAGACGGTCGAGCTGGTCCGGGCCGTGCGCGGCGCAGTGCAGATCCCGCTGGCGGTCAAGCTGTCGCCGTTCTATACCTCGCTCGCTCACCTCGCCGAGCGGCTGGTCGACGCCGGAGCCGACGGGCTCGTCCTGTTCAATCCGCTCTACCAGCCCGACATCGACATCGAGAATCAGACGATCGACCACCTGCGTGCGCAACCCGCGGTGCGCTCGCTCGCGCTGCGCCTGCGTTGGCTGGCGATCCTCTCGGGGCAGATCCAGACCTCATTCGCGGCGAGCGGCGGTGTGCGGTCGACGGGCGACGCCGTCAAGGCCCTGATGTCCGGCGCGGACGCCGTCCAGATCGTCTCGGAGCTGCTCGTGAACGGCCCCGAGCGTCTACGCACCCTGCGCGAAGAGCTCGCCTTTTGGCTGGCGGACCACCAGTACGAATCGCTCGCGCAACTGCGCGGCGCGATGAACCTGCGCAACTGTCCCGATCCGGCCGCCTACGAGCGCGCGAGCTACATGCTCATGCTGCGCGGCCGGCGGAGCTGAAACAGGAACCCGGACGGCGGCTCAGTCGGCGGGATGCACGGTTCGTCGCGGGAAGGCCGCCCACGAAAGCAGCAGGCCCGGAATCACGAAAACGAGGAAGAACGGGTCGAGGCCGGACCAAGCCAGGGCCGCCACTCCGAACAGCAGGTAGGTGCCCGCGACGGTGCGCGCCGGCACCAGCGCAATGGCCGGGCTGTCGGCCTGGCGAATGAAGGCGAACAGGACGAGGATGCCGAAAGCGAGCATCGCCGCGCCGCCGAAGTACCATCCGATGAGGGCACCGCGCAGCAGGTCGGGCGGAACCTGCGCAGCGGTGAGCTCCGCACGGAGGGCCTCGCCGCCCAGCAGGGAGTGGGCGACGGCACTGAGCAGGAGGAACACTCCGACGACGATTCCGACGACTCTCCGGGTACGCGACATGGGTCTCTCCAGCATGGCTCGATCCAAGTGACGGCGCGGACTAGTCCTGCGGCGCGGGCAGGCCGCCTGGAAGCTTGATCTTCAGTATGCGTTCCGCTTCGGCGCGCAGCGCCGGGCAGTCGAGTCCGTTCTCGGAGGCCTCGGGGCGCTGGCGACAGAGCGTCATGAACTCGCGCCCGGTGCGAAAGCTCCCCTGCTTGCCGAGGATGGCGTACGGCAACTTGAAGGCACAGTCGGGACAGGCGATCCACTGCACACTCACGGATTCACCCCCGCGCTGGAATCGGGCACGCCGTCGAAGAAGTCCACTACGCCGGTCTCGAGCGAGTACTCGGCGCCGACGACCAACAGCTCGTTCTTCTGGATCAGCTGCTCGAGCAGCGCCGAGCCGTGGCGAAGCTGGTTAGCCGACACCCGAATGTTCGCCCGCACCGCCTCGCGCACCAGCGCCTGCGGATCGTGTCGCAGGTCGGTCGCGAGCAGCGCTTCGACCGACGGCCGCACGCGGTCGACGATCGAGCGCAGGCCGCGCGACTGGTTGGCGGTCGGGCGCTGCAGCTCCTCGACCGTGGCGAGCACGGCACCGCACTGCGAGTGACCGAGGACGACGACCAGCCGGGTGGCGTAGCGCGCGGCGGCGAACTCGACGCTGCCGATCTGCGACGAGGCGACGACGTTGCCGGCGACGCGGATGACGAACAGATCGCCCAGCCCCTGATCGAAGACGATCTCTGCCGGCACGCGCGAGTCGGAACAGCCGAGGAGGATCGCGAACGGCTCCTGGCCACCGGCCAGCTCATGACGCCGGGCCGAACCGGTCGCGGCGTCGCGCGACCGCGTCTCGGCGACGAAACGCCGGTTGCCTTCACGGAGACGGTCGAGTGCCTGGAGGGCGCGTTGCATGCGGCAGAGTCTGACACCGGACGGGCTTGACAGTCTTCCTCCGAAGGTTCTAGATTCACGGTTAGTGAACACTCACTCACATCCCTCGATCGAGGTTTCCCCGACGCCGCGCCAGGCCGAGATTCTCGACCGCGCCGCCGAGCTGGTCGCGGAATCGGGGTTGGCGCAGCTCACCATGAAGCGGCTCGCCGAGCGCGTCGGCTTCACCGAGCCGGCGCTCTACCGTCACTACCCGGGAAAGTCGGCCCTGCTCGCGGCGATGATCGAACGCCTCGGCGGCCGCCTCCTCGAGACCATGGCGAAGATCGCCGGCGACCGCCAAGTCGCGCCCGCGGAGCGTCTGCTCGCCATGGTGCGCCACCACGTGGCGATGCTGCGCGCCACTCGCGGCTTGCCGATTCTCATCCTCGCCGAAGGTTTGGCGTCCGGCGATCGCGAGTTGATCGAGCGCGTCGGCGGCGTCATGCGGCGCTATCTCGCGCTGCTCGACGGTGTTCTCGCCGAGCTCGACCTCGACGCCGGAGTCGCTCCCGACCGCCAGGCGATCCTCTTTCTCGGCCTGCCGGCCGCCATCGGCATTCAGCTGCGCGCCTTCCCCGAGCTCGCCCTCTCCGACGCCGAGACCGATCGGATCGTCCGCCACTACGTCCGCTCCCTGACCGCGCCCGCCGCGCCCGCCGAAACCAGCGCGGCGCCCGGACTGGAGACCCGCCCATGAGACGCCGCCGAACCCTGCACCGCCCATTAGTCGCCCTGCTGAGCCTGAGCGCCGGCGCCGCTTCTGCCGCGCCGGCCACCCAGACCGCCGAGGCCACTGCGACCGCGAGCGCGCCGGCCACCCTCACCCTCGCGGAGGCCGTCGAGCGCGCACTCGGTCGCTACCCGGCGGTGGCGGCGGCGCGAGCGCGGGCGGCCGAAGCGGCCGCAGCGACCGCCGAGGCCGAAGTGAGCCAGGGCCCGATCGTCAAGCTCAACGCCGTCGGCCTGCAGTACGACGACCCGATGATCACCAGCCCGATTCACTCGTTCGTGCCGGCGGACTTTCCGCCCTTCGCCGAGACGATCGTCCAGGGGTCGCTGAGCGTGAGCTACATCCTGGTCGATTCCGGCGCCTCGCGGCAGCGCTCGCGCCAGGCGGAGGCGCAGGAGGCGGGCGCCGGCGCGGCGCTCCAGACGACCGAACAGGCGATCGCCGCCCGCGTCGCCACGGCCTATGCCGGAGCGCTCGCGCGCGCCGAGATCCTCGCCGCCGAAGAGGCCCGTATGGCGGCACTCACCCTCGAGCTCGACCGCGCGCGCCAGCTCTTCGCCGCCGGCAAGGCCGCCGAGGTCGAGACCCTGCGCGCCGACGCAGCTCTCGCCGCGGCCTCCGCCGAGCGCACGCGCGCCGCGAGCGCCCTCGACGCCGCCGAGCGCGATCTCGCTCGCCTGATGCAGGCCGATCTCGAAGAGAGCCGTGCCGGCCGGCTCGCACCGTGGAACGCTGCCACCGCAGCCGCCGCGTTCGCCGGCGAATCCCGCGCCGCGCTCGCGGAGCGCGCCGTCGCCGCCGGTCCCGCCGTCGAGCAGGCGCGGCAGCAGATCGCCGCCGCCGAGGCGGCGCGCGCGCTGGCGCGCAGCGCCTATTTCCCCAAGGTGGAGCTGGTCGGTGCGGTGCAGGAGTTCCGCGAGAGCGCGAGCGACTACGCGACCGACTGGAACGCCGGCGTCCAGCTCGTCGTGCCGATCTGGGACGGCGGCCAGACCGGCCGCCGGGTCGCGCGCGCCGCCGCCCAGCGCGACAGCGCGACGGCGATGCTCGCGCAGAGCGAGCTCGATGCGCGCGAAGCGGTCGACCGCGCCTGGATCAGCTTCGCCGACGCCGGCGCACGTGCCGTCGCGCTCGCCCGCGCCGCCGACCGGCTGGCGGAGGTGGCGCGGGTGCAGAAGCTCCTGCTCGAGGTCGGCTCGGGTACCCAGGTCGACTACCTCGCCGCCGAGGCCGAGCTCGCGAAGACCCGCGCCGGCGCCACCGAAGCACGAACCGCCGCGCTCCTCGCCCAGGTCGAGCTCGCTCGCCTCGCCGGCGAGCTCTCTCCCGCCTGGTTCCGCCGTACCCTGGAGGCCGCACCATGAGTCCGAAGCGCATCGTTCCCGTCGTTGTCCTGCTCGGCCTGGGAGGCTTTGCCCTCTGGCGCTTCGTCGTCGCTCCCGGCGGCGAAACCGACCGCCTCGTCGCCTCCGGCACCGTCGAGGCGACCGACGCCCAACTGGGCTTCCAGGCCCCCGGACGCATCGCCCGGCTCGCGCCGCGCGAAGGCGACCGCGTCGCCGCCGGCGACGAGCTGGCGCGCCTCGAGGTGAACGAGCTCGACGCGCGGCGGAGCCAGGCGTCGGCCCAGGTCGAAGCGATGCAGGCCCAGCTGGGTGAGCTCCTCGCCGGCTCGCGCCGCGAAGAGGTCGCCCAGGGCCGGGCGGCGCTCGCCGCCGCCGACGCCCGGGTCGCCGACGCCGAACGCGACGCCGAGCGCGCGCAAACGCTCCTCACCGGGCGCGCCGTCGCGCGCGAAGTGCTCGACAAGGCGACGCTCGCCCTCGACCTCGCGCGCCGCCAGCGCGACCAGGCCGCCGAGCAGCTGGCGCTCCTCGAGCAGGGGCCGCGCCCCGAGCGCATCGCTGCGGCGCGCGCGCAGCTCGGCGCGGCCTCCGCCGCGGTCGCGACCCTCGATGCCACGCTCGCCAACAGCATCCTCGTCGCGCCGTTCGCCGGCGTCGTCACCCTGCGCCATCGCGAGCCGGGCGAAATCGTCGGCGCCGGCGCGGCGGTTCTCACCCTGATGAACCCCGACGACCGCTGGGTGCGGATCTATGTCCCCGAGAACCGCCTCGGCCGGGTCGCGATCGGGCAGCCGGCCGCGATCACTTCCGACACCTACCCGGGCAAGCGCTACACCGGCGAAGTCGCTTTCATCGCGAGCTCCGCCGAGTTCACGCCCAAGAACGTGCAGACCACCGAGGAGCGGGTCAAGCTGGTCTACGCCGTCAAGGTGCGGATCACCGGCGACCCGGGCGAGGAGCTCAAGCCCGGCCTGCCCGCGGACGTCGCCCTGGTGGAAGCGCCGTGAAGCCGGCGGGCGCCCCGACCCCCGGTGCCCCACCGGCCGCGCTCTCGGTGCGCGGCCTGGCGCGGAGTTTTGGCAAGCCGGGCGCGCACGGCGAGCGCCTGGCAGTCGCCGGCCTCGATTTCGAAGTGGCGCCGGGCGAGCTCTTCGGTCTCGTCGGCCCGGACGGCGCCGGCAAGACGACCACCCTGCGCATGCTCGCCGGTGTCCTCCGCCCGAGCTCTGGCGATGCGATCGTCGACGGAATCTCGGTCGTCGCCGATCCCGAGGCCGTCAAGCCGCGTCTCGCCTACATGTCGCAGCGCTTCGGGCTCTACACCGACCTCACCGTCGACGAGAATCTCGAGTTCTACGCCGACCTCTTCGGCGTCCCGCGCGGCGAGCGCGCGGCCCGCCGCGAGCGTCTCTTCGCCTTCTCCAACCTCGAACCGTTCCGCGACCGGCTGGCCGGCAAGCTCTCCGGCGGCATGAAGCAGAAGCTCGGCCTCTCCTGCGCCCTGATCCACGAGCCGCGGGTGCTGCTGCTCGACGAGCCGACCTTCGGCGTCGACCCGGTGTCGCGCCGCGACCTCTGGCGGATCGTGCACGAGATGGTCGGACGCGGCGTCACCGCGATCGTCTCGACCTCCTATCTCGATGAAGCCGAGCGCTTCGACCGCCTGGCCTTTCTGCACACCGGCCGGCTGCTGGCGCTCGACACGCCGCGGGCGCTCGCGGCGGCTTTCCGCGGCACGCTCCTCGAGGTCGCGCTGCCGCGCCCGCGCGCCGCGCGCGCGATCGTCGAGGCGCTGCCCGGCGTGGTACGCGCCCAGCTCTTCGGCGAGCGTCTGCACGTCACGCTGGCGACGAGCGAGGGGGTTGCGGCGCTGCCGGCGCTCCTCGCCGGCGCCGGACATCCGGCGAGCGCGATCGCGCCGATCGCGCCGACCCTCGAGGACGTCTTCCTCGCCCGCATCGCCGACGCCGAGGTCCTCGCGGCATGAACCCGAACACCGCGCCCGCGGTCGAGGTGCACGACCTGACGAAGCGCTTCGGCGACTTCGTCGCCGTCGACCGCGTCTCTTTCGCCGTCGCTCCGGGCGAGGTCTTCGGCTTCCTCGGGCCGAACGGCGCCGGCAAGACGACGACGATCAAGATGCTCAACGGTCTCGTCGCCCCGACCTCCGGCAGCGGTCGGGTCGCCGGCTTCGACATCGCCAGCGAGCGTTCGTCGGTCAAGAGTGCCATCGGCTACATGTCGCAGCTCTTCTCGCTCTACGGCGACCTCACGGTGGACGAGAACATCCGCTTCTTCGCCGGTCTCTACGGCGTCGCCGGCTCCCGCCTCGCCGCGCGCCGGGAGTGGGTCATCGAGATGGCGGGGCTCGCCGGACAGAGCGACCGCCCGGCTGGCGAGCTCGCGCTCGGCTGGAAGCAGCGCCTGGCCCTGGGTTGCGCCGTCCTCCACGAGCCGCCGATCCTCTTCCTCGACGAGCCCACCTCGGGCGTCGACCCGATCTCGCGCCGGCGCTTCTGGGATCTGATCTACGACCTGGCCGAGGGCGGCACGACGGTCTTCGTCACCACGCACTACATGGAGGAGGCCGAGGCCTGCCACCGGCTGGCGCTGATGAACCGCGGCCGCCTGATCGCCCTCGACACGCCGGCAGGCCTGCGCGCCGGCGCCCGCGAGCAGCTGCTCGAGCTGCGGACGCCGGATGCCCTCGGCGCTCTCGCGGCGCTCGACGGTGCGCGGGAGGTCGTCCGCGCCGGCCTCTTCGGTCGCGACCTGCACGTCACCGTGGTCGATCGGGAGCGCGCGCTCGCCGACCTGCCCGGCCTTCTCGCGGCGCGCGGCATCGCCGTCACCGGTCTCGCCGAAATCGCGCCGACACTCGAGGACGTCTTCATTTCGCTCGTCTCCGCGGCGGGCGGAGCGCTGGAGAACTGAGCGCGATGCACGGACGACGGCCATGACCTGGCTCGACCCGGCGCGCCTCTGGGCGATGGCGCGCAAGGAGACCCTGCAACTGCGCCGCGACCGCCGCAGCCTTCTGCTCGCCTTCGCGCTGCCGCTCCTGCTGCTGGTCATCTTCGGCTACGCCATCGTCTGGGACGTGCGCGACATCGCCCTCGCCGTGGTCGATCAGGACAGGAGCCGCGAGAGCCGCGAGCTCGTCGACGGCTTCGTCTCCTCGGGCTACTTCCACCTCGCCGCCCGCCCGGAACGCGCCAGCGATGCCGTCACGCTCTTCGCCCGCGGCACGGCGCGTCTCGTGCTGGTCGTTCCGCCCGGCTTCGCCGCCGACATCGGCGGCGGACGGACCGCGACCGTCCAGGTGCTGCTCGACGGCTCCGACGCCAACACGGCGACCATCGCCCTGGCCTATGCCGAAGCCGTGGCGGCGAGCTACGGCCAGCGTGTCGTCTTGCACGGCGAGCGCTTGACCCTGCCGCTCACGGCGCAATCGCGCGTCTGGTACAACGAGACGCTCGCCAGCCGCAACATGATCGTCCCCGGGCTCGTGGCAGTGATCATGATGGTCATCGCGGCGATGCTCACCTCGCTCACCATCGCCCGCGAGTGGGAGCGCGGCACCATGGAGCAGCTCGCCTCGACGCCGGTCACCCGGCTCGAGGTCGTGCTCGGCAAGCTCCTGCCCTACCTGGCGATCGGACTGGTCGACGTCGCCGCGGTCTCGGTACTCGGTGTCGTGCTCTTCGGCGTGCCGTTCCGCGGCAGCGTTCTGCTGCTCTTTCCGCTCGCGTTCCTCTTTCTCTGCGGCAGTCTCGGACTCGGCCTCTTCATCTCCGCCGTCTCGCGCTCGCAAGTGCTCGCCACCCAGCTCGCCCTCGTCGCCACCTTCCTCCCCGCTTTCCTGCTCTCAGGCTTCATGTTCGCCATCGAGAACATGCCGCCGGTGCTGCGGGCGATCTCCTACCTGGTACCGGCGCGCTACTTCCTCGTCGTCACGCGCGGCATCTTCCTCAAGGGGGTCGGGATCTCGGTGCTGCGCTACCAGGCGCTGCTGATGCTCGGCTTCGCCGTGGTCGGTCTGGCGCTCGCGGTGCGTTCCTTCCGCAAGGAGCTCGACTGATGCGCGCCGGACTCGGCCGCGTCGGCTGGATGGTGCGCAAGGAGCTGGTCCAGGTCTTCCGCGATCCGCGCATGGCCCGGCTGGTGATCGTGGCGCCGATCATCCAGCTCCTGATCTTCGGCTACGCCGTCTCGACCGACGTGCGGCACACGCCGACGATCGTCCTCGACCGCGATCAGAGCCGTGAAAGCCGCGAGCTCGTCACCGCGCTCACCGCCGGCGGCTACTTCGACGTCGTCGCGACGGCCGGGCACGACCGCGACCTTGCCGCCGCCCTCGACCACGGCCGGGCTGCCCTCGCCCTGGCGATCCCGCCGGGCTACGCCGGCGACCTCGCGGACGGCACCGCGACCGTCCAACTGCTCTTCGACGGCACCAACTCGAACCAGGCGACGATCGCCAAGGGCCATGCCGAGCGCATCGTCCAGGATGTCGCCCTCGCCCGCGCGCTCGCCGGCCGGGCGCCGCCGCTCGAGGTGCGCTCGCGCGCCTGGTACAACCCCGATCTCGCCAGCCGCCTCTACAACGTGCCGGCGG
>JAGOCP010000414.1 GCA_017998715.1 Thermoanaerobaculia bacterium | reverse complement strand
CGACTAGACTGTCCGCGATGAGCCGAATGCACCGAGGCGCGGTGAGCGCCGCCCTGCTCTGCGGTCTCGCGACCGGCGTGGGGATCTACACCTTCGCCTACGCGCGCGGAGCCTCCTACATGACCGACGACCCGCGCGCCTGCGCGAACTGCCACGTCATGGAGGAGCAGTACGCCGGCTGGAGCCGGTCGAGCCACCGCTCGGTGGCCGTCTGCAACGATTGTCACACCCCGCCCGGCTTCCTGCCCAAGTATGCGACCAAGGCGCTCAACGGCTTCCACCACTCGCTCGCCTTCACCACCGGACGCTTTCTCGACCCGATCGTCATCACGCAGCGCAACCGCGACATCACGCAGCGGTCCTGCAGCAAGTGCCACGCGGCGCTCGTCGAGGCCATCGATGCGGTCAGCTCGCACAACGGCGGCGAACGCCTCGACTGTCTGACCTGCCATCGCAACGTCGGGCACCTTCACTAGCCGCAACCGCAGGTCGACGAGCGCCACGCGCTCGGCGACGAAGAGGAGACTTTCGATGAACGACCCGCAGCGATCCGAGAACCCGGTTCCCGTCCGCCGTGGCAGGTTCCTTCTCCTGGCCGCCCTCGCCGCCGTCGGCGGCGCCGTGGTCACCGCCCTGCTGGTGAACATCTTCGAGCACAAGCAGGAGGCGAAAGACCCGTTCTTCCGCGTCGTCGAGATCACCGACGAGACCGGTGATCCGGCGGTCTGGGGCAAGAACTTCCCCCTGCAGTACGACGGCTATCTGCGCACCGTCGATCAGGTGCGGACGCGCTTCGGCGGCAGCGAGGCGGTTCCACGCACGCCGACCGCCGCCGACCCGCGCTCCGCCGTCGCCCAGTCGCGCCTCGAGGAGGACCCGCGCCTGAAGACGATGTGGGCCGGCTACGCATTCTCCGTCGACTTCCGCGAGGAGCGCGGCCACGCCTACATGCTCGACGACCAGACCTTCACCGAGCGCCAACAGGTCGTCAAACAGCCGGGCACCTGCATGCACTGCCACGGTTCGGTCTACCTGCCCTACAAGAAGCTCGGCGGCGGCGACCTCACCAAGGGTTTCGAGCTGATGAACCAGATGCCCTACACCGAGGCGCGCAAGCTCGTCTCGCACCCGGTCTCCTGCATCGACTGCCACGACCCGGCGACGATGCAGCTGCGGGTGACGCGCCCAGGCTTCCTCGAGGGCATCCGGGCGCTCAAGGCGGCGCAGGGCATCCAGGCCTACGATCCCAACACGCAGGCCACCCGCCAGGAGATGCGCAGCTACGTCTGCGGCCAGTGCCACGTCGAGTACTACTTCAAGGGTCCCGAGAAGCGCCTGGTCTACCCCTGGGCCAACGGGCTCCAGGTCGAGCAGATCCAGGCCTACTACGACGAGGTAGGGCACAAGGACTGGACGCACAAGGTCTCCGGCGCTGCGGTGCTCAAGGCGCAGCACCCCGAGTTCGAGATGTGGAGCCAGGGCATTCATGCGAAGTCCGGCGTCGCCTGCGCCGATTGCCACATGCCGTACGAACGGGTCGGCTCGCAGAAGATCTCCGACCACCACGTGCGCAGCCCGCTGCTCAACATCAACAAGGCCTGCCAGACCTGCCACCGCTGGCCGGAGGAAGAGCTGCGGACGCGCGTCGAAGCGATCCAGGAGCGCACTCACCTGCTACGCGATCAGGCGATGGACGCGGTGGTCGCACTGATCGACGACCTCGGCAAGGCGATGGCCGCCGGGCGCAGCGACGACGAGCTGGCGCTGGCGCGCAAGCTCCAGCGCCAGGCGCAGTTCCGGCTCGATTTCGTCGAAGCCGAGAACTCGACGGGATTCCACGCCCCCGGCGAGGCGGCGCGGATCCTCGCCGAGTCGATCAACCTGGCGCGCGAAGGGCAGCTCGCGGTGCGCGACGCCGCTTTTCAGCCGAGCTTCGTCAACGCTCCGACGCGCTAGCGGGAAGCCGGAGTCGGCTCGTCCGGGCCGTCCGCGTCGAGCCAGCCGTTGAGCGACCTCATCGCGTCGGCGAACCGGCGCGGGTCGCCCTTCTCCACCCAGCCGATCCAGTCGGCGGCGGCGCGCTCGAGCTCGCGGTAGACGCGCTCCGAGAAGCGGTTCGCCTTCTGGATCTCGTAGTAGAGCAGCGGGTTTTCGCGCACCACGCTCTCGGTGGTCGCGAACTGCGAGTGGAACGTCGTCGAGCCGACCGCGGTGAGCTCGGCGAAGGTGAGGCCGCTCGCGGCGAGCACGCGGGCGAAGAGCAGGTTGAGGAAGTGCGACAGCCCGAGCACATAGGAGGCGATCTCATCGTGTCGCTCGAGCGAGAGCGGAACGAGTGTCGCTGCGGTCTCGCGGAACAGCGCGGCGACGCGTTCGGTCGCCGCCGGCACGCCGCAATCGCACAGGCAGATCACTTTGTCGGAGAGTGTCCGGGCGCCGGCGCCGAACATCGGATGGATGCTGGTGACCGCGACGCCGCGCTCGCGCGCCGCATCGAGCGCGGGCCGGAGGTGCTCCTTGACGCTGGCGACATCGCAGAGGACGCCGGTGAAGCCCGCCGCGGCGATCTCTTCGACCGCGGCGGAGACCCGGTCGAGCGGCACGGCGACGAAGACCATCGAAGCAGCGGTGAGCCCCTCGGCGAGCGTCGCGACCGCCTCTATGTCGCCGGGACCCGCGGCCGGGTCGTAGACCAGCACGCGATGCCCCTGGGTCTCGAAGAAACGCACCAGCCAGTGCCCCATCTTGCCGGCGCCGCCGACGACGAGAATCGTCTCCGCTGCGCCCGTGTAGGTCGAGAAGTGGTCGATCTCCTGCACCCGGCAGGCCTCCTCGACCAGCTGCCGCATGACGCCGCGCGCCAGCTCCGGAGCGAGACCCAGCGCCTCGGCGCTCGCGGCAGCGCGTTCCAGCACGCGCTTCTCGACCTCGAAGTCGCGCAGCGGGATGCCGGCCTCGATCTTCTCCTTCCCGACTTCGCGCGCCAGCTCCATGCGCTCGGCCATCAGGCCGAGCATCGCCGCGTCG
>JAGOCP010000106.1 GCA_017998715.1 Thermoanaerobaculia bacterium | reverse complement strand
CTCGACGGCGACGCCACGTCAAGAGTCATCGGGTGAGCCTCTGGACTTCCGGCTCCTGCTGCAACGGAAAGCGGGTGCGGTATCAGCGCCGCCTAAGCCACGATACGCCCGGCCGGCGGGAAGGGACCACCCTTTGGGGGAGGGTCAGTCCTTGGACTTGAGGGCGACGTTCAGCTGCAGCAGGACGCGCTCGAGGGTCTTGGCGTCCTGGATCTCGATCGGCAGGTCGCGGATCGCCTCGACGACCTGGCGGTCCTCGTCCTCGATGCGCAGGTTGAGCAGAAAGCGGCGCGCGCGGGAAAACTCGCCGCGCTTCAGGGTCAGCTCGACCGAGCGATGGATCTCGCCCTTGCCGTTGAGCACCGGGTATTTGGGATGGGCGCTCGAACCGCCGACACCGACGGCCGCACCGGCGGCAGGCACCGCGGCGATCGGAGCGATCGGAGCGGGGGGCCGGATCGGGGCGGCTGCCGGCGGAGCGTGGCGCGCGGCCGGCGCGGCGCCGGGCGCGTGCATCGCCTGCTTGCGGATCTTCTCGAGCTCGGCGAGCACGTCGACCTGGGTCGATTTCGGCCTCGCCGCCGGCGAAAGCGGCGCACCTTTCGGTGGCATTGCGGCCGCGCCGGGCCGCGCTGCAGGAGCGGCGGCTGCAACCGGGGCGGCGGCTCGCGGCGCCGCAGGCGCCGTTGAAGCGGTGAGGTCGGGCATCACCTGCGGACCCGAAGCTTGCACCGGCGTTCCTGCCGGCGGCGCAGGGCGGGCCGGCGGAGCCGCCGCAAAAGCCGGGCGCGCCGGTGCCTGCATGGCGATGATCTTGCCTGGCGACGACGTCTCCGGGCCGGGCTTGTTGAGACGTTTCTTCAGGTTCAGCAGGGTCAGCTTGGAGATGCCCTTGAGCGTTTCGAAGACCCCCTGCCCGGTCACCGCGGAGGCGGCGAAGCTCGGCCAGCCGTGCGGATTGAGCGCCTGCTCCATCTCTTCGATCGAGCAGACGTCGGGCAGGTCGCGCTTGTTGTACTGCAGCACGATCGGCATGGTCTCGGCGGTGAGGTTCATCTCTTCCAGGTTGATCTGGAGGTTCTTCAACGACTCGAGATTCGCCGCCAGCATCGGGCGCTGCGAGTCGGCGACGAACACGACGCCGTCGACGCCCTTGAGGACCAGCTTGCGGGTCGTGTTGTAGAACACCTGACCCGGGACGGTGTAGAGCTGGATCCGGGTGTTGAAGCCGGCGATCGATCCGACGTCGATCGGCAGCAAGTCGAAGAAGAGGGTACGGTCGGTTTCGGTCTCGAGCGAGACCATTTCGCCGCGGCTGTCGGTCGAGGTGTGGCCGTAGATGAACTGCAGGTTGGTCGTCTTGCCGCACAGACCGGGGCCGTAGTACACCACCTTCGCCGCCATCTGCATCGTGCTGTAGTTGAAGAAGACCATGGGCTCAGCCTGACGGCTTGGGCTTCGAAGTTAGCACCCGATCTTTCGTCAGGTCAAGGAGATCCGTGCGGGAGAGCCGTTCCGCCAGGGCCAGCCGAGGTGGATCGGGAGCGCCGAGGCGGGCACGCTGGCGCAGGCTCTCGCGCCCCAGGGCAACGACCACTGGCACCGCCTCGGGTGCCGTCTCGGCGAGCCGGGCGAGCTCGAGCAGGAAGGTCGCCGCGTCGCCGCGCGCCGCCGGGCCGGTGATTCCGGCCGCCGGGTCGGCCAGCGCCAGCGCCTGGGTCAGCGCGCCCGTCGCGAGGCGGGCGAGGCCCGGGCGCACGTCGGCGGGCAGGCCGGAACGGCTGGCGATCTCCATCGCCACGGCGGCGACGGTCGTCATCGCACCGGCCATCAGCGTCGCGGCGAGATGGTAGAGCGGCCGCTGCTCGGGCGCGACGACGGCGGAGGTGCCGGCGAACGCCTCCGCGAGGCGCTTGCCGAGCGCGACCGCCGGCGGATCGCCGTCGAGGGCGAAGAAGACTCCGGCGGCCTCTTCGACCGCGGTCTCGGGGGCGGGAAAGGCGCGCAGCGGGTGCAAACCGCCGATCGCCGAACCGGCAGCGCGCAGCGGCGCGAGCACTGCCGCGGCAGCGAAGCCCGAGACGTGCAGCGCGACGGCGGCCTGCGGCCGCGCGGCGAGGATCTCTGCGACGTCTTCGAGGGCGCCGTCGGAAACGGCGATGAGCAGGAGCTCCTCGCCCCCGGACGAAAGGTCCCGGAAGTCCAGCGCCGGCAGCTCGAGGCGCTGCGCGAAGCTCTCCAGGCGCTTCGAGCCGGGCCGCCCAGCCACCTGGCGGAGCTTTCCGCCACTGGCGACGATCCAGGCGGCGAGGCTCTGGCCCACCGCTCCGCTTCCGACCAGGCTGAAGCGCAGCCCGGAAAGCGGCGCCTCCGACTGCGAGGTTCCCGTCGGCATGGGGCTCACTGGGGTAAAATACGCGGGTCCGGGAGCTTAAGCAACGCGCGACGGCACGCAGGGCCCCGGTACAACTGTCCAAAAACGATATGCGCCCCATCCGCCCAGCCGTCGAGCTGACCCCGCGTGATCGCGAGATCCTGCGCGACGTCGTGCAGACCTTCATCCTCGTCGGCGAGCCCGTCAGCTCGCGCTCGGTCGCCAAGCACGCGCAGCACGGGGTGTCGGCGGCGACCATCCGCAACGTGATGGCGGACCTCGAGGAATGGGGGTATCTCGAGCAGCCCCACACCTCGGCGGGCCGGGTGCCGAGCAGCGCCGGCTACCATCTCTACATCGAAGCGCTGATGGAGAAGGGGAGCCTGTCGGAAGACGATCGCCGGCGCATCGATGTCGATCTGCGGGGAAGCGAGGCGGCGCCCGGGCGGCTGGTCGCGCTGACCTCGCAGCTGCTGTCGCGGCTCTCCGGCCAGATCGGCATTCTGGTGACTCCGGCGATCGGCGACACCGTTCTGCGGACCGTCGACTTCGTTCCGCTCTCCGGGCGCAGAGTGCTCTGCGTCGTCGTCTCCGAGGCCGGATTCGTCGAGAACAAGCTGCTCGAGGTCGAGGAGGAGCTGTCGCGCGAAGAGCTCATCCGGATCTCGAACTATCTGACCGAGAACTTCCGCGGCAAGACGCTGCGCACGATCCGCGAGCGCCTGCTCGCCGCAATGACCGACGAGCGGTCGCAGATGGACGAGCTCCTCGGGCGCGCGATCTCGCTCGCCCAGCGTTCCCTCGAGTCGACCCAGGGCCCGGAGGTTCTGGTCGAGGGGACGGCGCAGCTGCTGGCGCGGCCGGAGCTCGAGAACCTCTCGCGGGTGCGTCTGCTGCTCGACATGTTCGCCGATCGCCAGCGCCTGGTGGGACTGCTCAACCAGTGCATGGACGGCAGCGGCGTCCGGGTGGTCATCGGCGAGGACAGCTCGGTGACCTCGGACCTGGGCTTCAGCCTCGTGGCACGGCCTTTCGGCGCCGGCGAAGGGGCCCAGGGAACGCTCGGAATCTTCGGCCCGTCGCGCATGGCCTATGAACGCATCATCCCCCTGGTCGACTATCTGGGAGAATCCCTGTCGCGGGCGCTCGAGTCGAGCGCCAGCCGATAGTGCATCTGGAGCTGTCATGAGCGAGCTCGACGATTCGAAATCCGGCGGTTCGGCGGACGATTCCGCGCCCGAAGGCTACGAGGACACCGTGGTGGAGATTCTCTCCCTCGGCGACGAGGCGGACGCCGCCGATGCCGGGCGCGCGGGAGATCCGCCGGCGCAGAATCCGGACTTGCGCCGGCTGGAGTCGCAGCTCTCCGCCGAACGCGAACGGATGCTCCGGTTGCGCGCCGACTTCGACAACTACCGCAAGCGCACCGAGCGCGAGCGCGCCGAGATCGAACGCTACGCCTTGGCCGACATGTTGCGCGAGCTCCTGCCGGTGGTCGACAACCTCGAGCGCGCACTCTCGGTCCAGGGGGCGCAGGGCGCACCCGGGGACGCCAGCGACTTGCGCAAGGGCGTCGAGATGATCGTCCGGCAGTTTCACGAACTGCTGAAGCGCTACGGCCTGGTGCCGATCGTCGCCCTGGGCGAGCGTTTCGACCCGTCGGTCCACGAAGCGGTCTTTCAAGAGGAGAGCGACGACATCGTCGTTCCCACCGTGGCGAGCGAGCTGCAGCGCGGCTACCGATTGAACGACCGGCTTCTGCGGCCGTCGCTGGTCAAGGTCGCCGTGCCGCGGGAAGCGGCACACGACGGTTCCACGCCGGATTCGGCGCAGTAGCGCCTTCGCAGGGGAAAAGGGGAAAACGTGGGGAAGATCATCGGCATCGATCTCGGCACCACGAACAGCTGCGTGGCGGTGGTGGAGGCTTTCTCCCCGCGGGTGCTGGCGAATCGCGACGGCAGCCGGACGACGCCCTCGATCGTCGCCTTCACGCCCGACGGCGACCGGCTTGTGGGCCAGATCGCCAAGCGCCAGGCGATCACCAATCCGCAGCAGACGGTGTTCGCGGTCAAACGTCTCATCGGCCGCAAGTTCAGCGATGCGAACGTGCAGCGGGCGCGCGACCTGCTGCCCTATGCCCTGGTCGAGGCGGCCAACGGCGACGTGAAGATCCAGATCCGCGACCGGCAGCACAGTCCCGAAGAGATCTCCGCCTTCGTCCTGCGCGAGCTCAAGGCGTTCGCCGAGGAGGCGTTGGGCGAACCGGTGCGCGAAGCCATCATTACCGTCCCGGCCTACTTCGACGATTCGCAGCGTCAGGCGACCAAGGACGCCGGCCGCATCGCTGGCCTCGAGGTGCTCCGTATCCTCAACGAGCCCACGGCGGCGGCGCTCGCCTACGGCCTCGACCGCGGCACGACCAACCGCAAGATCGCGGTCTACGACTTGGGCGGCGGCACCTTCGACATCTCCATTCTCGAGCTCTCGGAGGGGATCTTCGAGGTCCGGTCGACCTCCGGCGACACCTATCTCGGCGGCGAGGACTTCGACCAGCGGATCATCGACTGGCTGATCCAGGAGTTCCGCGGCGAGACCGGCATCGACCTGCGCGGTGACCGCATGGCTCTGCAGCGTCTGAAAGAGGCCGCCGAACGCGCCAAGTGCGAGCTCTCGACGGTGCTCGAGGCGACGATCAATCTGCCGTTCATCTCGGCCGACGAGAACGGGCCGCGGCATCTGTCGCGCGTCCTGACGCGCTCCGCCTTCGAGGCCCTGGTGGCAGAGCTCGTGGCCCGCACCGAAGGCCCGTGCCGCGACGCCATCGAGCAGGCCGGGCTCGCCGCCGAGGAGATCGACGAAGTTCTGCTGGTCGGCGGGCAGACGCGCACGCCACTCGTCGGCCAGACGGTCGAGCGCATCTTCCGGCGCCCGCCCAACCGTGACATCAATCCCGACGAGGTAGTGGCGATCGGGGCGGCGATTCAGGGCGGCATCATCCGCGGCGACATCAAGGATCTCGTGCTGCTCGACGTGACGCCGCTGTCGCTCGGCATCGAGACTCACGGCGGACTGTTCGTGCGGCTGATCGAGCGCAACGCGACGATCCCGACCAAGAACGCGCAGATCTTCACCACCGTCGTCGACAACCAGGATACGGTCGAGGTCCACGTCCTGCAGGGCGAACGCGAGATCGCCACCGAGAACCGCTCGCTCGGACGCTTCGAGCTGGTAGGCATTCCGCCGGCGCCGCGCGGCGTGCCGCAGATCGAGGTCACTTTCGCGATCGATTCGAACGGCATCGTGAGCGTCTCGGCGCGCGACGTGGCGACCAACCAGTCGCAGACCATTCAGATCAACCCCGCCGGCGGTCTGTCGAAGGACGAGATCGACCGGCTGGTGACCGAGGCCGACCAGTTCGCCCAGGCGGATGCGCAGAAGCGCGAGTTGCGCCGCCTCAAGAACCGCATCGAGGGGCTGATCTACACCAACGAGAAGGTGCTCTCGCAGTTCAGCGATGGACTGCCGGAAAAGGAGCGGAAGCGCAGCTCCGAAACACTGCTGCGGGCGCGCATGGCGCTCACGAGCGACGTTCGCGCCGACCTCGAGACGGCGCTCTTCGACCTCAACTCGACGTCGCGTGCGCTCTCCGAGTCGATGATGAGCCGCGTCGGCGAAGCCGGTGGCTCCGAGACGAAGGGCTGACGAATGGCGAAGGCTTCTCAGTCGCAGCGTGATTACTACGAGATTCTGGGCGTCGAGCGGACCGCCTCCGACAAGGAGATCAAGGCGGCCTATCGCAAGCTCGCCTTGCTCCATCATCCGGACAAGAACCCGGGGGACAAAGGGGCAGAGGAGCTGTTCAAGCAGGCGGCCGAGGCCTATTCGGTGCTCTCGGACCCCGACAAGCGCCAGCGTTACGACCGATTCGGAAGCCAGGGCGCAGCCTCGTTCGACGGCGGCTTCGATCCCTCGACCTTCGGCGACTTTTCCGACATTCTAGGCGACCTCTTCGGCTTCGCCGGCGGCGCGCGCGGTGGCAGGAGCCGCGCCACACCGGGCGCCGACCTGCGCTACGACCTCGAGATCGCCTTCGAAGAGGCGGCCTTCGGCGTCACCCGCAGCCTCAAGGTGCCGCGACTCGAGAGCTGCGACACCTGCGGCGGCAGCGGCGCGGCCAGCGGCAGCGCGCCGGTGCGTTGCGCCGGTTGCGGCGGTCGCGGCCAGGTTCACTACACGCAGGGCTTCTTCACCCTGGCGCGCACCTGCCCGCGTTGCGGCGGCGAAGGCGTCACGATCGCCGACCCTTGCAAGGACTGCCGCGGTGAAGGGCGGGTCGAAATGCTGCGCACGCTCGAGGTCAAGATTCCGCGCGGCGTCGACAACGGCGCCCGCCTCCGCCTGGTAGGCGAGGGCGAGCATGGCCGCCGCGGCGGCCCGCGCGGCGATCTCTACGTCGTGCTCTCGGTGGCGGCGCACGAGCGCTTCGAGCGCGACGGTTTCAACATCCTCTCCGAGGTCGAGATCGGCTATGCACAGGCAGTGCTCGGCGCCGAAGTCGAGGTCGAGACCCTGCACGGCACGGAGGAGCTCGTGGTCCCGCCGGGGACGTGCCATGGCGAACAGTTCCGCCTCAAGGGCAAGGGCGTCGACCGTCTCGGCGGCTCGGGCCGCGGCGACCACATCGCGCTCGCGGCGATCCGCGTGCCGGCGCCAGGCGACCTGAACGACGAGCAGCGCGACCTCCTGCGCAAGCTCGCCGAGCTCGAAGGGCGTCCGGTGAAGGAAGAGCGCGGCGTCCTCCATCGCGTCCGCGACCTCTTCGGCGGATGAGCCGTAAATGACCGGCGCGGGAAGCAGCCGGTATCACCGGCTGCGCATCCGCGTACCCGGAGAACCCGAGGACCTCGAGGAGATTGTCGCCGCTTGGGCTTGGGAGCGCGGCACCTTGGGGATCGAGTTTCAGGCTGGCGGAGCAGGCGAGTCCATTCTGGTGGCGACCTTCGAGGCAGAAAGGCTTCCAGTAAAGGGGGATCTGCGAGATCTCGCTGCGCTGGCGCCGGGTATCGCCGTCATCGACTTCGGCCCCGTAGAAGCGAAGGACTGGCTCGCGGCGTGGCGCGATGCTGCGGAGCCGATTCCGCTGGGAGAGCGGCTCGTCGTCGATCCGCGCGAGTGGGATCTCGCGGATGCGGACTTGCCGCCGGCGTCTCGCAGCGGGCCCCGCGCCGAAGGCGCAACCGGCGAGCGTTTCGTGCTCGCGATCCCGGCGCGAACCGCGTTCGGCGTCGGTAGCCACGAGTCGACGCGCCTCGCCTACGAGCTCCTGGAGGCGACGCCGCTCGCCGGCAAGCGGGTGCTGGACGTGGGCTGCGGCTCGGGGATTCTCGCCATGGCGGCGCTTCTCCTCGGCGCCCGCGCTGCGGTGGGTTTCGACTTCGACCCGGCAGCCGGGCTCCTCGCCGGCCAGTACGCCCGCCACAACCGGCTCGCGCCGGCGCTCTATACCGGCACGATCGCCGCCCTGGCACTTCCTTCGACCGACGCGGAGCGCTTCGAAGTCGTCGTCCTCAACGTCCTGCCACACGAGATTGCCGAAGAGCTCGAGCAGGTGATCGATCAACTGGCTGCCGGAGGCGACCTGTTGGTCTCCGGCGTCCTCCAAACGGAAGCCGCGGCGGTGACGAGAGCGATCGCGAGTCTGGGCTGCGCACCCGCCGGCGAGATCCGGGCCGGCGAGTGGATCGGCCTCCGCTTCACCCGACAGCCGGCACTCGCCACAGCAGCCGAAGGGCCACAACCCCCCTTTACCGGTCCTCTTCTCTCCTGAGCTGGCACTCGCCACGGAAGCCGAATGACCACCACCCTCCATTTACCGGTCTTTTTTTCTGCCTCCTCCGCCCTCGTCGAGGGAGACGCCCATCACCACCTCTTCAAGGTGAAGCGCCTCCAAACCGGCGAGCGCCTGCGGGTGGTGGATGGCGAAGGGCACGCCCGCTGGGCGGAGATCGTCGGCATCGACAAACGCGCCGCGCGCCTCGCGCTCGGCGAGGCAGCACCGGCCAACGAGCCTCCGCGCCAGGTGACGATCTACGTCGCCGCCGCGAAGCCTGAGCGCATCGCCTGGCTGGTGGAGAAGGCGACGGAGATCGGCGTCGCGGCGATCCGCTTCGTGCCGACCGAGCGCGAAGCGCGCGCGATGGAGAGCTCGCAGCTCGCCCGTCTGCGGCGGATCGCGATCTCCGCCGTGGAGCAGTCCGGACGATCGCTCGTGCCGCAACTCGTTCTCGAAGACGGACTGCGCGAAGCGATCGCGGGCGCGCGCGCGGCGGGTGCGAAGCTCGCGGTCCTCGATTCCAGCGGCGTGCCCGCGGGAGCGCTCCTCGGCGAGGCCGGCCGCTGCGGCCTGCTCGTCGGGCCCGAAGGCGGCTGGAGTCCGGGCGAGCGTGATCTCTTCCGGAGCGCCGAAGTTCCCGTTGCGTCGCTCGGTCCGACCGTCCTCCGCGTCGAGACCGCGGCCCTGGTCGCGGCCGGTCTGGCGCTCCTCGGCGGTGGCTTGTCGCGTTGACACCCCCCGGAGCGGGGGTTACCATGGCGACGATTTCATGAGGGAGGTCGCTTTGTCGGAAAGCCCATTCGCGGGAATCCGTTTCGTCTGGATGAACGGCCGGCTGGTCGAGTTCGAAAAGGCCACCGTGCACGTCATGGCGCACGCCATGCACTACGGCTCGGGCCTCTTCGAGGGGATCCGCTGTTACAAGACGCCGGCCGGCCCGGCCGTCTTCCGGCTGCAAGAGCATCTCAAGCGGCTCGAGAACTCCTGCAAGGTCTACCGCATGCAGATTCCTTTCAGTCGCGAGGAGATGACCCAGGCGGTCTTCGACGCGATTCGCAGCAATGGGCTGGAGGAGTGCTACATCCGGCCGATCGTCTATCGCGGCTTCGGCACCGCCGGCATCAACCCGTTGAAGTCGCCGGTGGACGTCGCGATCGCCGTCTGGTCCTGGGGTCGCTACCTCGGCACTGACGCCCTCGAGCTGGGCGTGGACGCCTGCGTGTCGACCTGGCGCCGGGTGGGAGCCGGGAGCTCGCCGGCGATCGCCAAGGCGACGGCCAACTACCTCAACTCCCAGCTGGTGAAGATGGAGGCGGTGACCAACGGCTTCGCCGAGGGCATCGCGCTCGACGATCAAGGCTACGTCTCCGAGGGCTCGGGCGAGAACGTCTTCCTGGTGCACGACGGTCAACTGCTGACGCCGGCGGTCTCGTCGTCGATCCTGCCCGGCATCACCCGCAACTCGATTCTCCGCCTGGCGGAGGAAATGGGCATTCCGACCCGCCGCGAGAGCATCCCGCGCGGCTTTCTGTACACCTGCGACGAGGCGTTCTTCACCGGCACCGCGGTGGAGGTCACGCCGATCCGCAGCGTCGACCGCATTCCGGTGGGCGACGGCAAGCCCGGACCGATCACCCGCCGGCTGATGCAGGAGTACCTGGGGATCACCCGCGGCGAGATCGCCGACCGGTTCGGCTGGCTCACACCTGTGCCCGCTTCGGTGGCGCAGGTCGGATGAACGGCGCAGTGGACGGAGGAAGCGAATGAACGTCAACGATCTGCTCAAGATCGCGGTCGAACGGAAAGCCTCCGATCTCCATCTCAAGGTCGGCAGCCATCCCGTGCTGCGGGTCGACGGCACCCTCCTTCCTCTGCCCGAGGTCAAGCGGTTGATGCAGGAAGACACGATCGCGATGGCCTTCTCGATGATGAATGCGCGCCAGAAGCAGCGCTTCAAGGACGAGTTCGAGATCGACATCGCCTACTCCGTGCCCGGTCTGGGGCGCTTCCGCTGCAACATCTTCCAGCAGCGCGGCACCGTGGGGCTCGTGCTGCGCGTCATTCCCGGGCGCATCCTGACGATCCGCGAGCTCACCCTGCCGCCGGTGCTGGAACGCATCTGCGAGGAGAGCCGCGGGCTCGTGCTGTGCACCGGCACCACCGGCTCGGGCAAGTCGACGTCGCTCGCATCGATGATCGACTTCATCAACGCCGGGCGCAGCGAGCACATCGTCACCATCGAGGACCCGGTCGAGTTCCTGCATCGCGACAAGAAGTCGATCGTCAACCAGCGCGAGATCGACGTCGACACGCGGACCTTCTCGGGCGCCCTGCGCTCGGCGATGCGCCAGGACCCCGACGTCATTCTGGTCGGCGAAATGCGCGACTACGAGACGATCGAGACCGCGCTGCTCGCCGCCGAGACCGGACATCTGGTTTTTTCGACCCTGCACACCCTGGACGCGACCGAGACCATCAACCGCATCATCGCGGTCTTCCCGCCGCATCACCAGAAGCAGATCCGCATCCAGCTCGGCCAGGTGCTGAAGGCGGTGATCTCGCTGCGCCTTCTGCCGCGCGCCGATGGCAGCGGTCGCGTGCCGGCGGCGGAGGTGATGATCGTCACGCCGTACATCCGCGACTGCATCGAGAACAAGGAAAAGACCAAGTACATCCGCGAGCAGATCGCGCTCGGCACCAGCCAGTACGGCATGCAGACCTTCGACCAGTCGCTCTTCCAGCTCTACAAGGCCGGGCTCATCACCCTCGAGGAGGCGATCCGCCGGGCCTCGAATCCCGATGAGTTCAAGCTCAAGATCCAGGGCGTGCAGTTCACCGCCGACGCCTCTCGCGAGCAGATGGAGTCGTCGCTCGACGCGCCGGGCTCGTTCAACCCGACCGAGGAGTCCGCCTTCGAGATCGAGCGCATCGAAGGTCCGAAACGCTGACGCCGCCAGCTGCTGCAGCCGCTGCCGCGGCTCCAGCGGCGCGGCTGA
>JAGOCP010000105.1 GCA_017998715.1 Thermoanaerobaculia bacterium | reverse complement strand
GACGGCGAGGTGGTGCGCGTGTCGAGCTACGGTCTCGCGAACGTCGAGACGGGAACGCCGGTCACCGCCGACTCGATCTTCGCCATCGCTTCGCTCGACAAGCAGATCACTGCCACGGCGCTGGTGAAGGCCGCCGAGCTGGGCAGGCTCAGGCTCGACGATCCGGTGTCGCAGTGGGTCGACATCGCGCTGCCCGGCGCGACGCTGCGGCAGTTGGTTTCGCACCTCTCGGGTCTGCCGGACGACACCGTGCCGTCGTTCGAAGGGCGCTTCCTCACCGACTACTCGACGGAGCAGCTCCTCCAGCAGGCGCAGGGACTCGTGCCGATCGCCCCGCCGGGCCGGCGTTTTCTCTACTCCGACACCGGGCTCTTCCTCGCCCAACTGGCGACCGAGAAGGCCGTCGACGAGCCGTGGTGGGAGTTCGTGCGCCGGACGGTCTTCGGACCGGCAGAGATGAAGTCCGCGGTCTCGATGGCGCCCGACCTGGTGCTGCCGCATCGCGTGTCCGCCTACACGTTGGACTCTGCAGGAGCCCTGCTGCGCGATCGCCGCCTCGATACCGACTTCGGCCCGTTGTACTCGGATCTCGGCATGAACGTTGCCGACTTCGCCCGCTTTCTGGCCGCGCAGGACGGCGGGAAGGTGCTCTCGCGCAGCGGCGTCGGGGAGCTCACCACGCCGTCGCGGCTTGCCGACGGCAGCCTGGCCGGCGAGATCTTCCAGTGGAGCCGCTACGGACTCGGCGTCGGTCTCGACGACCTGTTGGGCGAGCCGGCGACGCTGCACTCCGGGCACAGCGGCGTCGGCTTCGCGCGCTTTCCCCAGAAGCGGCTCTCGGTCGTCGTCTTCACCAATCTCGAGCACCCGGCGGGCAGCGACCCGGTCGGCCTCGCGATCGGCGTCGCCGGCCTCCTGCAGCGCGAGCTCGAGCTCGCCGCGCTCGCGCCGCTCGCCCGGCCCGATGTGGCCCTGCTCGCTCGCCTGCGTGCGGAGTACGAGTCGTTTCTCGGCGGCAGACCCGACCTCGAACACTACGCGCCGGCGCTCGCGCTACCGGTCTGGGAGGGCGCTCCCGGACTCGCCGGACGCCTGCCGCGACTGGGCGAGCTCGCCGCGTTCGACCTGCTCCTCGACAGCCCGCTCGACGGCGAACGGACCCTGCTCTGCCGGGCGCGCCATGCCCGGGGAACCATCTACTGGCGTGTGAGCCTCGACGCCGGAGGCGACCGGATCACCCGCGTCGTCTGGTGGCACGTTTAGCTTCAGGAAGTGCCGACGGTTTCGAGCAGTTGGCGGGCGAAGCTCACCGCCTCGGGATGGACCGAGTGCGGGAACCCGGGATAGCGCCGCAGCGTGACTGCGGCGTTCTGGCGGGTGAATGCTGCCGCGCTCTCGTCGACGCGAGCCCAGGGGATGTGCGGGTCGGGGTCGCCGCACCCCAGGTAGACCGGAGTGCGCCCGAGATCGCCGCCGTCGTCGAACGCCGTCCCCTGCGGACCGATGCGCCCGCCGACCGCGGCGATCAAGCCGCCCCAGCGGCGCGGATGGCGCGCCACGTACTCGCTCGCGAGACAAGCTCCCTGCGAGAAGCCGAGCCAGACGATTCGATCGTCGGCGATACCGGCCGCAGCGATCGCCGCACGCACGTCGGCGAGCTTGGCGAGCGCCGAGGAGAGCCAGGGCTCGTTCGCCGCCAGCGGCGCGAGAAAGCGCTGCGGATACCAGGTGTGCTCGGCCGCCTGCGGCGCGAGGAAGGCGATGCCTGGCCGCGCCAGCGGACCCGAGAAGCCGAGGATGTCCTCGGCCGAGGCGCCGCGCCCGTGCACCAGGACGACCGCAGCCTGCGCCTCGGCAAGCGGCGCGCCGGCAGCGAGGACCGGCATCGCCGCATGCGGATCGGCGAGGCTCATGACGACGCCGCCGGCGGCGTCAGAGCAGGCAAGGCAGCGGCGATCGCGGCGCGCTGCGGCTCGAGCCAGGGCGGCAGCACGAGCGTCTCGCCGAGGCGCTCGATCGCTTCGTCTACGGCGAAGCCCGGCCCGTCGGTCGCGAGCTCGAAGAGCACGCCGCCGGGCTCCTTGAAGTAGACCGACTTGAACCAGAATCGGTCGATGACCGGTGTCGGATGCGGACCCGACTCGGCGATGGCGGCGCGCAGGGCGAGCTCGTGCGCTTCGTCGTCGACCCGCCAGGCGAGGTGGTGCACGGCGCCCGTACCCCACATGCCGCGCTGGGTGTCGGGCCGGTGGGCGAGATCGAGCCGCGCGCCGGAGAGGGCGCCGCTTCCCCTATCGTCCGGGATGCCCCAGCGCACCCAGCCGTTCTCCTCGGCGATGCGGGTGAGGCCCATCGGCGCGGCGAGCAGCGCCTCGGTGGGACCGAGCTGGCGCAGCCCGACCCGCGCTCCGTCGAGCCCGCGGATCTGGCGCTCGACCGGCACCGGACCTCCCTCCCAGGGCGTGAACGGGCGCGCCGCGGCGCTCGCGCTCTCGACCAGCGCGACACGCAAGCCGTGGGGATCGATGAGCGCCAGGACGGGATCGCCGAACCGGTTCTCCGGTGCGCCCACCGGCACGCCGTAGCTCTCGAGCCGCGCCGCCCAGTAGGCGAGGCTGTCGGGGGCAACGGCGAGGGCGACCTCGCTCGCCAGGCCGTGCCCGGGGCGCGAAGGCGCCAGGTGCGCCCAAGGGAAGAACGTCAGGTCGGTCCCCGGGCGACCCTCGGCGTCGGCGTAGAACAGGTGGTAGGTCCCGGGATCGTCCTGATTGACGCTCTTCTTGACCAGTTTCATGCCGAGCACGCCGGCGTAGAAGTCGAGATTCTCCTGCGCCGGTCCGGCGATGGCCGTGATGTGGTGCAGACCGCGCGTCCCTCGGCTCTCCATCTCCTGCGACATCGTCTCTCTCCCTGAGCTGCGTGAAGGTCTCCAGCCCGCCGGCGATTCGCTGGCGCAGCTGCCGTTTCGATACCAGTCAACCGTTGACCTATCAAGCATTATTCCCACCCTGCCGCCGGATCCTCGATCCATCGCGACTCCTGGCGCCCAAACGCACGAACGGGGAAGCATTTCGGCTTCCCCGTTCCAGGGAGAGAGACTCGTCAGCCTAGGTCACCTGGCCGCGAGAGCCTGGCTATCCGGCTTCGACGTGGGACCGTCAGGGTCCGGGCTTCGCATGGGCCGCAGAAGGCGACTGGCGAAGCGGGGTCGTCAAGCGGGACGCTCGGAGCTCCGCGCCGCGCCCCCGAAACCGTCGGCCTGGGCGGCCGTGGGTCTCGGGGTTCCTCGTTTGTCCGGTGGCGTCATTCCGTAGCCTCCTTGCATCGACTTCGGCTGCTGGTGCGCTCACTTCCGGCATTCGTTCCGTTCGACCTGCGCTCCATGAGGCAAGGCGATAGTGCGCCCCACCGGGGGAGCTGTCAAGAGGCCTCTTCACCCCGCCCGCCGACAAGCAGATTGCGTGCCGGAGCGCCGGCGCGCCCCACCAGGCCGCCTTCCCTCCGCTCCTCCCGTCGGATAGCCTTGCGCCCGCTGTGGAGATCTCCCGATGACCCTTACTCTGCCCATGAAGCCGCTCGACTTCGGCACCCCGACCGCTCCCCACGAGGGCCTGGGCGAGATGGTCTCGGGGCTGGTCGGCTCCGAGATCCTGCGCATCGCCGGCGAGGTCCGCGCCCTGGCCGAATCGGGCCGGCCGGTGCTCAACCTGACGGTAGGGGACTTCGCGCCGAAGCAGTTCCGCATTCCGCGCGAGCTCGAACAGGCCATCGCCCGGGCGCTCGCCGCCGGCCAGACCAACTATCCTCCTTCGGACGGCGTCCCGGAGCTGAAGCGGGCGGTCGCCGATTTCTACCGCGAGACGCTGGCGCTCGACTATCCACAGAACGGCATCTTGATCGCCGGCGGCGCGCGGCCGCTCATCTACTCGCTCTTCCGCGCCGTGCTGGATCCGGGCGACAAGGTGGTCTATCCGGTGCCGTCGTGGAACAACAATCATTACTGCCATCTCGCCGGGGCCGAAGGCATCGCCGTCGAGACCTCGGCCGACACCGGCTTTCAGCCGACGGCCGAATGCCTCGCGCCGCATCTCGCCGGTGCGACCCTCCTGGCGCTCAACAGCCCGCTCAATCCGGCCGGCACCGGCTTCGCGCGCGAGCAACTGCGCGCCATCGCTCAGCTGGTGGTGGACGAGAACCGCCGGCGCGGGCCAGGCGCGAAGCCGCTCTTCCTGTTCTACGACCAGATCTACTGGCTGCTCGCCGCCGACTCGGCACCCCACACCACGCCGGTCGAGCTCGTGCCCGAAGTCGCGCCGTACACCCTGATGATCGACGGCATCAGCAAGGCCTTCGCCGCCACCGGGCTGCGCGTCGGCTGGGCTGTCGGTCCGCCGTTCCTGATCTCGCGCATGAAGGACCTGCTCGGCCATGTCGGCGCCTGGGCGCCGCGCCCGGAGCAGATCGCGACCGCCGAGCTCTTTGCCGACCCGGCTCTCGTCCACAAGCTCTCCGGCGCCATCCGCCAGGGGATCAACCTGCGGCTCGCGGAGCTCGATCGCGGTCTCACCCGGCTCGCCGAGCGCGGCTTTCCGGTGCGGCACCTGCCGCCGACCGGCGCGCTCTACCTCTCGGTGCACTTCGATCTGGTGGGCCGGTTCGAGAACAACCGCGCGATCCGGCAGTACCTGCTCGAGCAGGCCGGCTTCGCTGTGGTGCCGTTCCACGCCTTCGGCACGCGGGCCGACAACGGCTGGTTCCGCCTCTCGGTCGGCGCGGTCGGCATCGACGAGATCGCCCCGGCGATCGACCGCGTCGAAGCGGCGCTCGCTGCCGTTCTCAGCTGAGTCGCTTCAGAAGCGGCTGCGCCGCCGGGAGCTACGCGGCCGTCCGTCGGCGGCGTGGCGGGAAGGCCTTCGGTGCTCGGTCGGAACCCCGCATATCGGATCTCTTCTCGTAGGGACGGGGGCCCCCGCCTCTGCGCGCCGAAGGCCTTCCCGCCACGCCACCGCCGGACTCCATGAACGGCAATCGACCCGCTGGCCATAACGGGGAGGGGGGCGGCGGGGTTTTTGCGGAGGCCTCGGCGCGCAGAGGCGGGGGCCCCCGTCCTCCAGAAAGAAAATGCGATATGCGGGGTTCCGACCGAGCACCGAGGCCTCCGCGAAAACCCCGCCGACCCCCGTCGATCTCGCGATCGCCAACGAAAAGAGGCACACCGCAGAGCCTGCGATGTGCCCCTGAAAAGAGGGTGACGCTGTAGATACGAATCAGCGCTTCTTGGCGAACCCCGTGACCACCCAGCTGCCCGAACGCTCGTCCTT
Source organism: Thermoanaerobaculia bacterium (assembly GCA_017998715.1). Taxonomy (GTDB): domain Bacteria; phylum Acidobacteriota; class Thermoanaerobaculia; order Multivoradales; family JAGPDF01; genus JAGPDF01. Next base: position 5,904 of record JAGOCP010000105.1, on the reverse strand, counting down.
GCGCAGCTTCAGGAGGCCGTTGCGCTCGGCGTCCTGCAGCAGCTCGGAGAAGGTCGAGTAGCCGTAGTAGCCCTCGTTGAACGACGGCTTCTTGCGCTTCATCGTCTGCTTGATCATCGAGCCCCAGAGGACGTCCTTGTTCTCGCGCTGGAGAGCCAGGATCGACTCGGTGAGCATCTGGAAGACCTCGGCCTTCTTCTTGGTCAGGCCGGTGAGCGCCGGGCCCTTCTGCTGGTCGCGCCAGACGTCCTCGTAGAAGATGAACTCGTCGCAGTTGTCGATCAGCAGATTCGACGACGAGTTCTTCACCCCGATGCCGATGACGTACTTGTTGTTCTCCTTGAGCTTCGACACCAGCGGCGAGAAGTCCGAGTCGCCCGAGAGCAGCACGAAGGTGTCGAGATGCTCCTTGGAGTAGGAAAGGTCCATGGCGTCGACGACCATCTTGATGTCCGCCGAGTTCTTGCCGGTGTAGCGCCGCTGCGGGATGTCGATGAGCTCGATCGCCGCCTCGTGGAAGGGGATCTTGAACTCGCTGTAGCGCTCCCAGTCGGCGTAGGCGCGCTTGACGATGATCTTGCCCTTCTCGACCAGGCGCTCGAGAACGAGGTTGATGTCGAACTTCTTGCTCTCCGAGTCGCGCACGCCGAGCGCCACGTTCTCGAGGTCGCAGAAGAGGGCGATCTTGCGCTCCTCCTCCTGGGCCTGGCGCTGCGACGAGACGGCGACCGGCATCGACATGATGAGTTGACGCGCCAGATCCTCGTCGTCGTCCTCCTCGTCTTCTTCTTCCCACTCGCGTGGCGACTCTTTCGCTCCGGCGATGCGGGCCTCGCCTTCGCCGGCGGCGGCCGGTGCGGCGGCAACGCCACCCCGGCTGCGGCCGCGGCCCCCGCGGCGGCGGCGGCGGCGGCCAGAGCGCTCGGCGGTCTCGCCGGCCTCCCCTGCTTCGCCACCTTCGGCGCTCTCGCTACCTTCGACCCCGTCGCCAGTCTCGTCGACGTCGGCATCTACCTCCGCCTCGGCGGCGGGATGGATCTCGAGCGCGCGGCGGGGCGCGAAGAAGCCGGCGCTTTCCCGGACCGGAGCGGTCGCCGTCTCGACCTGGGCGTCGCTGGCTTCGATGGCGGCGGCGTCAGCAGCGGCCTCGGCCTCTGCGCGCGCCTGCTCCAGCGCGGCCTCCTCGAGCGCAGCGCGCCCGCCGACCAGATCGGCGATCGACGGCACGCCGCCCGGCTCGTCCTGGGCGCTTCCCTTGCCGTCGCGGCGATTGCCGGCGGTCTCGGGTTCATCCGACTCTTCTCCCGGCGGACGCAACCACCAGGGGCTCACAGCGACACTCCAGACGACAGACGGTTTGAATTCACGAACACTCCTTGCACGAATGGGCAGGTTCTCTGAACCCCGAGGGCGCGAGCGGCGGAGGGCTGCGCCTCACTGCGGGACCGGAACGAACGTCAGTCTAGCACCGCGTGCCGGGAGTCCTCGGCGCGCCGCCGCAGGCGGCGTCCGGCAAGCCCTTTCCGCTTGCACCCGCTGGGCCAAGAGCGTACGATCCCGGCCACTTCTCAAACGCATTGTCCTTCCTGGAGATCGTTCCTTATGGCCGAGCCCGAGGCGCAAGACAAGAAGTTCCAGCCCTACATTCCGGCGTCGACGGTGATGCCGGAGTTCACCCTCAAGGCGATCCTCCTCGGATCGGTCTTCGGGCTGATCTTCGGCGCTGCGACGGTCTACCTGGCGCTCACCGCCGGGCTGACGGTCTCGGCCTCGATTCCGATCGCGGTGCTGGCGATCGGCGTCTTCAAGTACATGGGCAAGTCGACGATCCTCGAGAACAACATCGTGCAGACGATCGGATCGGCCGGCGAATCGATCGCCGCCGGCGTCGCCTTCACCATCCCGGCGCTCATCTTCCTCTCGAACGGCGAGTCGTACTTCAACTACTTCAACATCTTCACCCTGTCGCTGGTAGGCGGCATCCTCGGCGTGCTGTTCATGATTCCGCTGCGGCGAGCGCTGATCGTCAAGGAGCACGGCATCCTGCCCTACCCGGAAGGCACCGCCTGCGCCGACGTCCTGGTCGCCGGCGAGAAGGGCGGCTCGCTCGCCAAGATGGTCTTCAAGGGTCTGGGTATCGCGACGCTCTACAAGGTGTCGATGGAGATCCTCGGCCTGTGGAAGGCGACCCCGATCTACTCCGCCGCCAAGACCTCCGCCTTCCCGCGCGCCACGGTCAACTGCGACATCACGCCGGAGTATCTGGGCGTGGGCTACATCATCGGACCGAAGATCGCCGGCGTCCTGGTGGCCGGCGGCATCCTGTCGCAGCTGGTGCTGGTGCCGCTGATCGCCATCCTCGGCGACACGATGGCAGCGGCGCTGCCTCCGGGGACGATCCCGATCGGCGAGATGAACTTCAACCAGATCCGCCTCTCCTATGTGCGCTATATCGGTGCCGGTGCGGTTGCGGCGGCCGGTCTCATCACGCTGATCAAGACGCTGCCGACGATCGCCGCCGCCTTCCGCGAGAGCTTCAAGAGCCTGCGCGAGAAGAAGGGCGCTGCCGGCGTGGTGCCGCGCACCGAGCAGGACCTGCCGATCACCTGGGTGATCTTCGGCTCGCTGATCCTGGTCGGCGTCATCGCCCTGCTGCCGCAGCTGCCCGGCGACGGTATCGGCGCCAAGCTCCTGATGGGGCTGTTGGTGATCATCTTCGGCTTCTTCTTCGTCACCGTCTCGTCGCGCATCGTCGGCATCATCGGAACGTCGTCGAATCCGGTCTCCGGCATGACGATCGCGACGCTCATGGGCACCTGCCTGCTGTTCGTCGCCCTCGGCTGGACCGGCGACGCCTACCAGGCGGTCGCGCTCTGCGTCGGCGCCATGGTCTGCATCGCCGCGTCGAACGCCGGCAACACCTCGCAGGACCTGAAGACCGGCTACATTCTCGGCGCCACCCCGAAGTTCCAGCAGTGGGGGCTGATCATCGGCGTCATCGTCTCGGTCTTCGCGGTCGGCGGCACGATCATGCTGATCGACAACGCCCAGGTCACCGACCCGATCGTGCAGGGTCATGCCATCGGCTCGTCGGACTACCCGGCGCCGCAGGCGAACCTCATGGCGACGATCATCCGCGGCCTGCTGGCGCAGGATCTGCCCTGGGGCCTGGTCTTCGCCGGCATGGCGATCGCGGTGGTGATCGAGCTCTGCGGCGTCAAGTCGCTGTCGTTCGCGGTCGGCCTCTACCTGCCGCTCTCGACCACCATGCCGATCGCGATCGGCGGCTTCCTCCGCGGCCTGATGGACAGGAAGAGCGGCAACAAGGGTCACGACGAGTCGGAGATCACCTCGGGCATGCTCTACGCCACCGGATTGGTGGCCGGCGGCGCCCTCACCGGCGTGCTGATCGCGGGTCTGCAGGGGTGGCGCACCGGTCCGCAGCGCAGTATCGCCCAGGACATCCTCGACATGGTCGGCATCCACGGCTGGGAGAGCCACGGCGCGACCGCCGACATCATCGGCATCGTGATGTTCACCGGTCTCTGCGCCCTGCTGCTGCGCGCCGCGCAGAAGAAGCTCGCCTAAGAGAGTCTGAAACGCAGCTGCCTGCGAGGCCGGCTCTTCCCGTCAGGGGCGAGCCGGCCTTTTCGTTCTAGGGCGCCTTCGGCGCCCCGATCTCCTCCACCTCGACGCCGCGCAGGGCGAAGCTGCGCTTGCGGAACCACCAGATACCGACGAGGTCGACTGCCGGCTTCCACAGGAAGGCGACGAAGCCGTAGCTCGACTTGCCGCCCAGGCGCGGACGGTGATTCACCGGCCGCTCGGCGAGACGGAAGCCGCCGGCCTTGGCGAGCGCCGGCATGAACGAGTAGAGCGTCTTCAACGGCAGCAGGACAGGGACGACCTCGCGGCGAAAGACCTTGAGGGCGCAGCCGCTGTCCTGCATCCGGTCGTCGAGCAAGCGGCCGCGGATGGCGTTGGCGAACTTCGACATTGCGCGGCGCAGCCAGGAGTCGCGCCGGCCGGCGCGAATCCCGACCACCATATCGGCCCCGTCGAGCAACGCCGCGAGCGCCGGGATATCCGCCGGATCGTTCTGGCCGTCGCCGTCCATGGTGACGACGAAGCGCCCGCGGGCGCGCTGCATGCCGGCAGAAAGCGCCGCCGCCTGGCCGCGGTTCTTCGGCAGTCGGAGATAGCGATGGTTCGCGTGCGCGGCCGCCGCCTGCTGCAGGATCTCGCCGGTCGTGTCGCGGCTGCCGTCGTTGACCATCAGCAGCTCCCAGGGTTCCCCAAGCGCGGCCATCGCCTGGCCGATCTCGGCGATCAGCGCGGCGGCTGTTTCGGCCTCGTTGTAGAACGGCACGACGACCGAGTAGACCGGCTGGACGGCTTCCGGGGGCGCGCTCACCGGGGCACTCTACCGAGTTCCGTACAGAGACCGAAAACGATGAAGTCGCGTCCGCTTTCGAACATCGGACGGCCGGCGGAGGCGAGCTCTGCCCGCGCCCCCTCGTTGCGGCGCCGGACGACGAAGGCGCGCGGCGTCGCGCAGTCGCGACTCGCACTGGCCAGCCAGGCGGGTGAACGCAACGTGCCGGAGTCGCCGACCAACTGCGGGTAGCGCCGCAGAATGTAGTTGCTGCGCAGGTAGGCGCCGTCGGCCGATGCGACGATCAACGGCCGACCGAGATAGAACGGCAGGGACGCAGGGAAGGCCTCGACGGCGACGACCTCGATCCCCTTGGGGAAGTCGCGTTCGATCTCGCTCGCCAAGGCGCGCGCCGAGCGTTGCGTCCCAACCGCCTCGGTGAGCGGCGCGGTGAGCAGCAGGAGCGCGAGCGGTGGCAGCGTCAGCGCGCCAAAGGCGCGCGGCAGCGACCGGCTGGAAAGGAGAGCGACGATGCCGGCGAGCGACCAGACCGCGCCGAGAGCGAGGGCGACTCCGGCGACGGTCGCCGGCGGTATGCCCTCCACCCGCGCCAGCAGCTGCGGGGCGACACCGGCGCCGAGGCCGACCAGCGCCACACCCAGGAGCAACCAGAGCGCCCCCGCCGGGCGCACGCCGGGCAGCCGCCCGCCGGCCGGCGTCCCCAACCAGAGCCAGATCGAGAGCAGGATGAGCGCCGGCACCAGCGGCAGGATGTAGTGCACCCGCTTCGAGTGCATGACGGAGAAGAGCAGGTACGGCAGCGCGAACCAGAGCAGCAGGAAGCGGATCTCGGACTGCCGCGCGCGCCAGGCCGCGGCGACTCTCTTCCAGCCGGCGATCGGCACCAGCGACCAGGGCAGGGCGCCCAGGAGCGCCACCGGCAGATAGAACCAGAACGGTGCATCGCGCTTGAGCTCGTTGCTGGAGAGCCGGCTCCAGGTCTCGGTCACCAGGGCGTAGTGCAGGAAATCGGGGTCGGCGCGGCTCACCGCCCAGACCCACGGCGCGATCAGGACGGCGAGGATGAGTGGCGCTCCGCCCGCCACCATGCGGCGCGCGCGGCGCCGCCAGAGAGCCCAGGGCAGCACTCCGGCGAGCGGCACGAGAAGGGCCACCGGTCCCTTGGTGAGGACTCCGAGTCCCATCGCTGCCCAGGCCAAGGTGCTCCAGAAGACCGGCGAAGGGCCGGCGGCGGCCGGATCGTGCTCCACCGCCAGGCCGAACGCCACCACGGCGGCGCAGATCCACAGCGCCAGCATGGCGTCGAAGATCACGATCTGGGAGTAGAGGATGGGCAGCGGTGCCGCTGCCGTCGCGAGGCCGGCGAAAACGCCGGCCCGCGCACCCCACCAACGCCGCGCGAGCCATCCGACGAGCGCGCCCAGGAGGAACGTGCAGAAGACCCCAGGCAGCCGCGCCGCGACCTCGTGGGGACCGAAGGCCTTCATCGCCAGGCCGCCGGCCGCGTA
>JAGOCP010000413.1 GCA_017998715.1 Thermoanaerobaculia bacterium | reverse complement strand
CCAGGCCGTCGGTGCGGATCATCACGTTCTCGGGTTTGACGTCGCGATGGACGATGCCGGCCTCGTGGGCGGCGGCGAGGGCTGCGGCCACCTGGGCGGCGACCTCGAGCGCATCGGCGACCGGCAGGGCACCGCGGGCGATGCGGGCGCGCAGCGTCTCGCCGACGATGAGCTCGGTGGCGAGATAGCGCAGCCCGTCACTCTCGCCGATCTCGTGGATGGTGAGGATGTTCGGGTGATTGAGCGCCGAGGCCGCCTTGGCCTCGCGGACGAATCGTCCCAGCCGTTCGGCGTCGGCGGCGAAGGCCCGCGGCAGGATCTTCAGCGCCACGTTTCTCTCGAGCCGCGTGTCGTGGGCGAGAAAGACCTCGCCCATGCCGCCGGCGCCGAGCGGCGAGACGATGCGGTAGGCCCCGAGCAGGGTGCCGGCGGCGAGGCTCACAGGTGGCGCCCGCCGCTCATCGCGCCGCCGGCGGGGCGGACGACTCGAGGGCGCCTTGCTGCCCGCGCCATTTCGCCGCCTGAGCGGCGTGGCCGCGGCCGGGCTCGGCCTTCTCCCACGCGTCATAGAGCGCGGCCAGCGCCTCGCCGGACTGGGCGTGTTTGCCGGTAGGCACACCCTGGGCGGTGGCGAGAATTTTCTCCGCCTCGACGAGCGCTGGCTCGGCGGCGGCGAATCGGCCGAGGGCGATGAGGCTCCGCCCCAGCCCCAGCCGGGCGATTCCGGTCCGCCAGAAGCCCGCGCCTTGGGTGCGTTCATAGAGCTCGGCGGCCTCGCGGTAGAGCGGCTCCGCTGCCGCCGGCTCGTTCCGCGCGAGGAGGAGCCCGGCGAGATTGTTGAGGTCGGTCGCGATGCTCACGTGCCCCTCGGGGTAGAGGCGCCGGCGCATCGCCAGCGACTCCCGGAAGAGCGCCTCGGGCGCCACCAGATCGCCGCGCTCCTGGAGGATCAGCGCGAGGTTGTTGAGGCCGGTGGCCACATAGGGGTGGTCGCCGGGAAAGAGCCGCCGCCGCATTTCGAGCGTCTCGCGCGCCAGCGGTTCGGCGCCCGCCAGATCCCCGCTGTTCTTGAGCAGCACCGACAGGTTGTTGAGCCCTCCCGCCACCCGCGGATGATCGCCAGGGTAGAGGCGGCGACTCATCGCCAGAGCTTCGCGAAAGAGCGCGATGGCGCCCTGCAAGTCGCCCCGCCCGCTCTGGAGGTGCGCCAGATTGTTGAGGCTCTCTGCCAGATCCTCGTGGTCGCCCGGAAAGAGGCGTCGCCGCACCTCCAGCGCTTGCCGTGCAATCGGCTCCGACGCGGCGAGGTCACCCTTGTCGGCGAGCAGACTCGAGAGATTGTTGAGATCGGTCGCAACCTGTGCGTTGTCGCCCGGGAACAGTCGCTGGTCCATGGCCAGCGCTTCGCGATAGAGCGGCTCGGCGGCGGCGAGATCGCCGCGGTCGTTCAAGAGTTGCGCCAAATTCTCCACCGCCTCGGCGATCTCCGCGCTGTCGCCGGAATGCAGTCCGCGCGCGAGCGGCACAGCCGGAACGAGCATCCTGGCGGCTTCGTCGTGGAGCGCCAGCTCGCGAAAGGCCGTGCCGATTGTCCCGCGCAGCTCGAGCTCAGCCTCCGGCGCCCGCGCGAGCTCGCCGCGGTCGATCCGCCCGGCGGCGGCGTTCATCATCTCGGTGAGCATCGTCGTGTCGCGACCGCGCGCCACGCCCGGCTCGACGCCGCGCAGCATCTCGGCCATGAACTCGGCAACCCGCTCGGCCTTGTCGCGCTGCGCGCGTGCCTCGCGCGCCTGCCACGAGATGCCCACCACCGCCGCTACTAGCGCCGCCGCGACGAGACTCGCCGCCGAGACCGCCGCGCGGTGGCGGCGGACGAACTTGCGGAAGCGGTAGCCGGCCGAGGGCGGCGCGGCGGAGACCGGCTCGCCGGCGAGGTAGCGCTGGATGTCCAGCGCCAGGCCGTTGGCGGTCTCGTAGCGGCGCTGGCGGTCCTTCTCGAGCGCCTTCATCACGATCCAGTCGAGCTCGCCGCGCAGCGCCGAGGAGAGTTTCTTGGGTTCGGTATCGCGATGCGCGGCGACGGCGTCCACGGTCTCGACCGACTGGCTGAGGCGGGTGCTCGGGCGCGGCGGCTCGTCCTCGCGCAGAATGCGCTGGATCTCGCCTGCCGCCGCAGCGCGCAGTTTTCGGGAGTCGAACGGCGTCGTGCCGGTGAGGAGCTCGTAGAGCAGCACGCCGAGGGCGTAGACGTCCGTGCGGGTGTCGATGTCGAGCGAGCCCTCGGCCTGCTCCGGGCTCATGTACTCGGGCGTGCCGACGAGCGCCCGGTGCTCGGTGTAGAGGGTCTTTTCGGTCAGATTGCCGGCGGTCGCCTTGGCGATACCGAAGTCGATGACCTTGGCGCGCGCCTGCCCGTCTTCGAAGGTGACCAGAATGTTCGACGGCTTGAGATCGCGGTGAATGATGCCCTTGGTGTGGGCGTGTTGCACCGCGGAGCAGATCTCGGCGAAGAGCTCGAGGCGCGACGCGACCGGCAGGTTGTGCTTGTCGCAGTACTCGGTGACCGGCTCACCGCGGACGAGCTCCATGACGAAATACGGCCGGCCGCTGTCGGTGGTGCCGGCGTCGAGCACCTGGGCGATCGCCGGGTGGTCCATCATCGCCAGGGCCTGGCGCTCCTGCTCGAAGCGCGCAATGACCTGGCGCGTGTCCATCCCCGCCTTGATCACCTTGAGGGCCACCCGGCGCCGGATCGGCTCGCTCTGCTCGGCCATGTAGACCGAGCCGAAACCGCCTTCGCCGAGGAGCTGCAGGATCCGGTACGGCCCGATCTTCAGACCCTGGCCGTCGGCCAGCGGCAGGTCGACCGTGTTCGCGGCGTGGAAGAGCGCCGGCGAGTCGACTTCCGTCGGACCGGAGGCGGTCCGTTCGGGGCCCTTCGTCTCCTCGTCGCTCACGGAACGATTCTCCCTCGCGTCTGGTTCGATCGCCAGCGATGGTGTAGCAAATCGCCGGGCGCTGCAAGGCGCGACGTCGACTCTCGGCA
>JAGOCP010000412.1 GCA_017998715.1 Thermoanaerobaculia bacterium | reverse complement strand
CCCCGCTGGTGATCGCCGGCTTCCCCTACTACCTCGGCTGGTGCTGGGGCGGTATCGGAGTGATCGGCGGAGTGGTGCGCGGCGCGGTTCTCGGCGCCCTCATCCCGCGCAACTAGCGCGCCGAAAACGGCTGCGGCGACAGGGGGTTGAAGCGGGTTTCGCCCGCCCCCCTGTGTTATCTTTGGCCCTCTTTCCATGCGCTTGCCGTATTACCCCATGAGCCCGTGCGCCTAGCTGTCACCATCCTCTCCAGCCTCGCTTTGACGTCGATCCTGATCGGGATCGTCGCCGCCCTGCGTCGTCTGCTCATCGTCCGTCAGCTGTCGTTCGTACTGATCGTCGGTGCGATCGCCGCCGGGCTGCGGGTCTTCACGCTCTTTACCCCAGGCAAGTACGAGACCTTCGACCAGGTGCTGTCCTGGGTGTTGCTCTTCCTCGGCGCGATCACCGTCATCCGGCTCGCCGGGATGGTCTATTTCGATCTCGTTCTGCCGCACCGGGGCGTCCGCCTGCCGAACCTCTTGCCGATGGTGAGCGTCGGGGCGGCCTACTTCATTGCTGCTCTCGTCACCTTCAAGTTCAGTTTTCCGGGAGCCAATCTGGGAGCGCTCGTCACCGGGTCGGCGATCACCTCGCTGGTCATCGGTCTCGCGCTGCAGCCGATCCTCGGCAATATCTTCGCCGGCGTCGTCATCGGCCTCGAGAAACCCTACCGGATCAACGACTGGATCAAGGTCGGCGATATCGAAGGCCGGGTCGTCTCGATCTCCTGGCGTACGACCCACCTGCGCACCCGCGACAGCGACAATCTGATCGTGCCGAACGCCACCATGGCGCAAGAGCGGATCGTCAACTATTACTACCCGCACCCGTTGCACCTCGAACGGGTCGTCGTCTCGGCCGAGTACAAGACGCCCCCCTACCGCGTGAAGCAGGCCCTGCTCGCGGCAGCCGAGGGTATTCCCGGAATTCTCGAGAAACCGACGCCCGACGTTTTCGTGCTCGGTTTCGACGACAGCGCGATTCGCTACGAGCTGCGCATCTGGATCGAGGACATCGGGCAGCGGCCGCGTATCCAGAGCGACGTCCGCGGCCGGGTCTGGGAGGAGTTCGGCCGGCGCGGGATCGTCATCCCGTTTCCCATTCGCACCCTCCAGGTGGCGCCGCGGCGGCGAAACAAGCCAGCGGCCCTCGCCGAGGGTCGACTCTTCGTGGCGCTCGGCCCGGAGTCGGGTGGAGATCTCGCGCTCGGCGAGGCGCGCGTCCTGGTCGGTCGGTCCCGCACCTGCGACCTCGCACTTTCGGACACCCAGGCGAGCAAAGAGCACATCGCCATCGAATTGCAGCCGGAGGGCTTCGTCTTGACCGATCTCGAAACCAGCAACGGCACGAAGGTGAACGGGCAGCCGGTGACCCGTGCCGTGCTGCATCATCTCGACCGCATCTCCATCGGAGATACCGTTTTGGTGTTCGAGGCCCATGGTTCCGACTGAGATCCCGGGTCGGGTCGGGCCGTACGAGCTCCTCGAGCCCCTAGGCAAGGGATCGACGGGCGCGGTCTACAAGGCCCGGGAGTCCGCGAGTGGGCGGATCGTCGCGCTCAAGGTTCTGGTGGCCGAAATCGCCGACGATGCAAGCGCGCTGGCGCGTTTCTTTCGCGAGGCTGATGAGGTAGCGCGCCTTTCCCATCCCAACGTCGTCCAGATTCTCGACCGGGGCAACGATGGGGATCTGGCCTACCTGGTCATGGAGCATGTCGAAGGCACTTCGCTGGACGTCGTGCTGCGTCGGCGCCGGCTATCGCTGCAGGAAGTCCTTCAGATCGTCAAGCAGGTCGGACGGGCGCTCGAGGCGGCGCACCGCGCGGGCATCGTTCATCGCGACCTCAATCCGCGCAACATTCTGGTCTCCTCGACGCTCTCGACCGTCAAGCTCGCCCAGTTCGGGATCAGTCGTGTCGAGTCGGTGGCGCGCAAGCTCGGCAACCTGACGACGAAGGAGATGTCGCTCGGAACGTTGAGCTACCTCGCGCCGGAGCAGGCGGTAGAAGCCGCGGCCGTCGATCATCGCGCCGACATCTACTCGCTCGGCGTGGTGTTCTATGAAGCGTTGACCGGCCGCATTCCGCTCGGCAAGTTCAGTCTCCCAGCGGAGCTCAATCGCGAGTTGCCTTCGGAGATCGATCCGATCGTGCTCAAGTGCCTCGCGACGGATCCCGGGAAGCGCTTCGCCTCGATCGGCCAATTGATCGAACAGGTCGAGAAGCTCGAAGAGATGATGCGATTTCAGCTGCTCGACGAGCTCAAGGGCCTGAAGCGCGGCACCTCGAAACTGTTGGGCTCGACGAGCCCGCTCGGCAGCCGGGGGGTGATGGTTCTGTTCGCTCTGCTTGCGGTGGCGCTGGTCGGGGCGGGCGCCTGGATGCTGCTCCACCCGGCGGAACCGCCGGCCGCGAGCGCGCCGCCGGCCGAGAAGAGCGCCGCAGAGCCATCGGCCGACGCGACGCCGACACCGCCGCCGGTCGACTCCGCGGCGCCCGCGCCGCCGCCGATCGCCGTGGACAAGCCGTCGCCCGAGGTTGCCGCGAAGGAGACGGCGGCCAAACCGAAGAAGGAGAGCGCAGCGGCGCCAGCGAACAGTCCACTCGCCGCCGAAACCAGGCCGCAGCCGGCGAAGCCGACGGTCGATCCGGCGATCGCCGAGCTCGAGGTGGCGCGCGGCAAGTTCGACGCCAAGCTCTTCGATCAGGCGCTCGCCGACGCCCAGGCTCTGGTCGCGACCTATCCGGCGAGCCCGGTGGCGATCGAGGGCTACTTCCTGATCGCCAGATCCCAGGTCGGCTTGCAGCGCAGCAAGGAGGCGCTCGGCACCTACGTCGAGATCCAGAGCCGCTTCCGCAACGATCCGCGGGTGGCCGAGGCGGCCTACCAGCAGGCAAAACTGGTGCAGGCGGGCGACAGCAAGAAGACGACGGAAGAGGCGAAGCGGCTCTACGCCGACTGCGCGACGAGCTATCCGACCTCCCCCTGGTCGGCGCGTGCCTTGTC
>JAGOCP010000104.1 GCA_017998715.1 Thermoanaerobaculia bacterium | reverse complement strand
TGCTCACCGCCGACCGCAATCAGCACTTCCTGCGCTCGCGCATGAGCGACACGCAGCGCGCGGCGGCGCCGCTCGCCGACTTCCGGCCGTTCATCATCGCCGACGCCGACACCGGCCACGGCGGCGACCCGCACGTGCGCAACCTGGTGCGGCGCTTCGTCGAGGCCGGCGTCCCCGGGTACCACATCGAGGACCAGCGCCCGGGAACCAAGAAGTGCGGTCATCAGGGCGGCAAGGTCCTGGTGCCCTCCGACGAGCAGATCAAGCGCCTGAACGCGGCGCGCTTTCAGCTCGACGTCATGGGGGTCGAAGGCATCATCGTCGCGCGCACCGACGCCGAGGCGGCGACGCTGCTCGACGGCAGGAGCGACGAGCGCGATCAGCCGTTCATCCTCGGCGCGACCAATCTGCAGATTCCGGCCTACAAGCTCTGCTTCCTGGCGCTGATGAAGCGGTTCTGCGACAAGGGGGTGCAGGAGCTCAACGGCCACCTCCTCTACAAGGTATCGAACGAGGAGTACGCGGCGGCCAACCTGTGGCTCGACCGCACCGGCCTGGGCAAGGTCGCCGAGGAGGGCGCCGCGGCGTATGCCAAGGGCGGGGCGGCGAAGGTCGACGCGATCTTCGACGACGCCGAGTCGCGTCTGGTGGAGCGCTGGGAGGCCGAGGCCGGATTGGAGACATACGGCGAAGCGGTCGCCGAGATCCTCGAGTTCCGGGCGAGCGAGGGGGAGGCGCTCGAAATGACGGTCGACCAGTGGCGGAAGTTCGCGCGGCGGGCGTCGTTCTACACCGCGCGCGAGAAGGCGAGGTCGCTCGGCGTCAACATCATCTGGGACTGCGAGCACGCCAAGACGCCGGAGGGCTACTACCAGGTCCGCGGCGGCGTCGACTACGCGATCGCCAAGTCGCTCGCGGCGGCGCCGTTCGCCGACATCCTCTGGATGGAGACCAAGACCGCCGACTTGAAGGACGCGCGCGAGTTCGCCGAGGCGATCCACGCCGAGTTTCCCGAGATGATGATGGCCTACAACCTCTCGCCGTCGTTCAACTGGGACTCGACCGGCATGGGCGACGACGAGATGCGGCGCTTCCCGGAGGAGCTCGGCAAGATGGGCTTCGTCTTCAACTTCATCACCTACGGCGGCCACCAGGTCGACGGCGTCGCCGGCGAAGAGTTCGCCACCGCGCTCAAGCAGGACGGCATGCTCGCCCTGGCGCGTCTCCAGCGCAAGATCCGCCTCGTCGAATCGCCGTACAAGACGCCGCAGACGCTGGTCGGCGGCCCGCGCGCCGATGCGGCACTCCTCGCCTCGTCGGGGCGCACGGCGACCACCAAGGCGATGGGCAAGGGCTCGACCCAACACCAGCATCTCATCCAGACCGAGGTGCCGAAGAAGCTCCTCGAGGAGTGGCTCGGACTGTGGGGCGCGCACTACAAGCTCGATCTCAAGCTGGCGGTCGAGCTCAAGCCCCACCGGGCCGGCTCCGAGCTTCTCGAGCTCGCGATCGTCGGCAAGGGAGGCGAGAAGGAGGCGAACGTCGTCTTCGCGCCGATCCAGGACCGCCACGGCCGGGTCATCCTCTCGGTGCGCGACCAGAACACCTTCGACGAGAAGCTGCGCCAGAAGCGCCTGATGACCCTGATCCATCTCTACCTGGTGCATCGCTATAAGGCCGATTCTGTGCACTATGTCTCGCCGACCGAGGACAACCAGTACCAGGCGGCGAAGATGAAGTCGCAGGGCGTCTACTCGGCGGTCAACACCGAAGTCGGCCAGATCATCGTCGCCGAAGTCGACCGCGCGCAGGTCGAGACGCTGCTGGCCGCCGACCACGTGGCCCTCGGCAAGCTGATCCGCAAGGAAGGGTAGGGGGGGTCGAGCGGGCCCGGAGAGTCCCGTCGCCCGGAAGGTCCGGGGCGACGGGATCTCGCGCTGGTCTGCGGTGATTCCGACCTGCTACCGCGGAGCGGTCACGACGACGTAGGACGTCGTCGTGCCGACGAACTGCGGCTGATACCAAACGCTGCCGCACTGCTGGTAGGTGAAACCGTTCACCATGACGACGCTGCAGGAGGGCGGCAGCGTATTCACGATCGAGCCGACCACCGCCGCGGTGACCGCGACCGCCGCCACCGCGCCGACCACGCCGACTCCGTGATGGTGGTTGTTGTAGCAGCAACCGCCGCGATGATCGACGTCGACGTCGATGTCGATGTCGCGATCCCGGTTGATGTTGACGTTGTTGTTGCGGTTGCTGTTGACGTTGACGTTCTTGTTGTTGTTGATGTTGGTGTTGCGGTTGTTGTTGTTGTTCCGGTTGACGTTCTTGTTGCTGACCGAGCTCTTCGAGCTGCTGCGGACGTTCTTGTTGCCCGCCTCGAGCGCCGGCGCGCCGGCAAGAAGGAAAGCGACGAGCAGGGCGAAGGCGACCTTCAGGGTGCGATTATTCATGTCGGATCTCCTACTTGCTCGCCGCAGCGGCTTCTTCGAACACGATTCTCTTCGCGTCGGCCGGGGGGTCGAAGGTGAAGGCGTCGTCGTTGAACGACGGCGCGAGGTTCCAGGTGTAGTTCGCGGTGAACTGCGGGCGGGCTTCGTCGGTCGTCGTGGTGAGCACGAGCCGCTTCGGCAGCGGGAAATCGCCCTTCTGGATCCAGATCTGCCAGTCGAGCCCCTCCTGGCGGAAAGCGTAGTGCGTGCAGGTGACGCCGTCGATGGCGCTCGCGCCGAGGTCGACCGCGGCGGTGATGCCGGCGCTCGAAGCGCCGTCGGCTCCCCAGAGGAAGAGATCGACCAGTGGAATCTCGATGCCGTACTTGTCGTCCACCGTCGTCGCGAGCTCCTTCACCGTCGCCGGCGCGGCGACCGTGGCGTAGTAGGTGAGGCGCCGGGCGTAGAGGGTGAACTCCTTGCCGTTGTAGTAGTACTGGCGCTGCTGCCGGTCACCGACGGTCTCGGCGAACAGGCGATCGGGCATCCGGACGAGGATGGTGGTGACGTTGGCGAACTGCGCCTTGAGGCCGCTCTCCAGCACCTCCTCGCGCGACGTCGCGGCCTCGACCTGGTACGCCTTGAGCGTCCGCAGGTAGGCACCCATCTGCTCGAGCGCCGCGATGGCGGCCGGCTCGACCGCGACCTCTGCGGCTGGGGCAGCGCCCATCTGGGCGGCCGCCGGGGCTGGCGCGAAAGTCACAGCCATCGCGAGCAGGACGAACCCGCTCACCACAGCCGTCCTGCTTCGATTCCAGTCTCTCTTCATGATCGTCTCCTGACTGCTTGCTGCGTCGTTGAGGTTCGACTCGATTTCCGTTGCGTGCGCTTCTATTTCTTCAGGTACGTGATCTTCGTCTCGCCGATCCTGCCGTTCCAGGCGAACGGCGCCTGGTCGTAGTAGTCGAGCGACACCGGCGAATCGAGATCGGTGCCGAGATCGAAGGTGGCATTCGAGGTGAAGTGGAGCGACATCGCCGCCGGCACCTGGCCCTTGCCGACCTCCTTGCCGTTCACTCTGAGGATGACGTCCATCGGCCCGCCGATCTTGGCGGTCAGCTTCGACTCGACTTCGACCTTCACCCTGCCCGTCGGCAGCTTCTCTCGCGACTGGATCTTCGTCCGCTGCACTTCGAACAGGTTGAATTCGTACTTCAGGAAGCCGTCCTTGACGTAGCAGGTCACGCCGCCGGAGAAGCCAGCCAGGGCGTAGAGCACGCCGTTGGCGTTCTTCGGCACCTCCAGCTCCATGGTCACAAGGCTGTCGACCTTGCCGAGCTTCGGAGCGGCGGACTCGGGCATGCGTGTCATCGGACCGTCGAAGGTCCATTCGGTCAGGGTCGAAGCAGGGGCGTCTTCGGGATGGTAGAGCGCGGTCGACCAGAGACCGCCGCCGATCGGCAGGTTCTTGTTCTTCGTCGATTCGAGCAGGAAGAGCAGCTTCATCTCCTCGAGCTTCTGGGGATTCGCCGCCGCCAGGTCGTTCGCCTGGCTCCAGTCCTCCTCGAGGTTGTAGAGCTCCCACTTGTCGGTCAGCGGCGACCACTCCCGGATGCCCGGAGGTATTCCTCCCACCCACGGCTCGCGCGGGCCGCGGGCGCTGGCATACCAGCCGTCGTGGTAGATGCCGCGGCTGGCCATGATGTCGAAGAACTGGGTCTTTCGCGTCCCCGGCGCCTTGGGGTCGCCCAACGCGTAGACCATGCTGACGCCGTCGAAGGCATCCTGCTCGAAACCGTTGACGACACGCGGCGGAGTGATCTTCGTCAGCTCGTAGATCGTCGGCACGACGTCGATGACGTGGTGGAACTGCGGCCGCGGCGTCGCGTCGGCCTGGATGCGCTTCGGCCAGGAGACCGCGAGCGGCTGGCGGATGCCGCCGAAGTAGGCTCCCTGGAGCTTGGTGCCCTGGTACGGCGAGCTGCCCGCCCACGCCCAGCCGGCGTGGTACATGTTGTCCGTCTTCGGGCCGCCTAAGGCATCGAGGCCGCCGAGCTCTTCGAGCGCCTCGAGGTGCTGCGAGATCTTCGTCGGGATGCCGTTCTGCGCCAGCTGCTCGCTGATCGTGCCGTAGAGCCCCTCGGAAGAGGAGCCGTTGTCGCCCCAGATGTAGAAAATCAGCGTGTTGTCGAGCTTGCCTTCCTTCTCGATCTCGTCGATGAGCCGGCCGGCGTTGTAGTCGGCGTGCTCGGTGAAGCCGGCGAAGACCTCCATCAGGCGGCGCTGGAACGGCTTCTCGGTCTCGGGGATCGAATCCCACGAGGCCATCGAGGCCGGACGCGGCGTGAGCTTTGCGTTCTGCGGGATCCAGCCTTTGGCCTTGGCGTTGGCGAAGACGCGCTCGCGGTACTTGTCCCAGCCGTCGTCGAACTTGCCCTTGTACTTGTCGGCCCATTCCTTCATGACCTGGTGCGGGCCGTGCGAGGCGCCCGGCGCCCAGTACATGAAGAACGGTTTGTCCGGCGCGAACGCCTTCTGCTCGCGCAGCCATTGGATCGCGTCGGTCGCGATGTCGTCCGTCAGGTGGTAGCCCTTGGGGAGGTGTCCGGTGACCTGGGTGGTATTGCGCGTCAGGGTCGGCTCGTACTGCGACGCTTCGCCGGCCAGAAAGCCATAGAAGTACTCGAAACCGTAACCGGTGGGCCAGTAGTCGAACGGTCCCATGGAGGTGATCTGCTCTTCGGGGGTGTTGTGCCACTTGCCCCAGGCGCCGGTGTTGTAGCCGTAGTTCTTGAGGACTTCGGCCGCCGTCGCCGAGGACTTCGGGATGACGCCGCTGAAGCCGTCGAAGTCGTTGGCGATCGCGGCGATCTGGCCGTTGCCGATCCGGGTGTGGTTGCGCCCGGTGAGCAGCGCGCCGCGCGTCGGCGAGCACATGGCGGTCGAGTGGAAGCGATTGAAGGAGACCCCCATCTTTGCCACCCGGTCTAGCGTCGGGGTGTGGATCTCGCCGCCGTAGGTCGAGGGCGTGCCCGGACCGACGTCGTCCATCAGGATGATCAGGATGTTCGGCGCGCCCTCCGCCAGGCGCTTGGGCTCGACGCGCTTCTTGTAGGTCGAGCTCTCGATCGTCAGCCCGGCGGTCGAGCCGGACGGCGCGGGCGGGAAGGGCAGGATCTCCTGCGCTCGAGCGATCGATGCGCTCGCACAGCCAAGCAGGAGCGTGAGGGCAGCCAGGTTGCGAGTTCTGGTCAGTTTCATTTCGGCGAGCTCCTTCTCAAAAGACGTAGTTCATGCGCAGCCGGATCATCCGGCTCTCGGTGCCGTCGTTCTCGGTGATCACATCGCCGTAGGTCGTCTGCAGGCCGAGGTGCGGCGTAAAGGCGTAGCCCATCGTCACTTCGCCGCCGAGGACGTCCTGCTGGTTGTCGTCCCTCACGCCGTCGGTCGTCGTCTCGCCGCCCTTGCGGTAGCGAAAGCCGACCGAGCTCCACCACTTGGCGCTCCAATGGGTCGAAAGATGGCTCTCGACCTGGAAGAGGTTCGCCTGCTCCTTGACGCTGGCGCTGCCGGTGGCGTCGTCGTTGTCGAGGTAGATGCTGACGCTCGGGTGGACCTCGAGATTGGTCTGCGACTTTGGATTCCCGAGCGGCCAGACCATCGGCAGGCCGAGCCGGAAGGCCCAGCGGTTGGTGCCCAGGTTGAGCAGGCGGTCGGCGTCGTAGTCGCCGATCGGCACGAAGACGCCGCCGTAGGCGTAGAGCTGGAACTCCGGCTTGTGCTTCATGAAGTCGGCGAGCTCGAGGCCGGGGGCGCCGACAAGGCCGATCTTGAAAGCGAAGTACGGATCGCCGAAACCGCTTTCGCTGACGCTGCGGGTGATTGAGCCGCCGGCGTCGCGCGACACCTGCACGTCGGCGTCGAGCACCCCCCAGTTCGGCACCACCCAGACCTCGGCGAAGCGGCCACCGAGCGCGAAGCCGCGCTGGTAGATGGCGAGCGCGATGCCGGCGTGCACATCGGCGTCGAGGCTGAGGATGCTCTGCGAGAAGTCGGAGTTCATCTGCATGTCGAGCCAGGTCGGCACGAAGATGTTCGTCCCGGCCGGGAAGAGGATCTGCGCGCCCGGCCCGTCGCCCTGGGCGCGCACGGTCGCGGGCGCGAGGAGCACCAAGCCGAGAACCGCGGCGATCAGGGTAAGGGCGGGATTCAACCTGAATTTCACTTGACTGCGTTGAGAACTGGTCGAACGATTCATGCCGATCTCTCCTTCAATTGAGGTTTGGTGAGCTGCCGCAGCGCTGGCGCGGGCACGGGTCACTCCTGCGGCGAGTACCAGATCGGCGAGCTCCAGGCTCGCTCCTGGATCGTCGCCGGCACGTCCTCGAGCAGCGGCAGGTTGTTGCGGACCGCGTCGTAGGTGGTGAAGCGCGGGGTCGGAATCTCGAGGACGCGCACGTAGTAGATCGCGTGCTGCGCGGGATCGAACTCGGGGTCGCTCCAGGTGCCCATGAGCTCGCCGCCGCCGATCGCGTTCGTGTAGGTGGCCGTCTTCAGGTCCACGGTGTTGCCGACTGCGGGCACTTTGCCGTTGCCGCCCGGCTTGCGATCGCCGCTCCAGACAGCGTCGAAGACCCTGTCCTGGGGCTCACCCTGCGCGTCCACCCACCCCTTGACGATCTGGATGCGATCGAGATTGGCGCCCTCAGGGTCCTTCGCCGCCCAGACCGTGAAGATGGGCGACTTGGATGCTCCACGGATCGCGCCCCCCATCGGCACGCCGCTCTTGTACCCCTGCTCCACCAGAGTCCGCGGGTCCGCGGGCTGGGCGGGCAGATCAGCCCCGGCGAAGAAGCGCACCTTGATGCGCGTGCCCGATGTCACGAAGCTCTCGCGCGCGGCCATGCCATCCCAGATGGCCGCACGGGTGTTCTTCGTGGCCCAGACCCCCGACAGCGACCCGGGGTTCGACTCCTTGGCCTTGATCCAGCCGTCGATCTCGCCTTCGCGGCGATCCTTCAGCGTGCCGTCCGCCGGCCCGTGGCTGCCGATGTAGTTGTCCTCGACGACGTCCCCGGGCGCGCCGTTGTGGTTGTCGGTGCCGCCGATGAAGCCGAGCTGATAAGGGTTGGCGCCGAGCTTGGCCTGGTAATCGAGCCCCTTGGTGACGGCCCAGCGCACGAAGTTCTCCTTCTGGAACGTGCGCCCACTGAAGGTGCCTACGCTGTCGCCGTTCTCGAAGTCCGCAAACTCGTCGGCGGGCCAGAACGAGCGGTGGACCTCCGAGTTGCCCTTGATCTGCATCATCTCGATCAGGCGCTCGAAGTGGCTGCGCAGCTTCGCGTACTCGGCGGTCAGGGGCTTGCCGTCGTTGTCGAGGGACTCGAACATGTAGCCCTTGCTGCCGTTGGAGTTGTGGGGAATCGCCAGCAGCTTCGAACCCTTCTTCTCCTGCTCCGCCATCCAGGCCCAGAGCTTCTCCTCGTCGTTCGTGTCGAGTGCCGAGAGCGGCACGTCCGGCACGAGGAGGTCGCGGAAGATGATGTTGCGGTGCATGTTGCCGGCGTTGTTCGACGCCGTCCACTCGAACCCTGCGAGAGTCGTGAACTTGCCGGGCTGGTAGTTGTCGCGGACGGCTTTCAGGTGGATGTCCTGCCAGGCGCTCTGGGTCGTTTCCGGCCCGGCGTAGAACGGCGGGTGCCCCGGGTTCGCCCCGCGCATGTTGCTGATGACGTACTTCATGAACCACGCCCGCTGCTCCTCGACCTTCGTGAGGCCGCGCAGTTCCTCGAGCATCGGATTGTCGCCGCCCTTGGCGCCCGGCACCTGCGCGGAGTACATCTCGCCGATGAACTCCGCGTGGTCGGACACCGCGGTCCAGTCCAGCGGCTTCCTGATGTTGTGCGACTGCCCCTGAATGGTGACGTCCTTGCCCTGCGCGAACTTGTAGGCTTCGTCCGGCGTCAGACGGGCGCCGCCGATGAAGGCATCGAGCGAGAACGACGTGTGCACGTGCGTCTCGCCGAAGTAGGCCTCCTTCAGTGGCTGGTCTGGCACCGCCGCCTCGAGCTGCTCGACGGTCTGCATCGCAGCAGCGGGCGCCGCCGGAGCCGCCTTTTCTGCAGGAGCGGGTGCCTTGCAGGCAGCGGCCAGGAGCGCCACACCGCCGGCGATGGCGACTGCGGTTACCTTCGAAAAGTCATTCATGGCGTCTCCTCGTGTCCTGAGTTGCAGTTGTGAGCCGAACCGAGCGACCAGAAAGCGTTCACTCGGGCACCAGCAGCGAGACCGTCAGGACGGTCTTGAAGCGATCGGCGCCCGGCAGGTCCTTGAAGTTGTACTGCGGATTGACCGCGAAGCGCAGCGGCTGGCCGCCGACGCGCTGCACTTTGCCGACCTGAAAGCCGACCGGCAGCGAGACGAACTCGTTGCGCTCCCAGTCGTAGACGAACTGTAGGTCGCCGGCGGAGAGCGACCAGCCGTGGCCGAGCTGGTAGGCGACGATCGGCTGGAGCTGCGAGATGCCGATGCCGTTGGCGAACAGGTTCTGGTTGAACAGGCCGACGCTGAGCTTCCTGCTGACCGGCGCGACGAAGCCGATCGCCGGGCCCGCCGAGGCATGCGAGGGAGGGTTCGAAGCGCTCGACGCGAAGCTCGCAACCACGCCGACGCCCAGGCGCCCCCAGGAGCGGCCGAAGACCGCCATGTCGAAGAAGGTCACGTCGCCCAGGCCGCCGTTACCGGGTCCGGAGACCTCGTAGGGCAGGGTCATGCGGAGGATGTTCGCCACCCCCCAGGCCTTGAACGGCAGCACCGGCTGGAACTTGAGCACCGTCGAGTCTTCGCGCGGCACGCCGCCCGCGAGGTCGTAGCTCGCGGTGGTGAAGTCGCCGATCAGCGAAAAGGTCATCGGCGACGCCGTCGGGTCGGTGGCGCGCTTCGCCAGTTCATCGGCGGCGCTCGCGGAGGATTCCCCCGCTCCTGCCGGATCTGCGGTCGCCCCAGCCGTCGGCGCGGGAGTCGTCTCCAGGACGGCGGTCTGCGCCGCGAGCGGCGCCTGCAGGAGGGCGGCGAGGAGGGTCGTGCACAAGGCCGTCGCGCCGAATGCGCGATCGGAGCCCTGGGCGGGATCTTTATGTGTCATATCGCCACCCTCCTCAGGAGAGGGTTCACAGCGGGTAGCAGGACCTCGAACTGGGCCGGGCGCGCCAGGATTTCGAGCGCCCCCTGCAGGACGCCGAACGACTCCGAGCGCAGATGCGCTTCGAGCGCGCGCTCGTCGTTCCACTTCGCCACCAAGCCGAAGACCCCGGGTTCCTCGAGGTCTTCATAGAGGCGGCAGGAATCGAGCTCCGGCTGGCTACGAGCCGCCTCCGCCCACCGCAACAGTGCGTGCACCAGCTCACGCCGTTGCGGCGGATGGGCCTCGATGCGAACCTGAAGTACGATCATCGTGTCTCCCTGAAGAGCAGCTTTCGAGCCAACCTCGGTCGGTTCATCGAGACGCCTGCTAAACCTCTGCGAAAGCTCGCCTTGTCCCTTCTCGGCCGATCCCCGGAAAATCGGCTGGCACCTCTCGAAACCGTGAGATCTCGCGGAGCCGCGAAATGTCGCGGCCATGGCCGGCGAGTGCGGTAGGCTCGAACCGATCTGGACCGGCAGCAGCAAAGGGGGACGATGCGAAGCAGTCGACGGTGGCAGCGGAGTCTCGTGCTGAGTCTGAGCCTCACCTGGCTCTTCTGCCCGATTCCCAGCGGCGCGGTCGAGCCGACCGCCCGGACACCCTCCGTGCTCCTGCTGTTTTCGCTGCGCAGCGGAGCCCCGGCGGTGGTCGCCGTGGAGTCAGCGTTCCGCGAGACGGTTCAGAAGCGGTTCGGGGCCGCCATCGACTTGCATGTCGAGACGCTCGACCTCGCCGACAACTCAGCGGCGGCCTACACCCGGCGGCTGACTGACCTTCTGCAGGAGAAGTACGCCCGGACGACTTTCGACCTCGTCGTGACCGCAGGCTCCGACGCCTTGGCGTACTTCCTCCAGAATCGCGAGTTGCTAGCCCCCGCGGCGCCATTGGTCTTCACCAGCGTCTCGCGGGAGGCGTTCGGAAACGGACCGCTGCCACCGAATACCACTGGGTCCTTCACCAGCCTGGACACGCAGCGGACGGTTCGCATCGCCGTCGACCTCCATCCGGATGCACAGCAGATCGTGCTCGTCGGTGGGGCCGCTCCCTCCGATCGCGCCAACGAGGCACTGGCTCGCCGACTCGCCGCAGACCGCGCTCCAAAGCTACCCATCGTCTCGCTCGTCGGGCTTCCGTTGTCGGAGCAGCTCGAGCGCCTGGCCGATCTTCCACAACGGAGTGTGGTCATCTTCACCAGCTACCGGGCGGACGCGACGGGGCGGTCGACCATCGCCCGTGACGTGCTCCCGGCACTGGCGGAGGTGTCGAAGGCGCCGATCTATGGGGCCTCCGAGACCTTTCTCGGCCTCGGTATCGTCGGCGGCGACCTCATCCAGTACGGGCCGTTCGGCGTGCGCGCCGGCGAGCTCACCGCTCGGATCCTGCGCGGAGAGGCCATCTCGGCGATCGCACCGCTCGACCAGCCGTCGAGCGCGTTGATTTTCGATTGGCGAGAGCTCCGGCGCTGGGGAATCTCCGAGAGCCGGCTCCCCGAAGGCAGCCTCGTCCGCTTCCGCCAACCGACCCTGTGGAGCGAGTACCGCTGGCAGATCCTCGCCGTCGTGGCGCTCACCATCGCGCAGTGGCTGCTGATCACCGCACTCCTCGCCGAACGCCGGCGGCGACGATCGGCGCAGAAGAACGTCGAGGTGG
>JAGOCP010000103.1 GCA_017998715.1 Thermoanaerobaculia bacterium | reverse complement strand
CCGGCGACGAGCTCCGGCGGAGGTCCAGTCTATCGTCACCCGATGGTAGATTGACCGTTCATGCTCGCCTGGCCGCAGCTGTTGATGCTCGGACTCCTGCTCGCTCCGCCGGGCGAACCGGCCATCGAGGACCTGCGGGTGTCGGTGGACGGCGGCCAGGTGCTGGTCGGTTTCCACCTCGCCAACGGCCTCGACCCGGAGACCCGCGAGCGCATCGACAGCGGCCTGCCGACCTCCTTCCTCTACGCACTCGAGTTGAAGCGCGACCGCAAGCACTGGTGGGACCGCGGCCTCGACGCCACCGTCATCGAAGTGGTGGCGATGTACAACGCGGTGACGCGCGAGTACCTGGTGAACACCAAGCAGGGCGGCCGGCTGATCGAGAGCCGCACGGTGCGTGACGCCGAAGAGCTCGAGCACGCGATGACCGTGTTCGAGAACTTCCCCGCCTTCACCCTCGAAGCCGACGCCGACAACTCGCGGTTCCTGGTGCGCATGCGCGTCGATCTCGGCCCGGGAGCGGTCCTCGGCTTCATTCCCTATCAGCGCTACACCGACTGGCTCGAGTCCAACAAGGTCCGGCTGCGCGCGCCGGAGCCCTGAGAGGCGGCGCGTGGACATCCGCGAGCTCTTCGCGCAGCACAGAAAGGACGGGCGCTACGTCGCCGCCGCTCTCGTCCTGGTGCTCGCCGTTCTGACGCTCATTTACTACCTCATCCAGCGCGGGCGCGACCTGCCCTCGGTGCTGGTCACCAACAAAGTGCTGCTGTTCGTCCTGGTCTACGCCGACGCGCTGCTCATCCTGGTCATCCTCTTCGTCCTCGCCCGGAACCTCCTGCGTCTCTGGCTCGAGCGCCGCCAGCGCGCGCTCGGGGCGCGCTTCAAGACCAAGCTGGTAGCGACCTACGTCGGCCTCTCCCTGGTGCCGGTGCTGCTGCTCTTCTTCTACGCCAGCGAGCTGCTGCAGGGCTCGATCGACCGCTGGTTCTCGAGCTCGCTGCGTTCGGTCCTCGAGCAGAGCAGCGCCGTGGCGCAGTCGCTGCAGCGCGAGATCGGCGACCGTAACTACCGCGAAGCGCTGCGCGTGGCGCGAAGGATGTCGGGCCTCGGACTCGAGGAGGAAGCTGCGCGCGCCGAGCTCGCCACCCGCCTCGCGCAGTGGCGCGACGAATCCGGGGTCGCCTTCCTCGGCGTCTACCTCGAGAGCGACTTCATCCACGCCGTGGTCGACCCGGAGTCCGGGCTCAACGACCTGCCGGAGGTCGGCCGCAACTTCCTGCTCGAGGCGGCGGAGAACGGGCGCGCCAACCGCGTCGTGCTCCCCGCCGGCACCCGCGGCAGGCTGATCCTCGCCGCCGCGGCGGGGGCCGCGGCCGACGGCAAGCGGCGTCCGGTGGTCGTCGCCGGCACGCTCCTCGACCCGATCACCAGCGGGCAGAGCGAGGAGCTCATCCAGTCCTACCAGACCTACCGCCAGCTCGAGGTGCAGAAGCGCGACTTCGCCGCCTCCTACTGGCTGATGTTCGTGCTCGTGACCCTGCTCATCCTGCTCGCTTCCTCCTGGGCCGGGCTCTTCCTCGCCCGCCGCCTGATGCTGCCGATCCAGGCGCTCGCCGAAGGCACGCGCCGGGTGGCGAGCGGCGACCTCGACCAGCAGATCGAAGTCGCCACCGACGACGAGATGGCGACCGTCGTCGAGTCGTTCAACAGCATGACGCAGGAGCTGCGCCGCAACCGCGAGGAGATCGACCGCAGCCACCGCGAGCTCGTCGCCGCCAACCGCGGCCTCGCCGAAGAGCGCGCGCTGGTCGGCGCGATCCTCGAGAACCTGGCCGCTGGCGTGATCGCCCTGGGCGGCGACGGCACGGTGCTCTCGGCCAACGCTGCCGCCCTGGGTCTCCTCGCCCAGCGCGAGGAGGAGCTCATCGGCCGCAGGCTCGCCGACGCCTGGAGCGGCTCCGAGCGCGCCCCGCTCGAGAAGCTCATCGCCACCGCCCAGGAGCACCCGCGCGAGGCCTCCGAAGTGAGCCTCGTCCTCGGCGGCGAACGCCGCACCTTCGAGGTCAAGGTCTCGGATCTGCGCGACAGCGGCGGGCGCGGCGCCGGCAAGATCGTCGTGCTCGAAGACCTTTCCGATCTCATCAAGGCGCAGAAGCTCGCCGCCTGGACGGAGGCGGCGCAGCGCATCGCCCACGAGATCAAGAACCCGCTGACGCCGATCCGGCTCGCCGCGGAGCGTCTGCGGGTGAAACACCGCGCCGGCGACCCGGCCGTCGGCGAGCTGCTCGAGGAGAGTGTCGCGATCATCGTGCGCGAGGTCGGCAAGATGCAGTCGCTGGTCGACGAGTTCTCGCGCTACGCCCGCATGCCGGGGCCGCAGCTCGCGGCGACCGCCATCGACGGCCTGGTGTCGGAGGTGGTGGCGCTCTATCGCGACGTCAAACCCGGCGTCGCCATCCAGACCCGGATCGCGCCGGGCATCGGCGAGATCTGGGTCGACGCCGAACAGCTGCGCCGGGTGTTGATCAACCTGCTCGACAACGCCCTCGAGGCGACGGAGCCGCCGGGCGACGTCGAGGTCCGCGCCGAGCGCCGGGGCGAACGGCTGATCCTCGAGGTCGCCGACGTCGGCACCGGCATCGCGGCGGAGGACCGCGAGAAGCTCTTCCTGCCCTTCTTCTCGCGCAAGAAGCGCGGCACCGGCATGGGCCTGGCGATCGTCCACCGGATCGTCTCCGACCACAACGGCACCATCCGCGTCTCCGAGAACCGGCCGCGCGGCTCCGTCTTCACGCTCGAGCTGCCGGCGCGCTGAAAGCCCGACGATCGGAGACGCCGGCGATCGCGGCGATCCCGGCGCGGCCGCGGGGCGTGCGCGCTGCCTGTACAATCGCTTCATGCAGGAGACACCGCAGCAACGCATTTCCCGAGAGCTTCGTGAGTCAATGAAGTCGGGCGACAAGGTCCGCCTCTCCGCCCTGCGCATGCTGCTCACCGAGATCCAGAGCGCCGGCCTGCGCGGGCCGGCGACCGAGGGCGACCTGGACGAGGCAGGGTTCCAGGCGCTGGTGCGCAAGGCGATCAAGCAGCGCCGCGAGTCGGCCGAGCAGTTCCGGCTCGGCAACCGGCCCGAGCTCGCGGCGAAGGAGGAGATCGAGGCGGAGATCTACGCCGCCTATCTCCCCCGCCAGGTCTCGGAGGAGGAGCTGCGCCAGGCGATGGCGACCCTGGTCGCCGACTTCGCGGCGCAGGGAGTCGCCGGCAAGGCGGCGCTCGGCGCCGTCATGAAGGCCACGCTCGCCCGCTTCGCCGGCACTGCGGACGGCGCCACGGTGAGCCGCATCGCCCGCGAGCTCCTGGCCGGAGGTTGACGCCTTGAGATCGGTCCTCGTCGGCACCGCCGGCCACGTCGATCACGGCAAGACCGCACTCGTTCGCGCGCTCACCGGCATCGATTGCGACCGGCTCGAGGAGGAGAAGCGCCGCGGGATCACACTCGATCTCGGCTTCGCGCACCTGCCGCCGGCCGACGCCCCGGCGAGCGCCGCCGGGCAGGCGATCGAGCTCTCCTTCGTCGACGTCCCTGGCCACGAGCGCTTTCTCCACAATGCGCTCGCCGGGCTCGGCGGGGTGCGGCTCCTGCTGCTGGTCGTGGCCGCCGACGAAGGCGTGAAGCCGCAGACACGCGAGCATCTCGAGATCGCCGAGCTCCTCGAGCTACCCGGCCTCGTCGTCGCCCTGAACAAGATCGACGCCGTCGACGACGAGACCGCCGAGCTCGCCGGCCTCGAAGTCGCCGACATCTTGGCCGCCACCCGCTTCGCCGGTGCGCCGATCCTGCCGGTCTCTGCCCTCACCGGAGCGGGTGTGCCGGCGCTTCGGTTGGCGCTCGAGCAGGCGGCGGAAGCGCTCCCGCCGACGCTGCGCGAGCTCGATCTCGCGCGCCTCCCCGTCGACCGCGCTTTCCTGGTCAAGGGCCAGGGCGTCGTGGTGACCGGAACGCTCGTCTCCGGCTCGGTCGCCGCTGGCGACGCGCTCGAGCTCCTGCCCTCCCGCCTCGCGCTGCGCGCGCGCGCCGTGCAGGTGCACGGCCGGCCGGCGAGCGCCGCTGCCGGCGAGCGCACGGCGCTACAGTTGGCTGGCGTCGAGTTGGCTGTGCTCGAGCGCGGCATGGAGCTCGCGACACCCGGCGCCCTTCGCACCACGCGGCGGTTGCTGGTGCGCTGGCGGATGCTCGCGAGCTCGCCCGTGGCGCTCGAAGGCCCGCTCCACCCGGTCGCCGTGCGCGTCCATCTCTTCGCCTCGGAGACGGTCGGCACGGCGCGGCCGATCGCCGAATCCGGCCTCGCGCCGGGCGAGACGGGCCTCGTCGAGATCGCGCTCGCGTCACCGGTCGTCGCGGCGCGCGGCGACCGCATCATCGTCCGCCGCCCCTCGCCGGCCGCCACCATCGGCGGCGGCACGATCCTCGATCCGTGGTGGCGGCGCAAGCGGCGCGGCGATCCGTCGGCGCGGATGGCCGGTCTCTCGGGCACGGAACAGGAGGCTCTCCTTGCCTGGGCCGCCGAGGCTGCGGAGCGCGGCCTCACCGTAGCCGCGGCGGCGGCGCGCACCGGCAGGAGCTCTTCTTCCATCGAAGCGCTCCTCGCCGGCCTCGAGTCGGAGGGCAGGCTCCTGCGCCTGCGGCCAGCGGCGGAGGGCGAGACGAAGACGCAGGGAGTTGCCGCCCGCTACCTCCTGCCGGAGACAGTCGAATCCGTGCGGCGCGCGGCGCGCGAGGCGTTGGCGCGCTATTTCAGCGAGCAACCGCTCGCGATCGCCCTGCCCAAAGCCGAAGCAGCCCGGCTGCTGCTGCCGCCGGCAGCGCGAACACTGGCCGACCTCTGGCTCGCCCGCCTGGCGGCTTCGGGGGATCTCGACCTCGCGGCCGGTGACGTGCGCTTTCCCGGCCGCGCGATCGAGACTCCGGCAGAGCTCTCGCCGCTGGCGCGAATGATCGTCGAACGCTACGCCGCCGCCGGCCTCGAACCGCCTTCGCCCGGGGAGGTCGCGCGCGCCCTCGACGCCAAACTGCAGATCGTCGAGGGCCTGGTGCAGCACCTGGTGAAACGCAAGGAGCTCGTCCGCCTGCCCGGCGGCCTCATCTTCGCGAGCGCTGCGCTCGCGCGCCTGGTGGACGATCTCCGCGCGAGCGGTTGGAAGCGCTTCACGATCGTCGCCTTCAAGGACCGCTTCGGCCTGTCGCGCAAGTGGACGATCCCGCTTCTCGAGCACCTCGACAACATCGGCGTGACTCGGCGCAGCGGCGAGGAGCGTGAGATTCGGCTCGCTTCGAGTCCATCCAACGCGGTGAAGTCGTAGTCATCGCACTGAAGTGCGCGACTTGCTGCTCGTTGCGAGTCGCTCCAATGGCGTGAAATTGAACTCATCACACTGAAGAACGCCCTCGAGGCGAGCTTCTCGACGACGCTCTCGCGAGCGCCGTTCCTTCCTTATACGCCGGGACCTGGCGCGCGATCCTGCGGCGCGCTCCGGAAGTTGGCACCGTTCTCGCCTCTTGACCCTGCAGTCGGAGATTCGCGGTGTACGCGGAAATCCGATCGCAACCAAGAGGGAGGAAGCTCGATGAACAGATTTCTGAAATCAGTCGGACTGGTCCTACTCGTCGCCTTCGCCATATCGGGCGTCGCGACGGCCCAGGGCATTCCCACCGGCCGCCTTTCCGGACGCGTGACCGATTCGGAAGGCAACGGCGTTCCCGGCGTCTCGGTCGAGGTCTCGTCCCCGTCGCTGCAAGGCGTGCGCGCGACCACCACCGACCTGAACGGCGACTATGTCGTCCCCAGCCTGCCGCCGGGCGAGTACACCTCGACCTTCACCATGGATGGTTTCGAGCCGCAGAGCCGGACGTCGCGGCTGGCCTCTTCGCAGGCCCTGCAGCTGGACGTCGATATGTCGCTCGCCGCCGTCACCGAGACCATCGAGGTCACCGGCGAGGCGGTCACCGTCGTCTCCAAGGACAACACCAACGCCACCACCGTCTCGCAGGACATCCTCGAGGCGCTGCCCGGCGGCCGCACGCAGCTCGCGGCGGTGATTCTCTCTCCCGGCGCCGCGGCGACGGGCCCGGCCGGCGCGATCACCATCTCCGGCGGCCAGTCGTGGGAGAACACCTATTCGATCAACGGCGTGAACGTGAACGACAACATCCGTGGCACGCCGAACAACCTGTTCATCGAAGACGCCATCGAGGAGACCACTACCTCCTCCTCGGGCATCTCGGCCGAGTACGGCCGCTTCGCCGGCGGCATCGTCAACACGGTGACCAAGTCGGGCGGCAACGACTTCCACGGCAGCCTGCGCGACAACCTCACCAACCAGAGCTGGAACAGCGAGAACCGCTTCTCGCCCGAGCCGGAGGACAAGGTCCGCAGCATCTACGAAGGGACCATCGGCGGCCGGATCGTGCGCGACAAGCTGTGGTTCTTCGGCGCCGGCCGGTCGTTCGAGACCGACGCGGTGGCGACCACCCAGCTGACCAACATCCCGTACAACGCCACCAACGAGCAGGATCGCTACGAGGGCAAGCTGACCTTCTCGCCGACGGCGAACCACCGCCTCACCGGCTCGTACATCGACATCAGCCAGGAGCAGCTGGCGCCGCACGGCGGTCTCGCCAACTACCTGGTCGACCTGTCGGGCCTCGCCACCCGGAGCCTGCCGAACACGCTTCTGGCGGCGAACTACTCCGGCGTCCTGTCGTCGAACTTCTTCGTCGAGGCGCAGTACTCGGAGCGCGCCTTCAACTTCGAGCCCTCGGGCGGAACGGATGGCTCGTTCGCCGGCGGCACGCCGATCTTCGACACCAACAACGGCGTGATCTTCAACGAGTCGATCTTCTGCGGCATCTGCGCCGACGGCGGCGACGAGCGCAAGAACCAGGACTATCTCGCCAAGGCGAGCTACTTCCTGTCGACCCAGGGCTCGGGGTCGCACGACCTGGTCTTCGGCGTCGACTTCTTCGATGACATCCGCACCAGCAACAACTACCAGTCGGCGACCAACTTCATCTTCGGCTCCGACGACTCCCTGTTCGAGAACGGGGTGGTCTACCCGGTGATCGAGGCCCAGAACCTCGAGAATTCGGACGAAGGCGGCAGCTCGTACCTCGCCTACTACCCGATCCTCTCGACCAGCCTGGGAACCCACTTCAAGACCAACTCGGTGTTCGTCAACGACCGCTGGCGCCTGTCCGACAACCTGAGCTTCAACGTCGGCGTGCGCTACGACAAGAACGACGGCAAGGACGCCGCCGGCACGACGGTCACCAAGGACGACGCCTTCAGCCCGCGCCTCGGCGTGAACTGGAATCCCGACGGCAACGGCGTCTGGCTGCTCAACGCCTCCTACGGCCGCTACGTCGCCGCGCTCTCCGGCGCGGTCGCCAACTCCGGTTCGTCGGCGGGCTCCGCGGCGACCATCCAGTGGGCCTACACCGGTCCGAGCTTCAACCTGCCCGGTCAGCCGCGGACGACCTCCGAGCAGGCGCTCGCGGCGGTCCAGGCCTGGTTCAACTCGGTCGGCGGCGTCAACAACACCGACCTGCTGCAGTTCGTCAACATTCCCGGCGGCGGCCTCGTCGTCGGCGAGAACGTCGCTTCGACCTACGCCGACGAGCTCACCATCGGCGGCGTGCGCAGCTTCGGCTCCAAGGGCTCGGTGCGGGCGGACATCGTCTACCGCGAGTTCGGCAACTTCTACTCGACGAAGCGTGACACCGAGACCGGCCAGGTCCTGAACGCCAACGGCAACCTCGTCGACCTCGGGGTGATCCAGAACGACAGCGACAACCTGGAGCGCACCTACCTCGGCCTCCAGACGTCGTTCAACTTCCTCCTCACCGACCGGTTGACGGTCGGCGGTGCCTACACGCTGTCGAAGGCCGAGGGCAACTTCGAGGGTGAGAATCAGGGCTCCGGCCCGGTCACCTCGGCGCTCGAGAGCTACCCCGAGTACAAGGACGCCCGCTGGAACGCTCCGAAGGGCGACCTGCTGATCGACCAGCGCCACAAGCTGTCGCTGTTCGCGGTCTGGGAGGCCTTCAAGTCGGATCGCCAGCGCCTGGCGGTGAGCGCCCGGCAGCTCTACACCTCGGGCTTCGCCTACTCGGCGATCGGCAACGTCGGCACGCGTGCCTTCGTCACCAACCCGGGCTACGTCTCGCCGCCGACGCAGGTGCCGTACTTCTTCTCCGACCGCGGCGCCTTCACCTCCGACGACATCAGCTCGACGGCGCTCGGCCTCAACTACTCGCTGTTCTTCGGCAACTTCGAGGTCTTCGGCCAGCTGGACATCCAGAACGTGTTCAACGAGGACGGCGCGATCGTCGTGAATCAGGCGATCCTGACCAGCCGCAACGACTCGTCGCTGCAGGCGTTCAACCCCTTCACCCAGACCCCCGTCGAGGGTGTGCACTGGCGGAAGGGCCCGAACTTCGGCCAGGCCACGTCGGTCAACGACCTCCAGGCGCCGCGTACCTACGTCGCTTCGGTGGGCGTCCGCTTCTAAAGACGTTTCGCCGTTTCCATCCCAGCCCCCGGCGGTCTTCGACTGCCGGGGGCGTTTTCTTTGAGAGAATCCCGCCCGTGCACGCGCGTCTCCTGCCCGCCTCGACGCTCCCTGGCGCGACGCTGGTCGCCCTTCTGGGCGCCTTCGCCTGTGGCACCGCCAACGACCTTCCCTCCTCTCCGGCGGCGCCGCGCCCGCCGATCGTGCTGATCTCGATCGACACCTTGCGCTCCGACCGCCTTCCGGCCTGGTCGGGCAGAACCGACCTCGCGACTCCAGCGATCGACCGCCTGGTTCGTGACGGTCTGCTCTTCGAGCGCGCCTTCGCCGAAGTGCCGCTCACCCTGCCCTCGCACGCCTCGCTCCTCACCGGGCTCCTGCCGCCGGCGCACGGCGTGCGCGACAACATCGGCTTCGCCGTCGACGCCGCGCGCACACCGCTCCTGCAGCAGCGCCTGCAGACCCTGGGCTACACGACCGGCGCTGCCGTCTCGGCGGAGGTGCTGGCGAAGCGCTCCGGCATCGCCGCCGGCTTCGACCTCTACGACGAGCCGGCGCCCTTCGCCGCCAGCGGAAGCGGCAAGCCCGGCACGCCGCGTACCGCCGAGCGCCCCGGAGGCGCGGCGATCGACGCCGCGCTGCGTTTTCTGGACGGCGCCGGCAACCGGCCTCCTTTCCTCCTGCTGCACCTCTACGAACCGCACGCGCCGTACCGCCCGGCGGAGCCCTTTCGCAGTCGCTACGCCGATCCCTACGACGGCGAGATCGCCACCGCCGACGCGTTCGTCGGCCGCTTCCTCGCCGAGCTCGACCGGCGCGGCCTCTACGACGGCGCCCTCGTCGTCCTGCTCTCCGACCATGGCGAGGGGCTGGGCGACCACGGCGAAGACGAGCACGGCCTGCTGCTCTATCGCGAGGCGATCCAGGTGCCGCTGGTGGTCAAGCTCCCGGGCGGCGCCCGCGCCGGCGAGCGCGTGCGGCGCAACGTCGGCCTGATCGATGTCGTGCCGACCGTCCTGGACCTTCTGCAGGCTCCTTCATCGAGCCCTTTGCCGGGAACCTCCCTGCTCGCGAGCGGCACCGACGCGCCCGCCGCCGACCGGGCGATCTATTCCGAGACGATGTACCCGCTCATCCACTTCGGCTGGAGCGATCTCGCTTCGATCGTCAGCGGCGACCTCCACCTGGTCGATGGCCTCCGCCCGGAGCTCTTCGACCTGGCGCGCGACCCGCAGGAACGCATGGATCGCACGAACGACGAGCGCCGGCCGCTCGCCGCGATGCGTCGCGCGCTCGCGGGCATCGACCGCACTCTGGCCCCGCCGGCCCCCGCCGACGCCGAGACCGTCGCGGCCCTCGGCGCTCTGGGCTATCTCGGCACGCCGTCGGCGGACCGCCCGGGTGCGGCCCCGGTCGATCCGCGCGACAAGGTGCGCGAGATCGCGCCGGTGTTGCGCGGGCTGCGGCTCTACAACGAGGGCGACTATGCCCAGGCGATCGCCGTGCTCGGCCCGGCCGCGCGCCGCGGCGAGGGCTCGGCCCTGGCCTGGCAGTACCTCGGCGCTTCCTACGATGCGCTCGGGCGCAAGAACGAGGCCGTCATCGCCTATCGCCACGGCATGAGCCTCGCCGGCTCCCCTTCCTATCTCGCCGAGACCGCGGCGCTGCGTCTGCTCGAGCTCGGGCGGGCGCGAGCGGCGGTCGATCTTCTGGCCGGGGAGCTCGAACGGCACTCGACGGGCGCCGAGGGCGCCCGGCTGCGCGTGCTGCTTTCGCGTGCCCTCCTGCAGATCGGCCGGATCGACGACGCGGCGCGCGTCGCCAACGAGGCGGTGCAGCGCAACGGCAAGCTCGCCGACGCCTTCTACCAGCGCGCCGTCGTCGCTCTCGCGCGCAAGGACGGTCTGGCTGCGATCGAGGATCTGGTCGCCGCCGCCGCGCTCGATGCACGCCACATCGAAGCGCGCAAGGCCCTCGCCATGGTGCGCCACGCGCAGGGAGACGACACCGAGGCGCGGCGCCTGCTCGCCGAAGTGCTGGCGATCGATCCCGACGACCGCGACGCGCGCGCCGACCTCGCGACGCTCGAGTCTGCCGGCGGCGGCGCGGCAGGTCCGCGATGACCCGCCGCGTCGGTCCCGCCACCGGACCTTGTCTGCTGGCACTCGCACTGCTCGCGTCCCTCGCGCCACTCGCAACCGCCTGCGGCGGCGACCGCGAGCGGCGCGACCTCGCCCACCCCGGATCGCCGTCGGTTCTGCTGGTGACGCTGGACACGACGCGCGCCGACCATCTCGGCGCCTACGGCGCCACGAACGGTGCGACGCCGCATCTCGACGCGCTGGCGGCGCGCGGCGTCGTCTTCGAGCGCGCCTACGCCGTGGCGCCGATGACCCTGCCGGCGCATACCTCGATGCTCACCGGACTCCTGCCGACCCGGACCGGCGTGCGCTGGAACGGCGAGCAGCGCCTCGCCCCGCCCCCCGGCGGACCGGCGACCGTGGCGGAACGCTTCCGCGCCGGCGGCTACGCCACCGCGGCCTTCGTCTCGGCCTCGGTGCTGAACCGGGCCTTCGGGATCGACCGTGGCTTCGAGCTCTACGACGATGCGCTCGCCGACCGCGCCGGTGCGCCGGAAAACCAGTGGCAGGCCGAGCGCCCGGGGCGCGAGACCGTGGAGCGCGCGCTGGTCTGGCTCGCCGCGCAGCCGGCCGACCGACCGGTCTTCCTCTGGGTTCACCT
>JAGOCP010000102.1 GCA_017998715.1 Thermoanaerobaculia bacterium | reverse complement strand
CCGGCCGGGGCGCGCTTCACTGGCTTCCGCTACGAAGCGCAGAGCGCCGCGGTCGCCGCGGACTGTCTGCCGGGGCGGAACTGCCCGGCGGGCGACTGTCGCTTTCCGAACGAGCCGGTGCTGCGGGTGGAAGGCAATCGCACGACGCTGCTGGTCGCTTTCGAGAGCACCGCCGCGGACCAGCGCCGGGCCGTCGTCGCCGGCTACTCGACCTACAACAAACGCTGAGTCCCTTCAGGCGGGCGTGACCTCGACCCGGGCGTCGTTGAAGCAGGCGCCCTGACCTAGGTCAGTGAAGCTGTCGGGCGCCAGGGCGCAGGCGGTAGCGCCGTTGTCGGTGTTGTGGGACCAGAGCCCCTTCGGCAACTCCACGACTCCCGGGCGCTGGTCGTGCGACAGATGCAGGCGACAGAGGACCTCACCAAGACCGTTCGCCACGCGCACCCGCTGGCCGTCGAGAAGGCCGCGGGCGGAGGCGTCGGCGGGGTGCATCTCGAGCGCCACCGGCCCCTTGCGCAACTGCCCGAGGGTCGAGCTGATGGTGCGGTTGGTCGCCGGAGAGAGCAGCGCGAGCGGCGTCGCGGGACCGCCCGGATCCTCCTGATAGGTGTAGAGGCCTTCGTGCGACTCGGCGTCGAGCTGGACCGGCACCAGATGCACCTTGCGGTCGTCCGTCTTCGGAAACACATCGACGAACTGCACCGGATGATCGCCGGCGGCGGGACGAGCGTAGCCCTGCTTCGACAGCTGATCGCGCAGATCGAGCCCGCGGCCACTCGAATCGAGAATCAACGCGATGGCATCTTGTTCGGAGGGAATCTCCTCCGCCGACGCGACACCGGTGCGCAGGGCGAGGTCGGCGAAGACCACGTAGTTCGAACGCGCTTCGCCGACCGGCGCGATCACCGGCGAGATCTCCTGCAGGATGAACGAGCCGTAGCCTCGCGCGAGCTCCCGGTGTTCGAGAAAGGTCGTCGCCGGCAGCACCAGATCGGCATAGCGTGCAGTGTCGGTGAGCACCTGGTCGAAGACGATGGTGAACAGGTCCTCGCGTTCGAGTCCCCGGCGCACCAGCGCCTGGTTCGGAGTGGTCATCAACGCGTTCGAGTTGTAGACGAACAGCAGGTGGACCGGTCGCGCGCTGGTCGTCGTCAGGGCTTCGCCGAGACGGTTCATGTTGATCGTGCGCGTCGGCGCCTCGGGCCCGGAAATCGCCTCTGCGTTCATCTTCCAGGCGGCGGAGTTGGAGAGCGTGTAACCGCCGCCGCGGACGCCGAACTTGCCGGCGACGGCGGGGAGGGCAAGCACGGCGGCGACGGCCGAGCCGCCGTTGCGGTTGCGCTCGAGGCCCCAGCCGCAACGGATCACCGCCGGCGAGGTCGCGGCGTAGAGCTCGAAGAAGCGCTCGAGGTCGGCCTGCGGCACGTCGGCCACCGCGGCCGCGCGCGCCAGCGTCCACGGCGCCGCGCGGCGCTCGAGCTCATCGGCGCGCGTCGCGTGCCGGTCGAGAAAACTGCGGTCGGCGCGGCCGCTGGCGAAGAGCTCGCGGATCATCGCCAAAGCGACGACCAGGTCGGTTCCCGGCCGGATCGGAAGGTGCAGGTGTGCCTGCTTGGCGATCGGCGTGGCACGCGGATCGACGACGACCAGCTTGGCGCCGGCGTCACAGGCCGCCTGGATAGGCGGCACTAGATGAATGCCCGACACCGACGGGTTGCAGCCCCAGACCACGATGAGACGCGCGGCGGGGTAGTCGTTGATGGCGACCCCTTCCATCTTGCCGTAAAGACCCATCGCCGCCTTGCCCGTGGCTGCCGCGCAGACGGTGCGCGCCAGGCGGGAGGCGCCGAGCCGGCGAAAGAGCAGTGCGTCGGTCGTGTCCTGCGACAGGTAGCCGTTCGAGCCGCCGTAGCTGAACGGCAGGATCGCCTCGCCGCCGAAATGGTCACGGGTCTCGACCAGGCGCTTCGCGGCGAGCGACAGTGCCTGCTGCCACGAGAGCGGTTCGAAAACTCCCTCGCCCTTCTCGCCCACGCGCTGCATCGGCTCGAGGATGCGCTCCTTGCCGTAGACCTGCTCCGGGAACTTGCGCACCTTGGCGCAGATGTACCCTTCGGTGATCGGATTGCGGTCGCGCGCGCCGTCGATCTTGGTGACCCGGCCGCCTTCGACCGTGACGTCGAGGCTGCAGGCGTCGGGGCAGTCGAGTGGGCAGGCCGAGAGGACCTTCACAGGAAGAAGTCCGCGATCAGCGGCTGCCCGGGCTCGACGGCGTAGCGGTCGAGATCGGTGACCCCGGCCTGGGTGAGCACTTCGTCGTCGATGAAGAAGTTGCCGCTGCATTCGCGCGCCGGCTGGGTCAGGATCCAGTGAGCGGCGTCGGCGAGGATCTCGGGCTTGCGGCTGTTGGCCGCCGACACGAAGCCGCCGAGCATGGCGAGCGCCGCGGTGTCGATGGCGGTGCGCGGCCAGAGGGCATTGACCGCCACACCGTCGCCTTTCAACTCCTCGGCCATGCCGAGGACACACATGCTCATGCCGTACTTGGCCATGGTGTAAGCGACATGGCCGGCGAACCACTTCTTGTCCATGTTGAGCGGCGGCGAGAGATTGAGAATGTGCGGGTTCTTCGCCTTCTTGAGGTCCGGCAGGCACGCCTGCGAGCACAGAAAGGTGCCGCGGACGTTGACCGAGAACATCAGGTCGAAGCGCTTCATCGGCGTGTCGAGGGTGGGCGTCAGGCTGATCGCCGAGGCGTTGTTGACCAGGATGTCGATGCCGCCGAAACGCGCGCGCACGGCTTCGACGGCGGCCTGGACCTGCGCCTCTTCGCGGATGTCGCAGGCGATGGGCAGGGCTTTCCCGCCGGCGGCTTCGATCTCTTCCGCGGCGCTGTGGATCGTCCCGGGCAGCTTCGGATGCGGCTCGGTGGTCTTGGCGAGAATCGCCACATTGGCGCCGTCGCGGGCGGCGCGCAGGCCGATGGCGAGGCCGATGCCGCGCGAGGCGCCGGTGATGAGGAGGGTCTTTCCGTGCAGCGTCGTCATGGCGGATTCCTTCCAGGGGAGGTCGAGGGCGACATTTTAGCCCGGCGCGGCGAACTCGTGCCTGCCCGATCGGTCGGCTAAGCTCCCGCCATGAGCCTCGAGCGCTTCGATCCCAGGATCCGCGAGTGGTTCGCGGGCCGTTTCGGAGCTCCTACCGAGGTGCAGCGGCTCGCTTGGGGACCGATCGCCGGCGGCCGGCACGTCCTCCTCACGGCGCCGACGGGCAGCGGCAAGACGCTGACCGCCTTCCTGTGGGCCTTGCAGCAGCTCGCGACCGGCGCCTGGGAGGAGGGGACGACGCGCGTCCTCTATGTCTCTCCGCTGAAGGCCCTGAACGCCGATATCGAGCGCAACCTGGCGGAGCCGTTGGCGGGGATCGCCGCCGCCTTCGCCGCTGCGGGGAGCGAACTGCCGCGCATCCGCGTAGCGACGCGCAGCGGTGACACCCCTGCCGCCGAGCGCCAGAGGATCGTGCGCCAACGGCCGGAGATCCTCATCACGACGCCGGAGAGCCTCAACCTCCTGGTCCATTCGAAGGGCGGTCCGGCGCTTTTTGCCGGCCTGCGGACGGTCATTCTCGACGAGATCCATGCCGTCGCGGCGACCAAGCGCGGCACACATCTGATCACCGCCGTCGACCGCCTGGTGCTCTTCGCGGGGGAGTTTCAACGCATCTCGCTTTCGGCGACGGTGCGACCGCTCGAGCGCATCGCCGAATGGGTCGGCGGTTACCGCTTGGAGCGCGGCGCCGGCGACGAGCCGCTCTACCGCCGCCGCCCGGTCACCCTGGTCGAGTCGCGGCATCCGAAGCGCTACGACCTCCAGGTGCGTTTCCCGCCGACTGTGGCCGCTTTGCCCGCCGAGGAGCGTTCCGGCGACACGCTGTGGACGGCGCTCGCCGCCGACCTGCGGCAGCGCATCGGCGAGGCGCGCTCGACCCTGGTCTTCACCAACAGCCGCCGTTTGTCGGAGAAGCTCACTCGTCTGGTGAACGACGGCGGGCCGCGCGAGATCGCCTGGTCGCATCACGGCTCCCTGTCGCGGGAGCTGCGCGGAGCCATCGAGCAGCGCCTGAAGGCCGGGGACCTGCCGGCTCTGGTGGCCACCA
This sequence comes from Thermoanaerobaculia bacterium, assembly GCA_017998715.1. GTDB lineage: Bacteria > Acidobacteriota > Thermoanaerobaculia > Multivoradales > JAGPDF01 > JAGPDF01. The sequence continues at coordinate 7,164 of JAGOCP010000102.1, read as the reverse complement.
GCTCGCTCGAGCTGGGAATCGACATCGGCGCGCTCGATCAGGTGTTGCTGGTGCAGGCGCCGCGCTCGCTGGCATCGGCTGCGCAGCGGGTAGGTCGCGCCGGGCACGGGGTCGGCGAAGTCAGCCGGGCACGGTTGTATCCGACCCACGCGCGCGACTTCCTCGAGTGCGCGGTCGCCGCGCGCGCCGTGCTCGACGGAGAGATCGAACCGATCCAGCCGGTGCGTGCGCCGCTCGACCTGCTGGCGCAGTGGATCGTCGCCATGGTGGCGCACGAACGCTGGCGCGCCGACGACCTCTACGCCGTGCTGCGCGCCAGCGCGCCCTACCATGAGCTACCCCGTCGCCAGTTCGACCTCGTCGTCGAGATGCTCGCCGGGCGCTACGCCGAGGCCCGCATCGCCGAGCTCAGGCCGCGGATCGCCTTCGATCGCCTCGACGGCACGATCGCCGCGCGTCCGGGCTCGGCCCGCCTGGTCGCTCAGTCGGGCGGGACGATTCCCGACCGCGGCTACTTCCAGTTGAGGATCGAGGAGTCGAACGCGCGCCTCGGCGAGCTCGACGAGGAGTTCGTCTGGGAGCGGTCCCTGGGCGACACCTTCGTGCTCGGGACGCAGTCCTGGCGCATTCACCGCATCACCTCGAACGAGGTCTTCGTTGCGCCGGCGCGCGGCGGGGCGATGCTGGCCCCATTCTGGCGAGCGGACGCGCGCGACCGCGGCGCCGTCTTCTCGGAGCGGATCGGCCGCCTCCTCGAGCGCGCCGATCGCGAGCTCGAGCTGGCGGATTTCTCCACCGCCCTGGCAGAGGAGTACGCCCTCGACGCGGCGGCCGCAGGCGAGCTCACCCGCCTCCTGCGCGAGGCGCGAGCGGCGCTGGGCGACCTGCTGCCGCACCGCCACCGCCTGGTCTTCGAGGAGACCGTCGAGCGGCCCGGAGGGACGACGGGGGCGACGGCGGACGGCCGGCGGCAGGTGATTCTCTACACCTTCTGGGGCGGGACGCTCAACCGGCCGCTGGCGCTCGCACTCGCGGCGGCCTGGGAGGAGGCGGAGGGCAGCGCGATCGAAACCCTCGCCGATGACGATGCCGTGTTGCTGGTACTGCCGGCGGGGGCCGATGCGCGCGCGCTGCTGGCGCGCGTCACGCCGGCGCGGCTCGAGCTGCTGCTGCGAGCGCGCCTCGAGTCGTCCGGTTTCTTCGGCGCCCAGTTCCGCCAGAACGCCCAGCGGGCCCTCCTCCTGCCGCGCGCCGGCCCGCGCCGGCGGACGCCGCTCTGGGTCTCGCGCGAGAACGCCAAGAAGCTGCTCGAAGCCGTGGCGCGCTTCGACGATTTTCCGCTGACCCTCGAGACTTGGCGGAGCTCGCTGCACGACGAGTTCGACCTCGAGAGCCTGCGGCGGCGGCTCGAAGAGATCGAGCGCGGCGAGATCGAGCTCCGCAGTGTCCGCAGCGACCGCCCGTCGCCGCTCGCCGCCGGGCTGGTCTGGCGGCGCACCAACGAGCTCATGTACGAGGACGATGTGCCCGGAGCGCGCCGCGGCACGGCGTTGCGCGGCGACCTGCTGCGCGAGGTCGCGCTCGGCGGCGAGCGCCCGCGGATTCCCTCGGCACTCGCCGAGGAGCTGCGCCGCAAGCTGCAGCGCCTCCTGCCGGGCTACGCGCCGCAGAGCGCCGGCGAGCTCCTCGAATGGGTGAAGGAGCGGCTGCTCTTGCCGGCAGGCGAATGGCAGGAGTTGCTGGCGGCGATCGAGCGGGATCGTCCGGGGGCGACGGCCGCGATGCTCGACGAGCTTCGAGCCGCCGGCAAGCTCGCGACGCTCGCCCTGCCCGAGGCGCCGAGCGAAGCGATCGTGGCGCGTGAGAATCTGCCCCGGCTCGCCCAGCGGCTCGAAGGCGGCGACCGCCTCGCCGTGCTGCTCGAAGAGTGGCTGCGTTTCGAGCCCCCGCTGGCCCTCGAGGAGGTAGCGCGGCACTGGGGGCTGTCGCGCGGCGAGCTCGAAGCTGCGATCGCGCCGCTGATCGCCGCCGAGCGTGCCATCGTCGGCGGGCTGCTCGAGGATCCTCCGGCGCCGGGCTCGCAGCAGCTTGCGACGGTCGGCGTCGTCGAGACGCTCCTGCGCTGGCGGCGGGCCGCCGCCCGGCCGGCGTTCGAGCCCCTGCCGCTCGCCGATCTGCCGCTTTTCCTGGCATCTTGGCAGGGACTTACGGAGCGCAGCTCCGGTGGGGCGGGCAGCGAAGGGCTGCAGGGGGCGCTCGAGCGTCTGTTCGGCTTTGCGGCGCCTGCTGCCCTGTGGGAGAGCGATCTTCTGCCGGCGCGCCTCGAACCCTATTTCCCGGCCTGGCTGGACGCGCTCTTCGAAGATAGCGACCTGGTCTGGTTCGGCACCGGGCGCGAGCGCATCGCTTTCGCCTTCCGCCCCGACCTCGACCTTTTCCTTTCGCCGGCGAGCTCCGGCGGCGACGGTGGCGAGGCCGACGGAGCGGGCGGCGATGGGCTCGGTCAGGAGGTGCTCGCCGTGCGCGACCTGTTGCGCCGGGAGGCCCGCGGCCTCGAAGCGGGCGAGATTGCCGACGGCACCGGTCTCGCGGTCGGCGAGGCGAATCGCGCGCTGTGGCAGCTCGCCTGGCGGGGCGAGACCACCTGTTCGTCGCTGCGAGTGCTGCGCCAGGCGATCCGCAGCGGCTTCCGCGCCGAGCAAGCGGCCGTGGCGCCGCCGGCGGCGGGCGGCGGGCGCTCCGGGCGACGCGGCCTGTTTCGGCGCTGGCAAGGGGGCGCCGCGCTCGCCGGGCGCTGGCGCGCGCTCTCCGCCGGCATGGCAGAGCCGGCAGATCCGATCGCCGAAGAGGAGCGCAGTCGCGAGCGCGCGCGTCTGCTGCTCGATCGCTACGGTGTGCTCTTCCGCGAGTTGCTGGCGGCGGAGCAGCCGGCGCTCGCCTGGAGCGGCGTGGCGCGCTCGCTGCGCGGCCTCGAGCTCGCCGGCGAGATCGTCGCCGGGCGCTTCTTCGAAGGGGTCCCGGGCCTGCAGTTCGCACTGCCCGGGGCGCTGCGCCGATTGCGCGACGAGCTGCCCCGGGCGGCGGTCTGGTGGTGCTCGGCACTCGATCCGGCCTCGCCTTGCGGTGTTGATCTCCCGGGGCTCGAGGGGAATTTCCCGCGGGCGCTCCTGCGGCGGGTGGCGTCGACGCGCCTGGTCTATCGCGGCAGCCGGCTTTGCGCCGTCTTCGCGCGCGGTGGGCGCGAGATCGGCTTCGCGCTGCCGCCCGACGAGCCGGGGTTGGCGGAGTTGTTGGAGCCTCTGCGCACGGCCTTGACCCGCGCCGTCGATGCCGAGCGCGGGATCGATGTCGAGAGGATCAACGACGAGCCGGCGGGGACGAGCCCCTATTTCGCCGCCTTTGCCGCCTTCGACCGTACCCGCGACGGCGGGCTGCTGCGGCTGCGGCGGCGCTACGCCGGCCGCGATGCCGTCGGTTGAGCGTCCAGGCCGCCCGGCAGAGCGGGTCCACGACCTTCGGGCGCGCTTGTTGGTAGTCTCTCCGGATCGCGGGCGGGTCTCGCGGCGCGGAGAGAACGCAAGGGAAAGGACCGAAGACCGATGACCAGAATGAAGCGCTGGACCTGCCTGCTGGCCCTTCTCGTCGCCGGGGTGGCCGCACCCGCGGCTGCGGGCGAGCACCGCATCGGCGGCGGGCTGCACTATTGGCAGAGCCTCAACAGCTTCGACGACGAGTTTCCGGACTTCGACGTCCAGGACGATGGTTTCTCCGAAGTGGTCTCCTATCAGTATCTCGCCGGATTCATTCGTTTCGAGGCGGCGGCGGAGTATTTCGACAAGGGCTTCCAGGGCTCGCTCGACTGGGCGGTGTCGCCGCAGGTCTATGTGCTCGCCGGACGCGGCATCTACGGCGGACTGGGCGTCGGCGTCACCTACTCGGACTTCGCGCACGGCAGCTGGTCCGACCCGTTCTACATCGCCAAGGCGGGAGTCGACTTCCTGCTCCTGCCCAAGCTCCACCTCGACATCAACGCCGACTACCGCTTCCTGAACTGGGAAGATCTCGACAACTACGACAGCGACACCATCACCTTCGGCGCGACCGTTCGCGTCGGCTTCTGAGGAAAGGGACGACCATGGCCATTCGCAAGGCGAACGCCGTCTGGAACGGCGGACTGCAGGACGGAAACGGCTCGATCAAGTTGGGCAGCGGCGCGTTCGAGGGGCGCTACTCCTTCTCGTCGCGTTTCGAAGAGGGGACGGGAACCAATCCCGAGGAGCTCCTGGGCGCGGCGCATGCCGGCTGCTTCTCGATGGCGCTCGCCGCCGGGCTCGGCCGCGCCGGCTTCGCGCCCAAGCGGGTGGCGAGCGAAGCTCGCGTGCAGATGCTCAAGAACGATGCCGGGCTCGCCATCACCCGCATCGAGCTCGACTGCGAGGCCGAGGTGCCGGGAATCGACGCCGCGACCTTCGCCCAGCAGGCCGAGGGCGCGAAGGCGAACTGCATCATCTCCAAAGCGCTCTCGGCCAACATCGAGATCGTGCTCAACGCCAAGCTGGTCTGAACAGGAGCCGGAGAGGATCTGAAGTGAGGCCCGGCCTCGTCCGGCTCCTTCTGCTGGCTGCGCTGGTCGCGGCTGGGGTGGCGATCGCCCTGTGGTGGGGGAGCGATCGCCGCCGCATCCTGGCGCGTTTCGAGGTGCTGCAGGGAGCGATCGAGAAGTCGGGCCCAGAGGGGGCTCTCGACCGTCTCGGGCATGCGCGCGCCGTCTCGGATCTCTTCGCCGACGGCTTCGTCATCCTGGCGCAGCCCTACGAAGGCACCATCGCAGACCGTCAGCAGCTCATGGGTGTCGTCGATCGCTATCGCGGAAGCGCCGAGACCATCGCGGTCTCGGACTCGGATGTCGAGCTCGCCCTGCGGCCGAACGCCACCGCCGACATGACCGCCGTCGTCGAAGCCGTCGGCCTTCGCCCTGGCGGCCCCGGCCGCGAGCGCCTGAGGCTGCGGGTCGCCTGGCGGGAGGACGAAGGGGAGTGGCGGATTCAGGAGCTCGAAGTGGTCGAAGTTCTCGACAGCTCGGGCCTCTTCTTCTGAGCGGCGTGAGCGGCGGTCCGGCTCAGAGCCACCAGGCGAGGCCGAAGATCCCCAGCATGAGCAGCAGGATGGCGAGCTTCGCCACCGCTGCCAGCAACATTCCGAGCCAGGTCGCGAAGCCCACCTTCCCTGCCTGAAGCAGGTCGCGGCGCGCGAACCACTCACCGGCGATCGCGCCGAAAAACGGGCCGAGAAGGAGTCCGGGGAGCCCGAAGGCGAGCCCGACGAGCGAGCCGACCACCGCGCCGCCGATCGCCCACCGGCTCGCGCCGGCGCGTTGCGCGCCGAGCGCAGTGGCGGCGAAGTCGATCACGAAGGTGAGGCCGGTGAGCACGAAGAGCACCGTCAGAGTGCCCCAGCCGACGCGCGTGAAGTCGTCCGCGGCGGCGCCGGCGACCAGCCCGAGGAAGACCAGCGGCGGCCCGGGAATCGCCGGCAGGACGGCGCCGGCGAAGCCGACCACGACGAAGAGAACACAGACGACCCAGAGCAGCTCCATCATTCCGCCCGGACGCCGTCGCTCCTCGCCGCCGCTGATGGAGCGTCGGAAAGCGTCGCCGCGAGGACGAGCAGGCGCCCGGACCGCGGCAGGACGAGCTCCGAGCCCTGCTGGGAGACGGCGAGCTCGACGGTAAAAAAGAGAACAGGTGCGCAGGGATCGATCGCGCCGCGGCGATCGTGGCGATGCGGCACCGCCAGCGCCAGCGGCTCGGAGCGCAGGAATCCGCTCACCACGCCGCCGGTCGGCCGGCCGAAAAAACCGCGCTCGAGCTCGTCGACGCGCCCGAGCGGCGCGAAACCGCCGGCGACCCGCCGCGCAGCGGCCACGCCATCGACGAGGAGCTCGACCGCAGCCGCGTCGGGAAAGCTCGCGGCAAGGAGCACCAACCGGCGGAACCCGGCCGGAATCGCCAGGCGCTGGCCGGCACAGTGCAGCGCCGAAGGCGAGCCGGCTCGTTGTGCGTGCGTCAGGTCGAGCTCCACGCCTGCGCGGCGCAGAGTCAGCGGCAACAGCTGGCGGGGGATGGCGTGGCCGCGGCCATCGAGTCCGCCATCGCGCGCTCGCTCGCCCGGCGAGGTGACAGCCGTGCAGTTCCAGGGCAGGGCGAGGTCCAGCGTTCTCGGAGGCTGGGGCGAAAGGACCGGTAAAGGAGAATCGAGCTCCAGGGCGACCGCGGCGAGGCCGAAGCCGACCAGCGGGGGCATCGACCTGCAGTTTCCCTTTACCGAAGCTTTTCGCGCCGGATCCATCGGCAGCGCTGCGGATTCGAGCGGCCGCTCGCAGCCGTCGACGAAGCGCAGGTTCGCGATCGGCAAGTGGGTGTGAATGTCGACCTTCTGGGGCTCGCCCGTGATCTCGCGCAGGCGCAAGATCACTTCGTCGCCCTCCTCGGCGAGCTTCAACGCCTGAACGGCGACTTCGTCCTGGTCGAGGGCGAGAAAAGAGAGGCTCCTGGGCTTGGCGAGGGGCTTGGCCGTCGCCGCCGACACCGTCGGCCAGAACGGAAGCGGCGGCTGGGTGAGGCGTTCTGCGAATCGCACTGTGCCGGCGAGCGAGTCGCCGGCGCCGATCGGCGCAATCGCCACGCGGACTTCATGGTGCCCGAAGTCCTGCCTGGCCTGGTAGCGGAAGCGCCGTCCGATGCGCGGGGTGTGCAGGAGGGTCAGCCGCAGGGTGTCGGCGCTCGGATGGTCCCAGCCGTACTTGCAGTCGTTGGCGATGGCGGCGCCGGCGCCCTTGGCATCGGGCCCTTCGCGCAGAGCGGCCCAGCGGTGCGCCGGGACCTCGTAGAGGCCGGCGGTCGCCACCGGACGGCGGGCGACGCCGACTCCCTGGTCGAAGAGCGCCCGCTCCGCCGGAGCCGAGAGCGGGAAGCGCATCTTCAGCAGCGCGCCGTCCGTGCGCCATTCGATCGCGGTATCGATGACCACATGGTCGCCCGCCTCGCCGGCGGCGAGGGAGATCGTCTGGCGGAAGCGCGAGCCCTCGGCGGTGCGCTCGAGGATGAGCGCGACGCGCGCCGCGCCGCGCTCGACGGCCACCGTGCCCACCGGTCCGGCGACGCG
>JAGOCP010000411.1 GCA_017998715.1 Thermoanaerobaculia bacterium | reverse complement strand
GTCGGGCCAGGGACGAGCTCCATGACGAGGGCATGCGTCGCGCCGCTGGTCTCGAGGCCGTAGATCTGGGCGATGTTGGGGTGGTTGAGCTGCGCGAGGAGCTGCGCTTCGCGTTCGAATCTCGCGAGGCGTTCCTTGTCCTCGACGAAGGCCGCCGGCAGCACCTTGATCGCCACCTCGCGCTTGAGGCGGCTGTCGGTCGCCTGGTAGACCTCTCCCATGCCGCCTTCGCCCAGCTTGGCGGTGATCTCGTAGGGGCCGAGGCGCTGGCCGATCATCGGCCGATCATTGGATATCGGGCACGGGCGTCAGGGTCACGGAGCGGCCGACTATACAGGCCGCCGACCGGGTCGCCACACCTTGGCCCCGCATACTGCTGCGGGACGTCTCTTCTTGCAGGCCGGCGCAGGTTTTGCAAATTCGCCGAAGGTAGAAAGTTCTGTCCCGGGGAGAGGTGACTCATGAAGCGCATCCGATCGCTGTTTCGCGGCATCCTGCCGTCGCTCGCCCTCGCCAGCCTGGGGCTTGCCGGCTGCACGAGCATGATGGTCCACTTCGGCGGCGGAGTGTCCAAGGAGCTGCAGCAGAACGGTGTCGTGGCGAGAGCCACGATCCAGGAGATCTGGGACACCGGCTGGACCGTCAACGACAACCCGGTGATCGGCATGAAAGTGCTGGTCCTCCCGGGCGACCGCCCGGCGTTCACGGCGACGATCGAGAAGACCACGATTTCGCGCATCGCCATTCCCCAGTTCCAGCCTGGCAACACCGTGCCGGTGCGCTTCGACCCGACGAACCCGGCGGTCGTGGCGGTCGACTACGGGGCCGAGCTGCCGGCAGCCGCCGCGCCCCGCGACGAGAGCCGGCCGGCGATTCTCGGCATCGTCGCGCGACCGCTGGCCGCCGACGAGCGGGCCGACCTCCAGCGCGAGCAGGGCATCGTGGTCGAGAGTGTGTTCCGCGACTCGCCCGCCGCCGTCGCCGGCATCGCGGTCGGCGACGTGCTGGTGGCGATCGACGGCCAGCCGCTCGCGGATGTCGCCGCCGTGCCGGACCTCGTGAGCTCGCTCGCCGGACGCCGCGTAACGATCGACCTGCTGCGCAACCGCCTGCCATTCTCGGTAATCGCGCAGCTCAACCCCGCGGCGCCCTGAGCGGCAGCTCGCGGCCCCCCGCGGCGGGAGCGCCGTGAACACCGGGACAGCGCGTGCCGTAGCGCTGCTACAGATCAGCTTGGCCTCGGGGGGGCTCGACGCGTCGCCCGTGCATGCCGATGCGCTCGACTGCGGGAGCATCGCTGGAGAGCGGGCGCGCGGCGTGGCTCGTTCTCTCGGCCACCGGGGCCACTCTGGAACGGGACGCAACCCCCCGCCGGGGCGGGAGGCGGACGTTCGCCGGGCGCTACGCTGGCCGATGCAGGTTTCCCGGAGAGACCCCATGGCGAAGCGTGTAACGGTACTCGGAGGCGGACGGGTGGGCCACGCGATGGCGCTCGATCTGGCGCACGAGGGAGAGTTCGAAGTGCGGGTGGCGGACGCTTCGGCGGCCGCACTCCAAAGCCTGGCCGGTGCGGCCCATGTCGAGACGATGGCGGCGGATCTCGCCGACGCGGCGGAGATCCGCCGCGCGGTGGCCGGCGCCGACTACGCGATCGGCGCGGTGCCCGGCTTCATGGGCTATCGCACGCTCGAGACGGTGATCGACGCCGGCGTCGACGTGGTCGACATCACCTTCTTCGAGGAGGATTCGCTCCGGCTCGACGCGGCGGCGAAGGCCAGGGGCGTCACCGCCATCGTCGATGCCGGCGTGGCGCCGGGATTGACCAACGTGCTCGCCGGTCACCACGCGGCCACATGGGACCGGCTCGACCGCTTCGTGTGCGGCGTCGGCGGCCTGCCTGTCGTGCGCACGCAGCCCTCCTGGGAGTACAAGGCCGCTTTCTCGCCGGTCGACGTGCTCGAGATCTACACCCGGCCGGCGCGCGTCGTCGAAGGCGGCCAGGTGGTCGCGAAGCCGGCCCTCTCCGAGATCGGGTCCTACGAGTTCCCCGGCGTCGGCACTGTCGACGCCTTCGCGACCGATGGCTTGCGCACGCTGCTTTCGACCATCGACTGCCCCGAGATGCGCGAGCTCACGCTGCGCTATCCCGGCCACGCCGCCAAGATGCGGATGCTGCGCGACGCCGGCTTCCTCTCGTCCGAGCCGGTCGAGGTCGGCGGCACGCGCGTGGCGCCGATCGAGCTCACCGGGCGGCTCCTCTTCCCGCTCTGGCAGTATGGCCCGGGCGAAGAGGACATGACGCTCTTCTTCTGCGAGGCGGACGGCGCGAAGGACGGCGCGCCGGTTCAGGCGCGCTGGATCATGCTCGACCGCTACGACCGCGCGGGCGGGGTCTCTTCGATGGCTCGCACCACCGGCTACACGGCGACCGCCGCGCTGCGGCTGCTGGCCTCGGGCACCTTTCAGCCGACCGGCGTCGTCCCGCCGGAGTGGATCGGCCGCGACGGCGCCACCTGCGCCTTCCTGCTCGACCAGCTCGCCCGCCGCGGCGTCCGGCTGGAGCGGGTTGTCTGAGCTGCCGGCCGCTGCGGCCGCGGCACGCCGCCTGACGCGGAGCGACGACACCCCCTCGCCGCTTGCTATCGTCACCGAAGGACGGCGACGCAAGGCCTCGGGGGTCGAGCCATGAAGAGAATCACTCGCAGCGGATTCGCCGGGATGCTCATCGCGGCCTCTTTCGCCGCCGACGCGGCGGAAGGTCCCGCGGACACGGTCTATCGCCACGGCAAGGTCTACACGGTCGATGCCGCGGACAGCGTTCACGAAGCGCTCGCGGTCCGCGACGGGCGGATCGTCTTCGTCGGCGATGCCGCCGGCGCCGCGAAGCTCACCGGCGAGGGGACCGAGGTGGTCGACCTCGGCGGCCGGGTGATGATGCCCGGGCTGGTCGACGCACACATGCATCCGCTCTCGGCCGGCCGAAAGCTCGTCGCCTGCAGTCTCGACTACGCGTCGCTCTCCGTGGCCGAATTCCAGGCGCGGATCCAGGCCTGCCTCGACGCGACGAAAG
>JAGOCP010000410.1 GCA_017998715.1 Thermoanaerobaculia bacterium | reverse complement strand
GGCCTGGGGGCGACCTTCGGCGGCTCTCGCCGGCGGCGTTTTCGGCGGCTGCGCTGGCGCAGGTGGGCGGGGGGGGGGGGGGGCAGATTGTGCTCGGCGGCGTGCTCGAGAAGGTACTCCTGCATGCCGTGCTTGCCCAGGTGGCTGCGCGGCGCGACCAGCCCGGGATGGAGCTTCTCGACTTCGGCGTGCGGCAGGCGGGGGGCGGCCATCAGGGCTCCCGAGAGGATCTCCTCCGACAGGGTCCCGGGCTCGACGATCCGGTAGATGCAGGGATGCTGCGGCATCTCCGCCCCGACCCGCACCAGCATGTGGATGGAGCCGCCCGGCGTGAGCCTCTCGGTGATCCGCCGGGCCACGGCCAGCCAGCGCTCGCGGCTGAAGTAGTTGGGCAGATCCCAGGCGAGGACGAGATCGAAGCGCTCGCCGGCGTGGAACGGCAGCAGATGCGGCAGCCGGCGCTCCCACAGTGCCGGGATGGCGTCGCGCGCCTCCTCCTCGTCGACCGTGCGGTCGAAGTCGGCGATGCGCAAGCGCACGCCGAACGGCTGGAAGAAGGCGAGGTTCGCCGCCAGAGCGGGGCCCAGGTCGAGCACGGAGGCGCCCGGTCGGGGCAGGCGATCGATCGCCGACTTCAGTCCCGGAGAGGGATGCTCGGCTCTCAACTCACTTTGCTGCCGCCGGTGCCGGCCGCAGGAGAGCCCGCCGCGGGGGGAGCGCTCTTCGCGGTCGCAGCCGCAGCGTCGGGGGGGGGCTGGAGAGGCCGCGGCCCGGCCGCCTGCGCGGGCTTCGCGGGATCCATGTCGATGGTGCCCTTGAAGCGGGCGCCGTCCTCGATCACGACCCGCGGCGCGACCAGGTCGCCACGCACCCGGGCGCTCTTCTTGAGCACGATGAGCTCTTCGGCCACGAGGTTGCCGTCGACTTCGCCTTCGATCGAGATCATGCGGGCGAGCACTTGCGCCGAGACCCGCCCCTTGGCGCCGATCGCCACCGCGTTCTGCGGCAACTGGATTCGCCCCTGCACGCGGCCTTCGATGAGCAGGTCCTCGTTGCCGGACAGCTCGCCCTGAAGCTCGAGCGAAGGGCCAATCACGGCGCGCGCAACGCTTTCGGCGGCGCGATAGGCCGGGGCCGCCTCGGGCTCGGCGCGCTCGCTGCGCTCGCTTCGGGCGGCGACTGCCGGTGCGGCGGCCGGAGTGGGCTGGGGGGCGGGTTCGTTCTCACGCTTCCACATGTGGTGCTCCTCTGCAAAGCGTCCCGAGCAAGACCGCCGGGACAGGAAGCGATCATTGCAGAAGATTCCGCTCCCGGGGGCAATGGAGAACTCCATTGAAGACCCGCTCTGCTGCCGGCGCTGCCGTCGGAGGAGGTGGCGATGTGGGAGGATTCTGCCGCTATGGACTCTTTCGATGTCACGGTCGTCGGCGGCGGAATCGTCGGTCTCGCGACGGCGCGCGCGCTCGCGGTCGAGCATCGGCTGCGGTGCCTCGTGCTCGAAGCCGAAGACCGCCTGGCTTTTCACCAGACCGGCCACAACAGTGGCGTCGTGCACTCGGGTCTCTACTACAAGCCGGGCTCGCTCAAGGCGCAGCTGTGCGCCGAAGGACGGGAGGCGATCTTCCGTCTGGCGGAGGAGCGGGGGATCGCCCACGAGCGCTGCGGGAAAGTGGTCGTCGCGGTCACCGAAGACGAGCTGCCGCGGCTCGACGAGCTCGAGCGCCGCGGACGCGAGAACGGCCTCACCGGCATCGTGCGCCTCGACGCCCGGGGCTTGCAGGAGCACGAACCCCACGCCGCCGGCATCGCCGGTCTGTTCGTTCCCGAGACCGGCATCGTCGATTACCTGGCGGTGGCGGAGGCCCTCGCCACCGAGATCCGCGCCGCCGGCAGCGAGGTGCGCACCGGCGCCGCGGTGACCGCGATCCGCCGCTCCGGCCGGGCGGTCGAGGTCGAGGCGCGAGGCGAGCGCATCGCGGCGGATTTCCTCGTCGGCTGCGCCGGCCTGGCGAGCGATCGCCTGGCGCGGCTCGGCGGGCTCGCGCCGCAGGTGCGCATCGTTCCCTTCCGCGGCGACTACTACGAGCTCCTGCCCGACTCGCGGCGGTTGGTGCGCCACCTCATCTATCCGGTGCCCGACCCGGAGCTGCCGTTCCTCGGCGTGCACTTCACCCGCCGCGTCGACGGCTCGATCGAGGCCGGTCCGAATGCGGTCCTGGCGTGGAAGCGCGAGGGCTATTCGCGCTCCAGCTTCTCGCTGCGCGACACCGCTTCGATGCTCGCCTTCCCCGGTTTCTGGCGCATGGCGCCGCACTACGCCGGCATCGGTCTCGCCGAGTACCGGCGCGCGTGGAGCCGGGCGCTTTTCGTGCGCTCGCTGCAGAAGCTCGTGCCGGCGATCACCGCCGCCGACGTCCGGCCCGCGGGCTGCGGCGTGCGTGCGCAAGCGATGGATCGGACCGGCAAGCTCCTCGACGACTTCGCCTTCGCCGAAGGCGACAATCAGCTCCACGTGCTCAACGCTCCGTCTCCCGCCGCGACGGCATCGCTCGCGATCGGCAGGTTCATCGCCGGCAAGGTAACCGCCCGCAGCTGAGGTCCACCGAATCATGCCCCTGCCGATCTTCACCGTCGATGCCTTCACCGACCGGCCGTTCGCCGGCAACCCGGCCGCCGTCTGTCTGCTCGACCGCGAGCGCGACGCCGCCTGGATGCAGACGCTCGCCGGCGAGATGAACCTCTCGGAAACCGCCTTCCTGCGCCAACAGGGCGACGCCTGGAGCCTGCGCTGGTTCACACCGAAGGCCGAGGTCGCGCTCTGCGGCCACGCCACGCTCGCCTCGGCGCACGTGCTCTGGGAGAGCGGACGTCTCGCGCCAGGCGCTCCGGCGCTCTTCGACACTCTCTCCGGCCGCCTCTCGGCGCGGCGTGCCGAAGGCGAGAGTGAAACGGGCTGGATCGAGCTCGACTTCCCGGAACGCCGCGAGAGCCCGCACGCCGACCTGCCGGAGCTCTTCGCCGCTCTCGGAGTGAGGCCGGTCTACTTCGGCAAGAACGCTTACGACTACTTCG
>JAGOCP010000409.1 GCA_017998715.1 Thermoanaerobaculia bacterium | reverse complement strand
GCGAGCTGCAGAAGCGCTTCGAGGGCCAGATCGGGCCGCTCACTGCGGTCTACCTGCTGCCGATGTTCTTCGTCAATTCGGGGCTCAACACCTCGATCTCGCTCATCGCTTCGCCGACGATGCTCGGCGTCGCGGCGCTGCTCCTGGTGGCGGCGATCGCCGGCAAGGGCGTTGCCTGTGGCGTCGCAGCGCGGCTCGGCGGCGAGACGAAGAAGGACGCCTTCGCCATCGGCGCGCTGATGAACGCGCGCGGGTTGATGGAGCTCATCCTGCTCAACATCGGCTACGAGCGCGGCATGATCACCCAGACTCTCTTCACCATCCTGGTGATCATGGCGGTGGTGACGACGGTCATGGCGGTGCCGCTGTTCAACCTGGTCTATCGCGAAGGCGAGCCGGCGCCCACCTGATGGTCCCCGGGCCTGGAACAGGTCGGTGGAGATGAGCGCGCGGCCGCTGGCCGGCCTGCGCGTCCTCGAGCTTGGGCAGATTCTCGCCGGCCCTTTCGCCGGCGCGATGCTCGCCTACTTCGGCGCCGACGTCGTCAAGGTCGAGCCGCCGGGGAGCGGCGATCCGATTCGCACCTGGCGGCTGCTCGACGACGACGGGACGTCGCTCTGGTGGCGCTCGCTCGGGCGCAACAAGCGCTGCGTCACCCTCGATCTCGCGACGCCGGAAGGCCAGGCGCTGGCGCGCCGGCTGGCCGGCCGCGCCGACGTGCTGATCGAGAACTTCCGCCCCGGCACGATGGAGGGTTGGGGCCTCTCCCCGGAGCGTCTGCAGGCCGACAACCCCGGCCTGGTCGTGGCGCGCATTTCCGGCTTCGGCCAGAGCGGACCCTACGCCGCCCGGCCCGGCTATGCCTCGGTCTGCGAGGCCTTCGGCGGCCTGCGCCATCTCACCGGGAATCCCGGCGAGGTGCCGCTGCGGGCGAATCTCTCGCTCGGCGACTCGCTCGCCGGTCTGCATGCCGTGGTCGGCATCCTGCTGGCGCTCGAGGCCCGGCGCCGCGACGGGCGCGGGCAGGTGGTCGACGCCGCGATCTTCGAGTCGGTCTTCAATATCCTCGAATCGGTGGTGCCGGAGTTCGATCGCGCCGGCGCGGTGCGCGGCCCCTCGGGCCCGACGGTCTCCGGCATCGTGCCGTCGAACGCCTACCCTGCGGCCGACGGCGAGTGGGTGGTCATCGGCGCCAACAACAGCGCCAACTTCCGGCGCCTGATGGAGGCGATCGGGCGGGCCGATCTGGGAGCCGATCCCGAGCTGGCGGAGAATCCGGGACGGCTCCGGCGGCAGGCCGAGCTCGACGCGGCGATCGGCGGGTGGACGCGAACGCTGGCCGCCGCAGAGGTCGTCGACCGCCTGGTCGCGGTGGCGGTGCCGGCGTCGACCATCTACACCGTGGCGGACATGTTCGCCGACCCGCACTATCGGGCGCGCGGCCTGTTCGAGCAGGTCGAGGCCGCCGGCCGGCAGCTCGCGCTACCGGCGATGCTGCCGCGGCTCTCCGCCTCGCCGGGCCGGACCGACTGGGCGGGTCCCGAGCTCGGGGCGCACAACCTGGAGATTTTCTGCGGCGAGCTCGGGCTTGCGGCCGAAGAGCTCGCCGAGCTGCACCGGCGCGGCGTCGTCTGACCGCGGCGCAGCTTTCGGGGACAGCGCTTTCCGGAACGGGTGTGTCGTCGGCCCGCGGCTCAGTCCGGACCGAAGGCGGAGGGCCGGTCGTCGCCATCGGGGGCGGCGAAACCCGAGTCGAACGGCAGGCGAAGTCGCGTTCCTTGCCATTCGAGCACCAGATCGACTGCCGAGCTCGCCGAAGGCTCACTGCGCCAGGTCAGGTGCTCGACCGGCTTCTCGGTCGGCCGGGCCCGCACCAGAATCCTCCCGGCCTCTTGCGCGGCGACTTCGTCGGTGTACTCCGACTCGAGGCCCCACTGGCGGGTGGAGCGATTGAAGATCACCGTCCAGTCGCGTTCGCCGGGGAGGGTGTAGATCGAGTAGCTCCCCGGGGCGAGAACCAGCTCGCCGACGCGCACGACGCGATCGAGGTGCAGGGTCGTCGGCTCGTTGGCGCCGGTGCGCCAGAGCTTGCCGTAGGGCACGGCATCGCCACCGATCATCATCCTTCCACGCAACGCCGGGCTGCCGTAGCAGATCCTGGCGCTTGCCTTGCCGACGCGGAAGGCACGCGACTCGAGGGGGCTCTGCCGCGGCAGGTAGGCGTCTGCCCAACTCCAGTTGCGCGGGCAGGGTGCGCCGTGGGCGATCGAGGAGCCGGTCGAGAGCGTCGTCAGTCCGACCCAGCCCAGCGCTACGGCGGCGGCAGCGGCGAGCAGGAGGAGAAGGCGGCGCATCGCGACACCATTGTAGACGCAGCGCCGGGCGACAAAAAAAGAGGGCGCCGTCGATCGCGGCGCCCTTCCCAAGGAGAAACTGGAGGAGAGAGCTCTTCTCTCGCCTTCACCGGAAGATACGGTGCTCCCAGAAAAAGGTTATTCACGCCCCGGCTCTCGCCCGCTTGCGCTCGCATCGTCGAACTCGGCGATGAACTTTGCGCCGAAGGCACGCGCCGGCGTCCAGGCGCCGGGCGCTACGGCGCCGCCCTCGACGCGGATCAGCGCCTCGACCGCGGTGCACGCGGTGAGGGCGTAGCCCTCGGCCGTCCGGAAGCTCCGCGTCACGCGCTCGCCCGCCGCGTTGCGCGCCTCGCCCCAGATCCAGCTGCGGCCGGCGCTGCGCTGGGCGGCGCTCGGGCCGGTCACCGTGCGCCGTACCCAGAGCTCGAGCAGGCGCTTCACCGGCTTCCAGCCGGCGAGCGGCAGCAGCGGGCGCAGTCGGCGCAGGCGCCGCACGGTCCGGGCCGGCACGCTGGTGAAGGTCCGGATGTCGGGAATGCCGGTCGTGCGCCAGGCGGTCGCGATATCTCCCCAGGCGATGCTCATCACCGTTCGACGACCGATCGGCAGCTCGATCTCCATCGCTTCAGCGGCGAGCGGCAACGGCACGATACGGCCGGCGCGTCGCATCGCTCCGGCGTGCGGCAGGCTCTCGATCATGGTGGCCAGGGTGCCGCG
>JAGOCP010000101.1 GCA_017998715.1 Thermoanaerobaculia bacterium | reverse complement strand
GTATAACTGGAGTCGTTTCGGCGGTCTTTTCGAGACCGGCTACGGCAAAGAGGCAGGCAACTTTACTGCGGCGTTCGCCGTCGGTTTCTCCGGGCTGTTGGCCTCTCCGGCGAAGGGAGTTCTCTGGTACTGCCCGGTGTTGGTGCTCTCCCTGCTGGGGGCGCGGGCCTTCTGGCGGCGCGATCGGACCTGCGCGCTGGCGCTCCTGGCAGCGAGTGTCGCCTGGTTGCTGCTGATCTCGCGCTACTACCAGTGGTTCGGCGGGGGGAGCTGGGGGCCGCGCTTCCTGGTGCCGCTCTTGCCGCTATGGATTCTGCCCGCAGCGGAGGTCATTTCCCGCTGGCGACGCGGCCGGGCCTGGCGACTGGCGATCGTCGCTCTGGTCGCCGCGAGTCTGATCGTCTCGGTGGCGCCACTGCTCGTGCCGTTCAGCGACCTCGACGCGCCGCTCGCCTGGTCGGAATCCGAGCTCGCGGCCGGCGGCTGGCGGCTCGACGAATCGCCGCTCCTGCAGGCTCTCGAGTTGCTGCCGCGAGCCGCTGCCACGACGGCGTCGAAGCTCCTCGGGCGGAGTGCGCTCGGCGAGGCCGGGCGCCCGCTGACGGGTCCCCGCTTCCCGGACTTCGCTTTCGAGCACTATGGCTCCCACGCCCTGCTCGTCTGGACGCGTGGCTGCTTTGCGGTCGCCGCCTTGGCGTTGGGCCTGGCGCTGGCAGTCGCGCGACGCGCGCGCGGCGACGATTCGCCGGCTCAGAAAGCGTTGCTGTCGAGGCCGCCGCAGTAGTTCCCGGCTGCGTTGACGTAGGTCTTGACTCGCCCGGTCGTCGTCTCGGTGACCCTGAGGGTATAGGCGAGATTCGACAGCGTTCCGTACAAGACCAGGACATGGTCGCCGAAATCGAGCGTCTTCACCAGAACCTCGAGGTTTGCCGGATCCGTGAACGAGAAGGCTGCCGTCAGATCGGAGAGCTTCTTGCCGACGCCGCGGCCGCTCGTCGAGTCGAACTGGTTCGCCCAGTCGAGCTCGAGCCGGAAGCGGTTGTTCACCAGGCAGACGGCGTTGGTGCTGCTCTGGCAGGAAGCCGCTTCGAGCAGGGTCGCCGAACCTTGCGGGGCCTCCGTCGTGAAGATCGCGCTCGCTGCCGCCATGTTGTTGTCGAGTCCGCCGCAGTCGCCCGTCGTGTTCTGGTAAGTCTTGGTGACGCCGGTCCGGGTATCGAGGACGCTGATGGTGAAGCGCAGGTTGGTCAGCTGGCCGTAGAAGAAGAGCACCCGGTCGCCGAAATCGAGCGCCTTGACGATGAGCTCGATGTTGTTCGGGTCGGTGAAGTAGAGGAACCCGGCGACATCGGTATTCGCGATGGCGCCCGCCGAGCCGCTCTGGCCGTTGAACTGGCTGTTCCACACCGCCGAGACCTGAAAGCGCTTGTTGACCAGGCACAGGGTGTTCGCCGGGCAACCGTTGTTGTTTCCGCCGCCACCGCCACCGCCGCCGCTGTTGAAGGTCTTGTCGTACAGGCGGCGCAGGCCGGCGATGTCGTCGCTCGACAGGCGGGCACCGCGGCCATCGTTGTGCACGCGGTAGTACATCAGGGCGTCGCGCAGCGTCTGGTTGGTTTCGCCGGGATTCTCGCTCGAATGGCCGAGTCCGAGAGTGTGCCCGGTTTCGTGCCCCATGAGCTCTTCGACGGCCTTGGTCGGGTTCGAGGAGTTCTGGAAGAAGCACGAGATGCCGTTGTTGAAAACGATGTCGGCGCCCTGGATGCGGATGAAGGTCTCGTTGTTCCAGCGGCCGGTCGTATTCGGGTCGAACCAGGGACCGCCGATCGCCAGCGTGCCGCCGGACGAGCAACTGAAGTTGCCCTCGACGTCGTCGTTGGGATCATCGAAGAGGAGGACGTTCTGGCTGTCGAAGTGGTCGAATCCGGCGACGAGGCCCGAGGTGCCGGCGAGGTTGTACTTGATCGGTGTGTGGGATTCGGCGTTCCAGGCGCCGAGGGCGTTGCGGAAGGCGTCCGAGGGGCTGCCGCTGAAGCCGGCGAGCGGATCGGGGTCGATGCGCCAGGTAATCTGGCCGCCGGAGTCGAACTCGAACCAGCGCGAGTTGCGGCCGTTGTCGCCCAGCAGAGTGAACATCGGCAGCAGCGAGTTCGCGCTGTCCGCGGGCAGGAAGAGGTAGTAGTTCGGCACCTCGAGCCGGTTCGCGGCACGGTCCGCGATCCAGTCGGCGAAGCGGTCGAAGTCCCGCACCTTGCGCGTTTCGCTCGCCTGCGCCTCGGCGCCGTCGAGCACGTCGACCTCGGAAAGGTCACGATAGGCAACTGCGTGCCCGGCCATCCGCGCTTCGCGGAAAGCGCCGAGCACCAGATGGAGGATCCGATAGCTGCCATCGGCATGGCGGCCGAGGAAGAGCAGCGCGCGCTCGCCTTCGCTGAAGGTCGGTGCCCCCCAGATCTTGAGCTCCATGCCGTTGGCGGCACGGCCGCCGGGGACGCGCACCAGGATCGTGCTCTCGCCGACCGTCCCCTTGAGGACACGATCGACGGTCATCAGATAGTCGGTGACCGGCCGCTCGAGTCCGGGTGCCGGAACGGTGCCGACGACCCGGGCGACGACCGCGATCGAGGCTTGGTCGATCAACCGGAAATCGTTGACCAGCTTGACGCTGGTGGCCGCCGCGGGCGAGAGCGGCAGGAAGCCGATGGCGATGGCGGTGAATCCGAACAGGGCGTAACGCGCGCGAGAGGGCATAGGAAAAGGCTCCGAATGCAAAACCAGGACCGGCCCGTCAAGCTAAGCGCTTCGGCCGCGGTTGTCAATGAGAATCGACCCGGCGCCGGGATAGGCTAGCCCGCCATGACGCGCGTGCTTTCAGTGGTAATTCCGGCCTTCAACGAGGAGCGGACGATCGCCGAGCTCCTGCGCCGGGTCGGGGCGGCGCCGCTGCCGGCGGGAGTCGGGCTCGAGATGGTGGTCGTCGACGACGGCTCGACCGACGGCACGCGCGACCTGCTGCGCCGCCTGGTCGCCTCGCGCTCGTCGTCGGAGGTGCCGCTGCGCTTCTTCGAGCAACCCAGGAACCGGGGCAAAGGGGCGGCGTTGCGGCGTGGCTTCGCCGAGGCGCGAGGCGAGTGGATCGTCGTCCAGGACGCCGACCTCGAGTACGACCCCCGGGACTACCCGAAGCTGCTGCAGCCGGTGCTCGAAGACGGCGCCGACGTGGTTTTCGGCTCGCGCTTCGCCGGCGGGCCGCACCGCGTGCTGTTCTATTGGCACTCCCTCGGCAATCGGTTCCTCACCACCGTTTCGAACATGTTCTCGGATCTGAATCTCTCCGACATGGAGACCTGCTACAAGCTCTTCCGCCGCAGCCTCCTCGACGGCGTCGTCCTGCGATCCAATCGCTTCGGCATCGAGCCCGAGCTCACGGCGCGCTTCGCGCGGCTGCGGGCGAGGATCTACGAGGTGCCGATCTCCTACCACGGCCGCACCTACGCCGAAGGCAAGAAGATCGGCTGGAAGGACGGTTTCGCGGCGCTGTGGGCCATCGTCCGCTACAATCTCTTTCCGTGACGACCTCCGGTTCCGAATCGCGATTCCGGGCAGGCGTCGACGCCGGCGGGCTCGCTGCCGGCTCGGGTCCGGGCCCCCTGGCCCGACTCGAAGCGAACATCGCCCGGGTCTACAAGGGCAACTCCGAAGCGGTACGGCTGGCGATCGTCTGCTTGCTGGCGCGCGGCCACATGCTGATCGAAGACGTTCCGGGGGTCGGCAAGACTACGCTCGCGCAGGCGCTCGCGCGCTCTCTCGGTCTCGAGTTTCAGCGCATCCAGTTCACCAGCGATCTGCTGCCTTCCGACATCCTCGGCGTGTCGGTCTTTCAGCAGCGCCAGGAGCGCTTCGAGTTCGTCCCCGGGCCGCTTTTCGCCAACATCGTTCTGGCCGACGAGATCAACCGCGCCACCCCGAAGACGCAGTCGGCGCTGCTCGAGGCGATGAGCGAGCGCAAGGTGTCGATCGAACGGCAGCGCCTGCCGCTGCCCGATCCCTTCCTGGTCCTCGCGACGCAGAATCCGCATGAGTACCTGGGGACTTTTCCGCTGCCGGAGTCGCAGCTCGACCGATTCGAGATGTCGTTGCGTCTGGGTTATCCGGCGCGCGCGGCGGAGCGCGAGCTGCTGCTTTCGGGCGGCGTCGAACGCGAGCTCGAAGGGCTGGCGGTGGTGGTTTCGGCGGAAGAGGTGCGCGAGCTGCAGCAGCGCGTGCAACGCGTCAAGGTCGCCGAGAAGCTCGCCGACTACATCCTCGCCCTGGCCGAGGCGACACGCCGTAGCGAGGAGTTTCAGCTCGGTATCTCGACTCGCGGGGCGCTCGGCCTCTACCGCGCCGCGCAGGCGCTGGCGCTCTTCGAGGGCCGCGATTTCGCAGTGCCGGACGACGTCCAGCGGTTGGCGCCGGCGGTGCTCGCCCATCGCGTCGTGTTGCGCCGCGGCGCCAGCGGGCTCGAAGCCGCCCGGCGGGCGGTGGAAGTCCTGGTCCACGGCACCCCGCTGCCGATCTGAGCGCCACCTTGGCTCCGCTCGCAGGCGCCGCCGTCGCTTCGCCCGCGCCCGGCGGGCGCTGGCGCAGGCTGGTCGCGGCGCGCGCTCGCCGCGGCATCCCCGAAGGGATCCGCATCACGAAGATCGGCCTCTGGTTCGTCCTGCTCACCGTGGTGGTGGCGGCGGCGGCGACCAACACCGGCAACAACGCGCTCTACCTGGTGCTGGCCTGCATGCTCGCCATGCTGGTGGTCTCGGGGGTGGTGTCGCGGATGAATCTGCAGAAGCTCGTCGTCGCGGTCGAGGATCCGGGCGAGCTCTTCGCCCGGCGTCCCTTCCCTCTGCCGTTCACGATCACCAACCGGAGCCGCCGCTGGTCGCGCTGGCTGCTGCTCTTCTCGGTGACGCTCAAGGGATCCCCGCGGCTGGTCCCGCACCTGCCGGCCGGCAAGAGCGCTTTCGGTAATCTCGAGCTCATGCTGCCGCGGCGCGGCCGCCATCGCTTCGAGTTCGCCCATTTCTCGTCGCTCTTTCCGCTCGGGCTCTTTCGCAAGGGTATGCGCGTGCCGCTCGCCGTCGAGCTGCTGGTCTATCCCGAGCTCTTCGCGCCTGCCGGTCTCGAGATTCAGCCGACCGGTTCAGTCGGCGACGAGTCGGCGCCGCGGCCGGGCTGGGGGCACGAGCTCCATGCCTTGCGCGGCTACCGCGCCGGCGACGACCCGCGCGGCATTCACTGGAAGAAGTCGGCTCAGACGGGCGCCCTCGTCTTCATGGAGCGCGAGAGCGAAGAGAGCCGCCGGCTTTCGATCGTCCTCGACAACGCGACCGGCCGCCTCGCCGATGCGGCGGCGGAGAGCCGTTTCGAGCATCTGGTGAGCGAGGCCGCGACGGCAGCAGTCGACCATCTGGAGCGCGGCTACGAAGTCGAGCTGGTGTCGCGTGATGGCACCCTGCCATTCGGTGTCGGCACGCGCCATCGGCGGGCGATCCTCGAGCGCCTGGCGCTGGTCGAGGCGCGGCCGCGCCAGCGCACCGAGCTCTGCGCCTCCCACCCCGGCGCCCGCTCGCTGCACCTCGCCTTCGGACCCGAGCGCGCGTGAATAGCGCGCGCGATCCCAGGCAGGTGCGCGTGAATAGCGCGCGCGATCCAGGTGGCCGCGCGTGACCTACGCGCGCGAGAAGCGCCTGCTGCTCGGCCTGTCGGCGCTCCTCGCTCCGCTGCCGCTGCCGTTCAACCAGCTGCTCGAATGGCCGGTGCTCGCCCTGTTCGAAGCGGCGGTCCTGTTCTTCCTGCTGCGCGCCGCCCGCGGCGGCGGCGGGCCCGGTGGCGGAGAGGAGTCGGGGCGCTGGCTCTCCAATCGCTGGCTGAACCTCATCGGGCTCGCCTACCTGCCGGTGCTGGTGCTCGACTTCGCGGCCACGGGCCGGGTGCAACTGCTCCGCCCGATCCTTCACTTGGCGCTGTTCACGGTCGCGGCCAAGCTCTGGTCGCTGCGCGAAGAAAAGCAGAAGTGGCCGACCTGGATGGGGATCTTCTTCCTCTTCCTCGCCTCGATGGCGACCAGCGTGCACCCGACGGTCGTTCTCTACCTGGTCGTCTTTCTGGTCCTGACCGTCGTGCTGATGGTGCGCTTCGTCTATCTGCACGTGCTGGCGAGCTTCGGGCACCGCGATCTCGACCCTCCGGAGTTGCCGCTGCGCTCCTTCCTGGTCGGCGCCGTGGCGGCGACACTGCTCCTCGCGGTGCCTCTGTTCGCGCTGCTGCCGCGCGTGCGCTCGCCCTACATCATGGCGCCCGGCGGGGGCGGCGGGCCGCTGGAGGCGCGCGCCGGCTTCTCGGACGCGATGAGTCTCGACCTCATCGGCCGGATCCGCGACAACCGGCAGATTGCCCTGCGCCTGGCCTTCTCCGGAACGACATCACCGCCCGGAGCGATGCGCTTCAAGGCGGCGACCTACGATGTCTGGCAGGGCCGCACCTGGCGCCGCAGCAAGACCAGCCGCACGCTGCGACGCAATCCCCGCGAGGGGTTCTTTCGCCTCGCCCCGGGTGCCCGCACCGGGGCGGTCGAGATCGCGCTCGAGCCGCTGCGCTCGACCAGCCTGATCCTGCCGATGGAGACGCTCGCCGTCGACCTCGATCTCGCGCAGGTCGATCTCGACCAGGGCGGCGCGCTCTTCCTCAAGGTAATGCCGGGCGCGATCCTCGACTACAAGGTGGATCTCGGCGCGGTCGAGGTCTCGCTCGCCGATCCTCCTGGAGATGCCGACGCGGCACTCGACCTGTCGGGCGTGACCCCGCCGATCGCGGCGCTCGCTGCGGAATGGGCGGGGAGCGGCACGCCGGCCGAGCGCGCCGGCCGGATCGAGCGCCACCTGCTGTTCGAGTACGGCTATACCCTGGAGTTCATCGGGCGGGGGGGAGAACAGCCGATCGAGCACTTCCTGCTCGAAGCCAAGCGCGGGCATTGCGAGTACTTCGCTTCGGCAATGGTGCTGCTGCTGCGTTCGCAGGGGATTCCGGCGCGCCTCGTCACCGGCTTCCTCGGCGCCGAGTTCGCGCCGTGGGAGCGCACCTGGGTGGTACGGCAGTCGAACGCCCACGCCTGGGTGGAGGGGTACCTGCCGGAGACGGGATGGCGGATCTTCGATCCGACGCCCCCCGCCGGGCGTCCGACGAGCGAGGCGGAGAGCCTCTTCGGCTCTGTGCGAGAGGCCTGGGAGTTCGTCCTCTTCCGTTGGGACCGCTACGTGATCTCGTTCGACTTCTACGATCAGGTCGGCATCATCTTCCGCTTGCGCACGCTCTGGGAGCAGTTCACCAGGGACCTTTTCCGGGCGACGCGAGGGCCGCAATCTGCGGCGCCGCCCGCAGCCGCTTCCGCGAGCGCGCCCGCCGCGGCGGCGCCGGGCCAGCTGGCGCCGACGCCGCTGTGGCGCGACCTGCGGGTCTGGTCGGTTGGCGGAGCGGCGCTCGTCGCCCTGGTCGGAATCGTTCTGCTGCTGCGGCGTCGGGAGGTCTGGAGCGCCACCCGCGCCTACCTCGCTCTGCGCGCCGCGCTCGGCGGCGCGGGGCTGGGTGTCGAGCCCTGGCTGGCGCCGCTCGCCCTGGTCGATCTCGCAGAGCGGCGGCTGCCCGACGCCGCACCGGCGACGTCGCGCCTGGTTGGGAGCTACCTGCGCGAGAGCTTCGCCGGCGAGGCTCTCGCGGAGCCTGCGCTCGCCGGTCTGCGCGCCGATCTCGCGGAGGTGGAGCGCGCGGCGCGCGAGCAGATCGCCCGTCGCCGGCGCGATCGGAAGGGAAGACGCGGAACCGGTTCGCGCCCCGGCGAGCCCTCGCGACGCGACTGAAATGATGTGGAATACTTTGCCAGCGCAAGCCAGAGGAAGGGGAGTGAGATGAGCACGATCGACCGCATCCAGTCGCAGCTCGGCGCCGACGCCGAGAGCCTCCTGACGTTTACCTGCAAGGGCGTTCCGAAGGAGCGCATCCGCATCCCCGCTGCCGACCATGTCGCGGCGAGCTTCGGCGACTCGGACCGCAACGCGCAGGTGATGGTGAACCTCGAACGCATTCACGCGACCGGCCGGCTGGCACGGACCGGCTATCTATCGATTCTGCCGGTCGACCAGGGGATCGAGCACTCGGCCGCCGCTTCCTTCGCGCCCAATCCCGACTACTTCGATCCGCAGAAGATCGTCGAGCTGGCGATCGAAGGGGGCTGCAACGCGGTCGCCTGCACCCTGGGCGGTCTCGGTCTGGTGGCGCGCAAGTACGCGCACAAGATCCCGTTCATCCTCAAGATCAACCACAACCAGCTGCTGACCTATCCCAACGGCGCGCGGCAGACGATGTTCGCCCGCGTCGAGCAGGCCTGGGACATGGGCTGCGCGGCGGTCGGGGCGACGATCTACTTCGGCTCGGACGACGCCGACCGCGAGATCGAGGAGGTCGGTGAGGCCTTCGCCGCGGCACACGAGATGGGCATGGCGACGATTCTCTGGTGCTATCTGAGGAATCCCGCCTTCGCCAAGGACGGCGTCGACCACCATACGTCCGCTGACCTGACGGCGCAGGCCAATCACCTCGGCGTGACGCTGTCGGCGGACATCATCAAGCAGAAGCTGCCGACACTCAACGGCGGATACAACTTCCTGCCCAAGTTCGGCAAGACCCACAAGAAAGTCTACGGCGAGCTTGTCGCCGACCATCCGGTCGACTACGTGCGCTGGCAGGTGGCGAACTGCTACATGGGGAAGATCGGCCTGATCAACTCGGGCGGCGCCTCGGCGGGAGAGAGCGATCTCGCGGAGGCGGTTCGTACGGCAGTCGTCAACAAGCGCGGCGGCGGCATGGGTCTCATTTCCGGCCGCAAGGCGTTCCAGCGCCCGCGCGCCGAAGGCGTCGCGTTGCTGAACGCCATCCAGGACGTCTACCTCTGTAACGAGATCACGGTCGCCTGACGGCGACCTGGAGATCACGGTCGCCTGACGGCGACCTGGAGGTCACGGTCGCCTGACGGCGGCGCCAGCGGCTACCAGAGCGTCTCGACGACGTTCGCGGCGCGGATCTTCTCATCGGCCGTCACCAGCGGACAGCGCAGCACGATCGCCGTCGCGGTGATCAGGCGGTCGCCGGGGTCGGAAGGAAAAGCAGGCGCCAGCATCGCCGCCTGAACGACGATCTCCGTCGAGAGAGCGTGAACTCGCGACTGGAGGGCGGCGGCGAACTCCGGCAGCCACTCCTGCAGCGGTTTTTTCGGCTGGATGTGGCCTCGCCGCACGTGCCAGGCAGTCTCCCAGAGAGTGAACGCCGAGATTTCGACCCCGTGGCGCTGGCGCCGGATCGCGGAACGGGCCCGGCGCGACAATCTGTCGGGATCGAGTCCCAACTGCACCCAGGCGTGAGTGTCGAGCACGATCACTTGTTGAGCCTCTCCCATTTCTCGACGATCGGATCGCGATCCCCGAACTCTTCCTGCCAAGGAGAGAGGGTGATGTCGCCGACGATCCGGGCCGAGTCGCGCATGCAGCCGAAGATGGAGCTGGGGTCCGCCTCGCGAACCGGGACCAGCTTGGCTACCGCACGGCCGCGCTTGGTCACGATGACGGACTCGCCGGTCGTTCCGACCTCATCCATGATCTGCAGGCACTTGGCCTTGAACACGCCGGCGGCGATGGTCTTCATGGTCACCAGCGTATCACCATGGTCACCAGCTATAGTCATGGGCAACTCCCTGGAGACTTCTTTCGTACAAGGGTAAGACGCCAAGGCGGCGGTCAATCTCGCAGACTGGGGAGTCATTGTGCGACGACGGAATCTGGCATCGGTGTTGGGCCTGTTGGCGACGGTGGCGGGAAGCTCGGTGGGAGTGGCGGCCAATGCCTCCGATGCCGCCGCCGAGCGCGCGGCGCGCATCGAGCAGGTGCGGGCGGTGGAGATCGCCTTCGCCAAGGCGGTGATGGACGACAAGCCAGAGGCATTCGCGGCGCTGCTCGACGAGGGGACGGTCTTCGTCAGCGGTCGGACGGTGACGCGCGGCAAGACAGCGGTCGTCGCCGGCTGGAAGGACTTCTTCGGCCCCGCCCGGCCCTATTTCGAGTGGCACCCGGAGGTCGTCGAGCTCTCGGCCGACGGCAACCTCGGCCTCTCCCGCGGACCGTGGGTGATCCGCACCAAGGACAAGGACGGCAAGGAGATCGAGGTCAAGGGCCTCTACAACTCCGTCTGGCAGCGCCAGGTCGACGGCAGCTGGCGGATCATCTTCGATGCCGGTTGCGGCCCCTGCCCGGCCTGCGGCTGAAGCAGGCGGAGGTTCACGGGCGGTCGGGATCCCGTACAATCCCCTCATGCCTCCCCCGAGCTCCCCGCATCCGGACACGCAGAAACAGCGCGATCAGGAGCAGCGGGAGGCGACAGCGCACTTCTACCGCGAGTGGCTGAAGAAGCCGATGTCGGTCGCCGCGGTGAGTCCGAGCAGCCGGCGGCTGGCGGAGGCAGTGGCGGCGGCGGTCGGAAGTGCGCAGTCGGTCGTCGAGCTCGGCGGCGGGACAGGGGCGCTCACCGACGCCCTGGTGGCGAAGGCCATTCCCAGGCTGGTCGTCATCGAAGCCGTGCCGGCTTTCTGCGAGCTGCTTCGCCGGCGCTTTCCCGCTGTTGAGGTGATCGAGGGGGATGCCACCCACGCGGCCGAGCTTCTTGCCGGCTCCCGCGTGCCGGCGGGCACCGCCGACGTCGTGGTCTCCGGCCTGGGCATGCTCACCCGGCCGCGCGAGGAGCAGCAGCTCTTGCTCGAGGCGATGCTCGCGCTGCTCAGGCCCGGCGGCCACATCGTGCAGTTCACCTACTCGCTGTTCTTTCCCGCGGCCCGCGGCCTCCTGGCAGAGATGGGTCTCGAATCCCACCGCGAGAGCATGACCTGGATCAACCTGCCGCCGGCTTCGGTTTTCGTCGTGCGGCGAGCGGCGAACGAAGCCGTCGCCTGAAAGAGCCCGCCTAACCGTCGACGAAGTCGAGCAGCTCCCCGCCGCGCGCGGCGGCGTCTTTCTCGCCGAGCTCGATCAGGCGCTCCAAGTACTCCGGAACGAACATCACCAGCGACAGGAAGTCCCCCCCTTCGCCCTCGCGCGTGCCGAGGCCGCCGACCAGGAAACGGAAGGCGCGCGGCAGCTCGTGCTGGTAGCGGGAGGCGAGCGCGCCGAGATCCGCGGTCGGCCGCAGCAGCATGCCGCGCACCGGATGGTGCCCTTCACGCTCGGCCGGCGGGATCTTCTCGAGCAGGCGGCGGCGCAGCTCGAGGCGCGCGAAGTCGTCGTCGAGGACATCGAGGAAGATGGCGTTCGACAGCACGCCGA